>NZ_JCAHZR010000005.1:0-209621 GCF_059415125.1 Sulfurospirillum sp. HTRB-L1
TCTTTATTTTAGATTCAAATTCAAATTATGTTTGTTTATTTCTTGTTTGACTACCTTTAGTTCCATTGTTCTTTTAGCTTTCTTGCTTAGAAGAACCTCTCTCCTAATGTTTCAAAAGCCTCTTCTATTTTTGTTAAAAACGCTTCTATTTTACTGATAGTTTTGGTAATGTGGGCCATTTTATCTCCTTTTGTTGATTGCATATTGTATAAAAAAAGAATCTTATGCTACAATTATATTTCAAAATGAAATATAAAGGATTTCCATGCCTGATTTTAAAGATATACTGCTTCGATTGAAAGATATTTTGTCTCAAGATGTTGGGAACAGAAAAGTTTTTGATAAAGACGTGGCAGAGGCGCTGAATATCAACCATGTCACCCTTGCAACCATGAAAAACCGCAATAAAATCCCCTATCAAGAATTGCTTGATTTTTGTGCCAGACGCAAGATATCTATCAACTGGCTTTTTTACAATCAAATAGTGGAAAGCCTTGTGCAAGAGACCGAGCGGTTTGCTAGGATTCGGTACTTTCATGACATTTATGCTTCCGCTGGCGGAGGGGCTGAAAATTATGACGTAGCAGAAGCGTATTTACATGTAGACGAAGCGATTTTAGAGCGGATTGGGGTGCGTTGCAAAACAGAAGAAATTGAGGCGATTAATGTCCTTGGCGATTCCATGGAGCCCACCTTGCACGAGGGCAATGTGGTGCTTGTGGATCGCACGCAAGTACAGATTCACCGTGGGGGTATTTTTGTGCTTGCTACGCCAGGAGGCTTGTTTATTAAGCGCCTTCAGTTAAAAGCAGACGGTTCTTTGGAGCTTGTTTCGGACAATACGATGTATGTACCAGAGCGGATTGATGCAAAACAGGTGCGGGTGCTTGGAAAAGTAGTGGGAGCCTTTACGAAGATTGCGTAAAGGCGTTGGGGCTAGAGCGTTTCGGAAATGGTGACTTTTTCCATCACGTCGCCTTGACGAATGCTATCGAGCACTTTAAGGCCTTCTTCGTTGATGACATCACCAAAAACCGTGTGCATTCCGTCTAAATGCGCTTGCGGCGCGTGGCAGACAAAGAACTGGCTTCCACCTGTGTTTTCGCCAGCGTGTGCCATAGAAAGGGTGCCTCGTTGATGTTTGTGGGTGTTTTTATTGCATTCGCATTTAATAGCCCAACCTGGTCCGCCTGTGCCTGTACCACTTGGGCAGCCGCCTTGGATGACAAAGTTTGGGATAACGCGGTGAAAGGTGAGCCCATCATAAAAACCATCATTGGCGAGTGTTGCAAAGTTGGCAACGGTAGTGGGCGTTTCTTCGGGGTAAAGCTTTACCTGCATGGCGCCTTTGTTGGTTTGAATCGTAGCGTACTGGAACTTGGCCAACTCTTCGGGGGAATAGGTGTATTCTTTGAGTTCTTTCATGAACAGTCCTTACATGTAAAAATTTGAGAGTGAAGTATAACACACTTTTTTAGGCAATATTGGTGTAGACCGCTTGCACATCATCGTCATCTTCAAGACGGTCGATGAGTTTTTCGATTTCAATCATTTGGTCTTCATCGAAGCTAACAGGTACGTTTGGAATGCGCTGTAAGCTTGCTTTTTTTACTTCAATCCCTAAGGCTTCTAGAGCGTTTGAGAGGGAGCCAAAGCTGGTGTAGTCACCGTAAGCGTACATCGTTCCTTCGTGCTCTTCAAGTTCCTCAAGCCCGCCATCAATGAGTGCAAGTTCGAGTTCTTCTGGGTCTAGGGCAGGGGTGTCAAATTCAAACACGGCTTTGCGGGAAAACATGAACTCAAGTGAGCCGTTTTGGAGCATTTGTCCGTGGCATTTGTTGAAGTGGGCTTTGACGTTTGCGACCGTTCGGGTGGGGTTGTCAGTAGCGCATTCTACAAACACAAGCGCACCATGGGGTGCCTTGCCTTCGTAATTGACCTCTTTGATTTCATCCGCATCTTTGCCTAATGCACGCTTAATGGCCGCGTCGATGTTGTCTTTGGGCATGTTTTCCGCTTTGGCAGCCAAAATAGCGGTGCGAAGTTTAGGATTCATGTCGGGGTCTTGTCCCCCTTCTTTGGCGGCTACGGTGATGGATTTGGAGAGTTTTGGAAAGACTTTAGACATTTTGTCCCAGCGCTTTTCCTTGGCTGCTCGTCGGTATTCAAATGCTCTTCCCATGGGGGAGTTTCCTTTTGTTTTTTGTTGGAATTATAACGGGTCTTGGGTAAGAAACATTTGAAATTAAGCCTTTCTTTACGCAAGGGGAGATAATATCTCGAATATGAATATATCTTCACATAGAGGAGCTCTTATGTTAAAACGGTTTCAGGCGAACAACATCAACTGTCAAAATTGTGCCAATACGATTTTGGTTTCCCTTGAGGATGATTTTGGCGATATCGAGGTAGACATGTCCAAAACACCCCGCGAAGTGTGCGTAGACTTGGCCGATGCAGCGGCGGAGGTCTCTTTTAAAGCGGAAATGTCCGCGCTAGGGTTTGACATCATCGCCGAGGTTGCGGATGCCTAAACTCATTCGCTCGTGTTGCGAAAATGGAAGCGTGCTAGAGGAGATTTTAGCCCAACTTCCCAGCGAAGAAGAGGTGAGTGAGTCGGCGATGTTTTTTCAAGCCCTCAGTGACCCGACGCGCTTAAAAATCGTTCTTGCCCTTACGCGGTACGAGATGTGTGTGGGGGAGATTGCCAACATGCTTGGCCTTTCGCCCTCCAACACCTCCCATCAACTCAAAATCCTGCGTCTTGCTAAGATTGTGACGTACACCAAGGAAGGCCAGATGTACTTTTACCGCTTAAGACATCCCTTCGTGGAAGGCCTTGTGGGCGGGGTATTTAAGGCTATTTAGCGCTTACATGTAAAGGCATATGATGTTGGGAATTCATGATTTTGGCCTGTTTGTTGCGGCGGGATTGTTGCTCAATATCACCCCTGGTGCAGATTTACTCTACATCACGGCACGTGCGGGTTCGGGTGGATTTGGGGCTGGCCTTAGGGCTTCCTTGGGCGTGGGTGCGGGATGTTTGGTGCATATTTCTTTGGCGGTTTTAGGCCTTTCGGCGTTGTTGTATCAGTGGGCGCATTTGTTTGTAGCCGTCAAACTCATCGGCGCGGCTTATTTGCTCTATTTGGGGATTTCCATGTTGCTCTCACGTGCAAAACCTGCACAAAAAGCTCCCCTTAAAGGCAAGGCAATCTTTTGGCAAGGGTTTTTCACCAATGCTCTTAACCCTAAAGTCGCCCTCTTTTTTCTAGCCTTTTTGCCTCAATTTGTGACACCTAACACCCCTGATGCGCCGTTGGCGTTTTTGGTGCTTGGGCTTGTCTTTAGCGTGAATGGCCTTGTGGTGAGTGCTGGGATTGCTTTTTTAACCTCAAGGGCGGCACATCGCCTTGGTCAAAGCCCATGGGTTGGGTTGTGGCTAAAGCGCATGGCGGGAAGTATGTTTGTCTATTTTGGGGTGCGTTTGGCGCTAAGTGAACGGTAGAAAGGAAAAATAATGGCAACCAAAACCTTACATGTAAACATTTCAGGCATGACCTGCGTTAATTGCTCCAACGCAGTGGAAAAAGTGACCAAAAAACTTCCCGGCGTGGAGCAAGTGCAGGTGAGTTTCGCCTCCTCTGAGGGGGAATTTATTTACGATTCGGACAAGGTGAGCAGCGAGCAAATCATCAGCAAAATCAAAAAACTTGGCTATGGCGTCATGAAAGACATGGCCGCCCTAGAGGCCCAAAAAACAAAAGAGCTCGCCAAACTTAAGTACATCCTGTGGCTTGCCATGGCCCTTGCCGCCGGTGTAATGGGACTAGAGAAATTTATGCCCTTTGGTGCGCACAACGTGTGGGCGGTGTGGGTGTTGGCTTCCATCGCACAGTTTTATGCGGGTGCGCGTTTTTACACCCATGCGTACGGGGCGCTAAAAAACGGTAGTTATGACATGAATGTGCTCATTGCCCTAGGCACAAGCGCGGCTTATTTTTACTCGGTGAGCGTGATGCTTTTTGGGGATGTTTTTCCTGAATCCATGCGGTTTGTCTATTTTGATGGGGCGGTGATGATCATCGCCTTTGTACTTCTTGGTAAGTACCTTGAAGAGCGCTCCAAGGCCAAGGCGACCAACACCCTTAAGCACCTCATGGACCTTTCCCCCAAGCAAGCACGTGTTTTGGGCGAGGACGCCACCGAAGCTATGGTGGGCGTGGAGGCTTTGCGTGTAGGCGATGTGGTCATTGTCAAATCAGGCGAAGCCATCCCGTGCGATGGGAAAATCATCGAAGGAAACGCGGAGATAGACACCTCCATGATTACTGGCGAGTCGTTGCCAGTGCATAAAAAAGAGGGCGAAGACGTGGTGGCGGGCACTATGAGTAGGGCGGGCTACATGAAAGTGCGCGTCACAAAACCTGCTCACGAAACCATGCTTGCTAGCATCGTGTCGCTCTTAAGCGAAGCGCAAAACCAGAAGATGCCCATCGGACGCTTTGCCGATAAGGTCTCAAACATTTTTGTGCCCACGGTGATGCTCATCTCCCTTGCAACCTTGTTAGGATGGTGGTTTTTTACGGGCAATGTGCTGTTTGCTTTTTTGGCGAGCGTGTCGGTGCTCATCATCTCTTGCCCGTGCGCGTTGGGGCTTGCCACGCCTATCGCCATTGTCTCAGCGGTGGGCAAAGGGGCGAAGCATGGCATCCTTATCAAAAACCCCGAAGTGCTTGAGATTTTAAAGTCGGTGAAATACGCCGTGTTTGATAAAACAGGCACCCTCACCAAAGGTGAAATCGCCGTGAGCCACGCTAGCGTCAATGACGACGAATTGTTGGGATTGATTGGGTGTGTGGAGGCCAGAAGCGAACATCCTATCTCTAAAGCCGTTGTGGCGTACGCTAGGCGCCAAGGTATCGCGCTTTCTTGTGAGGTAGAAGCCTTTGAAGTCCTCGCAGGCCTTGGAGTGCAGGGCAAGGCCTTGGGGCGGTCTGTGGCGGTAGGGTCGGAGGCTTTTTTGGAGTCTTTGGGCGTTAGAGTTTCTCCTGCGTCTAGGGTGTTGATGCAAAAGGCGCAAAAAGGAGCCAAAGGGGCGATCGTCGCGGCGGTTGATGGGGTAGAGGTGGGGTGTTTTGTCCTTGAAGATACCCTCAAAGAAGAGGCTAAAGAGGTCATCGCGTACTTAAAGCACCAAGGCATTGTGCCTGTGATGCTCACGGGCGACCATGAAGTAACGGCCAAAAGCGTGGCGGAGAAACTGGGCATCGACCTCGTGTATGCCGAAGTGCTGCCTCACCAAAAACACGCACAGATTGAAGCCTTTCAAAAAGAAGCCAAGGTGCTGTTTGTGGGAGATGGGATTAATGATTCGCCCTCTTTAAAGCAAGCGGACATTGGCATCGCGCTAAATTCGGGCTCAGATATTGCCAAAGACGCAGGGGACATCGTGCTTATTGGCAACGACTTGCGCATGGTCAAGGGCGCCCTCGTGCTTTCACGCCAAACCATGCGCGTCATCAAGCAAAACCTCTTTTGGGCGTTTATCTACAACATCCTTGGCATCCCTTTGGCCGCGGGATTGTTTTACCCGTGGACGGGTTGGCTGCTCACGCCCATGTACGCAGGAATGGCCATGAGTGTGAGTTCGGTGACAGTGGTATTAAACGCGTTGCGGTTGAAATTACTGAAGATGTGAGGCGTTACATGTAAGGAAAAACCCTTACATGTAACGTGCGGGGTTAGTGGGTAATTTTTGTGCCAAGGACGTCTAAAAATTTGGCAATCCACTCAGGATGGGCTGGCCACGCGGGGGCGGTGACAAGATTGCCATCAACCGTGGCTTGGGTGACTTCGATGGCTTTGTAGGTGCCACCTGCTTTGGTGACCTCGGGGGCGCACGCGGGGTAAGCGGAGCAGCTTTTGCCTTTGAGTACATCCGCGGCGGCAAGAAGCTGCGCGCCGTGGCAAATGGCAGCGATGGGCTTGTTGGCGGAGGAGAAATAACGCACGATGCTTAGCACGTCTTCGTTGAGGCGCAAATATTCGGGCGCGCGACCACCGGGAATGACAAGGGCATCAAAGCTCTCAGGCACGATGTCTGCAAAGGTACCATTGAGTGTGAAGTTGTGTCCTGGCTTTTCGCTGTAGGTTTGGTCGCCTTCAAAATCGTGGATAGCCGTGCGAATAAAATCGCCCGCTTTTTTATCAGGACATACCGCAACGACCGTGTGACCGACCGCCCCAAGGGCTTGGAAGGGAACCATTACTTCGTAATCCTCGACGTAATCGCCAACAATGAACAAAATTTTCTTCGCCATAGTGTCTCCTTTGGTGTGAGGTAAAAGTGTCATTATAGCGCGACTTGGCAACCTGTTGGTAAATAAGGTTGCGAAAGGATAACAGGCACGGTTTTTGCTTTCCTTTGGTACGTTTTTACCCAAAGGAGAACCCATGAGCTCACGTCTTTTTGAAATCGACCCTTATGCAGGGGTGCAGTATGCCATGTACACCTCCATCAAAAAAGACGAGGGAAATTTTTTGGATTTTTTGTTGCAGTACGATTCCCACAGTGTCAATGAGGGGGATTCGAGCTGGTTAACCAAGCTTATGACCAACGAAACAGCTTCCTCGCTCTCTTCGCCCGAATTTTTACAAATGGCAGGTTTCCTTGGGCTAAGTACAGAAGACATTGTGCTAAACACTAGTACGTTTGACACGCAAGTGAATGCTTATAAGCTTCAACTCCAACTGGAAATGGCAAAGCGCAAGATAGGGGTTTAGCCCTCTAGTGTCATTTCAATCATTTTTCCCATCACCACTTCCCCAAATTCTTTACCATAGGCCTCACACGCTTCCAAATCTGCTTTAGTAGGGATGAGCTTGACCTTGGGGTGCTCTAAGGGCGGGACGCGCAGTTTAAGGTGTTTAAGGCGTGCCAATACATGCTCAATAGCCTCGCCGCTCCACCCGTAAGAGCCAAAAGCCCCGGCGCATTTGCCTTCTTTACCTAAAAACATTAAACACGAAAGCAACTCCCACACAGGCTTGGGTGCATCGCCGTTGATAGTGGGGGTGCCGATTAAAAAACCGTCACTTTGGTCTAAAAGAGCAAGCATATTGGCTTCTTCCAAGGCGGCTAAATCGCAAATGCGCGTGATGAGTCCCTCAGTGTGTTCGCTCCCTCGCATGATGGCTTGCGCCATCTCGTAAGTGTTTTTGTAGCTCGTGAGGTAAAAAATGGTGAGGGTTTTGTGGGGCGCGTTAAGCGGCGCGCTCCATGCACGGTATTGGTCCATGTAGTGGCGTGGGTTTTGACGCAAGATGGGCCCATGCAGGGGCGCGATACAAGCAATCTCAAAGCGGTCATACAAGGCTAGCGCACTGGTGACGTAGCGTTTAAAAGGGCGCATAATGTGGTCATAGTAATAGGTAAAGGCATAGGAAAAATCCCCCACTTTGTCATCAAACAAGCGCGGGTCGCAGTAGTGGGCCCCAAACACATCGCCACTAAAAAGGAGCTTGTCTTCGCTCACGTAGGTGCTCAATGTTTCGGGCCAGTGCAAGTAAGGCGTGGATAAAAAGGTCAAGGTTTTTTCGCCCAAACGTAAGGTTTTATTGGTCCAGACCGTTTCAAATACCATGTGTTCTTTGTGGGTCAGCGCACCTAGCATCATGCTCGCTTGTGGCGCGATGAGCACTTTTGCTTGGGGTGCGCGGGAGATGAGCTCAGGCAAGGCCCCTGAGTGGTCAGGTTCGATGTGGTGGACGATGACATAACGAATCTCCTCGTACGCACACAAGGCTTCAAGGTTGGCAAAAAAGGCTCCTTCAAACTCCTTTTTGACGGTGTCTACGACAATAACCCCTTCGGAGGTTTTGATGAGATAGGCATTGTACGAAGAGCCATTGGCGGCTTTCATGATGATGTCAAAGGTGCGAATATCGGGGTCAAAGACACCAATAAAATAGATATCTTTGGCGATGGCTATGGGGTTCATGGGCTACCTTTATTGCCTTACATGTAAAGACATTTTTCAAAGGCCCGCGCGAGACAATTTGTCCCAATGGGTCAAAGCGGAACGCTTTGGGGTACCCATTGTGGACAACTCTTGTCGAGACAGGGCCTTTGAAAAATGTCTACTGCCTAATCATTGGATACGCCTTTTGAAGCAAAGCTCCAAAAAGCTACGCTAACGCTGAGTTTCCTTCGGCAGGAAGCCCACGCACCTTTGGTGCTTTAGACCTTTTGAAAAATGTCTACTGCCTTCCGATCATCTCCACAATCTCTCTTTTGTCGATTTTCCCAAAATAGACCATGTCAAACAGCCGCATGAGGGCTTTGTTGCAGCAAGTTTTTTTGCACTGGGAAAAAGCCTTGCGTGCCTTAAAGTAAGGCAGGCTGGTTTCTTGAAAAAAGGCGATAGCCTCGTCTATGGTTTTGCCACTGCATTCGCAAATGATGACTTCTCCAAGCTCGCTCATCCACACACTCCTGTGCTCCCGTAGGCGTAAATGCGTTTGTGGGCCAAAGGTAGCGGGTCCCCTTTTTGCATGTGTACCGTGGTGCCTTTGGCGACAAATCCGTAACGCTCGTACAGCGAAGCGATGTGGGGCAGGGCGGGCGCGTCCGCGAAGATGGGCTTGGCCCCACGAAAGAAGAGTAAGGCTTTGAGAAAATCTTCCGCGTCTTCTTTTTTTTCCATCACCCACGGGCCCAAAAACAGGTATTCGCCCTCCATCATCCGCGAATGCAAGTAGCCCGAAGGCGTGGAGAAAATGAGGCTACTGGGATGGCTTAAGGTGTGTTCTAAAAAGAGGTTTCGCCGCTCACCAAAAGCGTTGGCATCGTGCATACGCAATTTTAAAGAAAGGGTGGCGGGTTTAAAATCTTGGCCGGGTTGAAAGAAAAAAGTCGGGGTATTAGACGCGCGAAAATAACGGGTGATGTTATGGGAGGCACGAAACCCAAAGGAGGCGTAAAAAGCTTCCATCTGGGGTGCTGCGTGAAGGTAGAGGGAATCTGATTCGTTTTCTAAAATCCCCAAAAGGTGTTCAAAAAGCTTCCGTCCAACCCCTTTTCCTCGGTGAGAGGGCGCCACTACAAAATGGCTAATCCACGCGCTTTTTTCGTGCAAAAACCCCGTAATGGCCCCAATACATGTACTCCCATCAAAGGCACCAAAGGCCAGATAGGGCGTGGCGGTTTGCAAAGGGGCACGCTCATAGGTGTCCCCCAGCCAACCTTCTTGGGCGCACAAGGCATGCAGAGGCGCAAAATCTGTTAGCCAACGGATGGGGTACATGGGGCGTACTTGGTGTAAAGCTTGTGGAGTTCTTGGGGTGCCAACACAGATTTACGCCGCGTGATGATGCGTCGAAGCTTGGGCAAAAGCCCCGTGCAATTCTCTTTTGGCGCGTGCACGCCAAGGGCATCAAGGTGGTACATGAGTGCCGCTGAGCCGCTGTGCTTACCGATGGGATACTCCCTTGTCGCACCCACTTCTTCGGGCGAAAAAGGCTCATAGGCTTGGTTATTTTTGAGCATACCGCTTACATGTATGCCTGATTCGTGGGCAAAAATCCGATCCCCGACGATGGGCGCGTTAGGCGAAACGTGAATGCGCGCGGCGTCGCACACGGTGTGCACGAGGGATTTTAAAGCGCATTGTTCGATGACGCGTGGCTCGTTGAAAAGGTGTTTGAGCGCCATAAGGGTTTGTTCAAAGGAGGCATTGCCCGCGCGCTCTCCAAGGCCTACGACGGTGGTATTGACACTCACTGCTCCTGCTTCTAGTCCCGCGATGGCATTGGCGGTAGCCATGCCAAAGTCGTTGTGGGTGTGCATTTCGATGGGTAAAAGGTGCGAGAGGGCACTGACAATTTTGTAGGTTTTTGTGGGGGTGAGGATGCCCACTGTGTCGCAAAAACGAAAGCGGTCTGCGCCCAGGTCTTTGGCAAAGCCAATGACTTCGCGCAAAAAGGTTTCGCTAGCGCGAGAGCTGTCTTCGCCACCGATGTTGATGAACATCCCCTCGCGCTTGGCAAGGGCAATGGCGCGTTCTAAATTTTCAAAAAGTTCGTCTTTGCCCCGTTTGTATTTGATGCTAATAAGCACGTCTGAAACGGGGATAGAAAGGTTGATGGCGGAGAGCTTACATGTAAGGGCGGCTTCCACGTCTTTGGGGTGGGCACGGCACCACGCCATGACGCGCGCGCGAAGGCCAAGGCTTGCGATGCGCGCGATGTCTTCGCACTCTTGCTTGCCCATGGCGGGGATGCCCACTTCCAGTTCATCCGCCCCACACTGGTCAAGGCCGATGGCGATGGCGATTTTCTCTTTGGTATTAAAGGCCACGTAGGGCGCTTGTTCGCCATCACGTAAGGTGGTATCGTTGATGGCTTTCATCTTAACCGACCTTTTCTTCCGCAAAAGGCATGAAGGCTTTGGCGGCTTTAAGCAAAGAGGCCTCGATAGGCTCATGGGCGTACTCTTCGCTGATTTGGATGCGGTAACGTTCCAACGACGCTTTGGGGCACGGGCCAATCTTGGCGGTGACGATAAGGTCCACGTCTTCCAAGGTTTTGGCAATCTCGTCCATGGGGTTGTTGCCGCATGCGCTTGGCCCGTGGCAGTATTGGGTTTCGACCTTGCGGTGGTGGGAAAAGCGCACCCCTTTGCTGTCCACTTCGTAAATCATAAACTCATTGGCTGCGCCAAAGTGTTGGTTGATGAGGCCCTCACCCGCAGAGGTGACAGCCACGAGCAAGGAGGGGATTTTCTCAGCTTCCAAGCGTGCGTTGGCTACTTTCAAAGCCCGTCGCCACGTTTCGATTTTGGCGTGGGTTTCTTGGCGTTTGGTGATGTCGTAGGCGTTGGCTAGCTCTTCGATGGAGAGGGCATTAAAGGACTCTTTGCCAAACTCGTCTTTGCGGTCTTGGTTGATGAGTCCTACCGCGTCTGCGCGGCATTGGCGGCAGTGTTTCATGAGCTTCATGTCCGTACCGCAGGCTTCTTGGGCTCTCATGAGCGCTTTTGGGGAAGCACTAGGGATGCCCTCAAGGCCAAATTTGGTGCCGTACTCTTTTTTGGAAATGAGTGGCATGACGTTGTGTAAAAAGACCCCAAGCTCACGCAACACTTTGGCCACTTCGCCTAAGTGTTTGTCATTGATGTGGGGGATGAGCACCGAGTTGGCTTTGACTAAGATACCCGCTTCCACACACGCTTTAATGCCTTCAAGTTGGCGTTTGAGGAGGATTTTTGCGGCTTGGGCTCCACGGTAACGCTTGTGGTCGTGGTAAATCCACGGGTAGATTTTTGCGCCAATCTCGCCACTTTCATCCACACTGTTGATGGTCACGGTGACGTGGTGCACCTTGTGGGCTTTGAGTGCGTCGATGTGGTCGATGAGGGCAAGGCCGTTGGTGGAGATGCACAGTTTCAAATCAGGCGCGTAGCGGTTAAGGTAAGCAAAGGTTTTAAAGGTTGCTTTGGGGTTGGCTAGCGCGTCACCAGGTCCAGCGATGCCTACGACGCTTAGTTGTGGGATGGCAGCACCTACATGTAAGACTTTTTTGATGGCTTCTTCAGGGCTTACGCGTTCGCTCGTGACACCGGGGCGGCTCTCGTTGGAGCAGTCGTATTTGCGGTTGCAGTAATTGCACTGGATGTTGCACGCAGGAGCGACGGCGACGTGGATGCGCGCGTAGTGGTGGTGCGCCTCTTCGTTGTAACAGGGGTGGTTGTTAACCAAGGCTTCAACATCTTTGGGAAGCCCTTTGGAGGGGGAAGAAGAACAGCTCATGGTAGCTCCTTGTAGTTTCTTGGCAAAGAGGATTGCATATGGCGTTCCAAGCGTGAAATGGTGGGATTTTGCAAGGGAATGCTTTATGCAATACAAAACACCAAATAAGGAGCGTGCAAATGAAACCTGAAGCGATTATCCAAGCACTACAAGAGGGAAACATGATGGCCTATTTGGGGCCAGATATTTTCAAAGGCTCCGCCATGCCCGCCTCCACCGAAGAGACCATTTTGGCGCTTAATGGCGGTAGGGCTATGACGCCCAAACTCATGCAAGAGGTTTCCAAAGCGGCCATGAGCATCGAACAGCGGCGCGGACGCGGGCATATTGAGGGCATGTGCATTGAGGTTTTTGGGCGCGAAAAAAACCTCCAACCCGCCCATGTACTGCTCTTGCGCCTTGGCGTGAAGGTCATCTTTGACACCAACCGCGACACCTTGTTGCTCGACGCCCTTGCCTCGTGTAAGCACTTTTTGCTCAAAGGTATTGCGCGCATTAGCGCTTCGCCCAAGCGGTACGCCCTGTACGAATGGAAAGAGGGCGCGTATGTGGAAGCACAAACGTGGGATGCGCAAGCACCACTCATCATCAAACCCATGGGCTGTGCCTTACCCACGCCAAGTTTTGTCATTTCGGATGCGGATTATGTGGATTGGCTGACCGAAGCCATGGGCGGGTTTGCCTACCCTGCGTGGTTCAAGGCGTACCGAAAGGGCAAACAGATACTTTACCTTGGAGAATCTTTTGCTAAAGATACCCAGCGCATGGTGGCGCGGGAGAGTACGCTTGAGTGTGCGGGTGGCGTGGTGGTGCACGAGGGGCCTTTGGAAAAAGCGGAACGTCGCTTTGTGGAAGGGCAGGGGCTTTTGACGCAACAAGACTCCACGCAAGGGTTTGTAGACACATTGAAAACTGTAGTGGAGAAAGGGGAATAATGGAACGGTATGTGAGTTTTGAAAATATTGATTGCTTTGAAAACGCCTGTTGCGTGGTGGATGAGGTGCTTGCTTTGTTTAAGGAGAAGCCAGAGGCCGCTAATCCATTTTGGGAAAAGTTTGTTAAAAAAATTCCTCCCGCGTACTACACGCGAACGCCTGATGAAGATGTGTTGTATTTGGTGTGTGCCAATGTGTTTTATTTGGAAGAATTGTTTGAACTTCATGACCACGAAGAAGGGAGTTTGGCCATGGAAAAAGCGGAAATCGAATGCTGTTGAACCCTTACATGTAAAGGTGTAAAAAAGTAATAAAAATTACATACAAAGGCCTATATTTGGGGAAAGTGGCACCTTTTACACGTAATGCTTACATGTAACGAAAGTTTACATGTAAAGGCCTAGGAAATATGGGGAGCCCTGTAGTATAATTGTTGCATTATGCTAATGTGTATTGGCACAACACTACTACGAAAAGGGGACAAGATGAACTTCAAGACAAAAATAACCCTTGTAATTTCCATCTTTATGGTGGCAAGTTTAAGTGTATTTGGCGTGTTTAGTTACATGGATACAAAGCGTAACAGCCTTTTGCAGGTGGAAAAAAGTGTCACGATGGCATCCCAAGCGCTCACAGATTACATCGATTTATGGATAGCGTCGAAGAAAAGCATGATTGCTAGTGGCGCACGGTTGCTTTCGGATTTGGAAGAGATTAGTGAGAGCGAGCTCAAAGCGCGCTTGCGCGAGATGACGCGGACTATCGGAGGCATCGACTCTTTCGTGGGTACGGAAGTGGAAGGCAAGATGATTTATGGCACGGACACGCAGCCAAGTGCGGGCTTTGATCCGCGTGTGCGCCCGTGGTATACCCTTGCAAAAAGCGCCATGAAAGAAGTGGCAACCGATGCGTATATTAGTGCTAGCACAAAAAGTCACATTGTCGCCGTGGCTGCGCCTATCGTGAAAGACGGGAAGCTTTTGGGCGCTGTGGCGACTTCTATTGACCTTAAAATTTTGTTTACCGAGTTGGAGAATATCGCATTTGAGGGCGGTTATTCGATGATTCAAGACACCAAAGGCTTGATTATTTCCCATCCCAACGGAGAACTTATTGGGAAAGATTTGGCTGCAGTGGCACCAGATTTGGCAAGACAACTTGGAAACGCAAATGAAGGCATTGTGGAGTACACGTACCAAGGTGCTGAGAAAATTTACACTTACAAAGTTTCCAAAGAAACAGGCTGGCGGCCTGCGATTACCTTTGACAAGGCCATGGCGTATGCTTTCTTGAGTGAACAAGTGCGTGAATTGATGCTTGTGGGGATTGGGATGCTTGTGGTGGTGTTGGTGTTAATTGTGTTTATCATCAAAGCATTGTTGCGCCCGCTGGATGAGCTTAATAAGGTCGTTGAGGACCTCTCTAGTGCCGAGGGCGACTTGCGCCAACGGTTGGTGGTAAAAACCCACGATGAGTTTGGGCAGGTTTCCGTTAATATCAATAAATTTATCGAAAAACTCCACGACATCGTGAAAAACTCCAAAACCATCAGCAGTGAAAATGCGTCTATCTCCGAAGAACTTTCCCGTACGGCTACTGAAGTAGTGCGGAACGTGGAAGCAGAATCTAAGATTATCACCAAAACCAAAGAAAACGCCATGACGCTTTCTGGGGCGATTGAAGTGTCGGTGAAAAAAGCTACCCTCTCCCAAGAAGCCCTCACCAAGACGCAACAAGACATCGACACGGTCAAGAACCAAGCCCAACATTTAGAAAAAACCATGCAAGAAACGGCTACCAAAGAGCAAGCATTGGCCGAGCGCTTGGACGCGGTGAGCCACAATGCAAACGAAGTCAAAGACGTGCTCAATATCATCCGCGACATCGCGGACCAAACCAACCTGTTGGCTCTTAATGCGGCCATCGAAGCAGCGCGGGCAGGGGAGCACGGACGCGGGTTTGCGGTCGTGGCCGATGAGGTGCGAAAACTGGCCGAGCGAACACAAAAGAGTCTCGTGGAGATTGATGCGACCATTAACATCGTGGTGCAGTCTATCAATGATGCCAATGGCGACATCGCGAAAAATGCCAAAGAGGTCAATGGCTTGGTGGAGATTTCTGGCCAGTTGCAACACGGCGTGACGAGTATTGATGCGACGGTGAAAAAGACCATCATCGATGCGAGTGAAACCGTCAAAAGCTTCGTGGCGACAGCAACGCAGATTCAAGAGATGGCCAAAGAGATTGAAAAGGTCAATGAAATCTCCGCAAGCAATGTGGGTAGCATCGACAATGTTTCGCAAGCTTCGGACCACCTCCATGCCATGACTGAAAACTTGAATAATGAATTAGGAAAGTTTAAGTCGTAAGAAAAAGCGCCAGAAGAACCCCTCTTCTGGCGCTTTTGGTTATATTTTTTTTAGGGTTTCGCAACTTTCTTTGTAGAGTTTTTTGTATTTTTGCAGTTGGTAGCGTATTTGCTCGATGATAGAAGTGGGCACATAAGAGAGCAAATAGACGATTTCCCTCACTTCTTTTGTGCGTGCAAGGTTTATAGTCGTGGTTGAATTCCAAACTCGTCTCAAAGAGTTCTTGTTCTTGGATGCCTAACACTTCTGCAATATACGGAATAAGTTCAATTTTTATCTCCCTTCTTCCATATAAATAGCCATTGATTGTGCTAAAGCTCGGAACTTCTCCCGTTGTTTTTAGCTTTGGCTGCAAGGCAATCAGTGCCTCGATGAAAATCTTCTTTGACATCTGCTTTTCTTCGAGCAGGTAGTTGATTTTTTCATACACTTCCATTGTCACTATCCTTGTAGTCATAATGAATATTTTTAGTCATATTGTAAGAGCCTATTAAGTTCAATACGGATATTATTAGCCGAAATGAAACTATTGTGCGCAAGGATGAAAATGCTTGGAAATAGGGAGAAATACGAGAGATTCTTGAAAGAATGGGGGAGAAAAAACGCCAATTTTGAAAGTACGTTTAGTATAGCAAAAAGTGCACAAAAAGCTTCTGAAGCGAAGGTACGCGGGTGCGAAGAATCGGCCTTGTTGGTGCAAAAAATAAAATATGTTTAAACAGTACGAACTCATTGCCCTGTTGGCAAAAATCGTGGAAGAGCGAGACGCCTACACGGCAGGACACAGTGCAAGGGTTGCGCGTTATGCGTCGATGTTGGCAGAACATATGCACTTGTCTATCGAAGAGCAAAATAGTGTGTATCAAAGTGGGTTATTGCATGATATTGGGAAGATTTCCACCCCAGAAGCCATCTTGCTCAAACCCGGCGCTTTGAGTGCTGAAGAGATGAATATCATGCAAGAACACCCGCGTAGCAGTGAGAGAATTATTGCGCAGGTGACGTTTTTGCGCCCTTTTGCCAAGGCGGTTTTGCACCACCACGAGCGGTATGATGGGCAGGGGTATCCTGATGGACTCATAGGCGAAGCCATCCCTTTTCATGCGCGAATTTTGGCCGTTGCGGACGCTTTTGATGCCATGACAACACGCCGACATTACCGCAAACAAATGGAAATCACAGAAGCACTCGAAGAGCTTTCGCGGGAAGCTGGAAGGCAATTTGACCCTGTGGTTGTGCAAAGCGCTTTGGCGCGTTTTGCGACGCTAAAGATACCAGAAATTCCCGAAGCACCAATTTTTCCAAACCTAGCAGAAAGAAGTAAGCTGGCGTATATTTTTAAAGATTCTTTGACGGATGTGTTTAACGGGAGATTGCTAGATACGTATTTGTTGGCCCATGAACCCCAAATGCAGTTTCGATGCTGCTATCATTTTAGCATCAAAAAAATGCATGCGTTTAACCACAAATACGGCTGGAAAGAAGGGGATGAAGCGCTTATTTTAATCGCCAGTCGCTTAAAGAAACTCTTTCCCCAAGCGCATATTTTTCGCCTACAAGGAGACGAATTTGCCTTGTTGCACCAAATCCATTGTCCCATAGAAGTTTCAACAATTCGCGCAACATTGTTGAGCGGGGTTGGGGAATTAGATATCGTGATATGCCACTACGACTTAGCCCACGAGCACTTTCTTAGTTGGGATGAGATGAGTCAAAAAACCAAAGAAAACACCCTGTAGTTAAAAAACTTTTCACTGTGCTTTGTGTAAGACTAGCGCAACCTCTTTACATGTAAGCCTAGCACTCGATGTCGTATTTTTTCATCTTATACCCAATTTGCCTTGGACTCATGCCTAACATCGCCGCGGCTTTGGATTGGATGCCTTTACATGTAAGCAGTGCATCAAGGATGGCTTCTTTTTCCATTTGTTCGATGGTTCCTTTAGTGGTGGGGGCTTTGGGTGCAGGTTTTTCCTCGGGAATGACAAAGGTGTCATCTTTAAGGGTGATGTTGGGTAAAAGTGAGACCACTAGGCGGTCATCTACGGCGTTGGTGTCGGCTAAAAGCACCATGCGCTCCATGGTGTTTTCAAGCTCACGGATGTTGCCAGGCCACGGATAGGCTTTTAGAAGAATTCTGGCTTCGTTGGTGAAAAAGAGTTTTTTCTTGTGTTCTTTGGCGTATTTTTCCAAAAAGAAATTGCACAAAAGGTTGATGTCTTTACCACGCTTTCGCAAGGGTGGCAAGAGAATGGGGATGACGTTAAGGCGGTAGTAGAGGTCTTCTCTAAAGGTGCCTTCTTTGACCATTTTTTCAAGGTCGCGGTTGGTCGCAGCGACGAGGCGCACGTCAACCTTAACGGTTTTTGACCCGCCCACGCGCTCGAACTCTTGTTCTTGCATAACCCGCAAAAGCTTCACTTGAAGGGCGGGGGAGATGTCGCCAATCTCGTCCAAAAACAGTGTGCCTTTGTCGGCTAACTCAAAGCGTCCTTTGCGGGTCTCTTTGGCGTCGGTGAAAGCCCCTTTTTCGTGTCCAAAGAGTTCACTCTCAAGCAAGGTTTCACTGATGGCGGCGCAGTTGAGTTTGATAAATGGCCCCTCACGGCGCGTGCTAAGGTTGTGGATGGCTGAGGCGATGAGTTCTTTGCCTGTGCCTGTTTCGCCCCGCACCAAGATGGTCGCGCGGGAGGGGGCGACTTTGTGCAGCATCTCAAAGACTTTTAAAATTTCATCGCTTTTGCCAATGATATTTTCAAAACTAGATGCTTTGAGCACCTCTTCTTTGTAGTAACTGTTTTCATCACTGAGGCGTTCTTTTTCGCTTTGGATGCGTTGGTGGACGAACTTGGCTTGGGCGAACATGGAGCTGACGATGGTGAGGATGCGGATGGTCTCATCAAAGTCTGTCTCACTTGCGCCGTTGAGGTTCGCACTAAGCACGCCCACGAGTTCATTTTTCACAAGCATGGGGACTGCTACGTAAGAGATAGTTTCACTCCTGCGCCCGCCTGTTTTGTTGAGAAAGAGGATGTTGTTGTGCACGTTTTCGATGATGATGGGCTCTTTTGACTGCCCCGCCAAGCCCGTCGCGCCCTCGCCAAGTCGGTAAGCGCTAATCTTTTGTTGTTGGGGCGTGAGGTCGATGGAAGCAAAAATGCACAGCAAACTGGTGTCGGGTTCAAAAAGGTAAATGGCACTGCGTTGGAGTTTGAGTTCGTGCTTTAAAATAGCAAGGGATTTCTCCATCACGTGTTTCAAGTCTTCCACGTCGGTGAGGAGTTTGGCGATCTCATAAAGTAGCGCGACCTCCTTTTTTAGTAGGCCGATGGTACAGGTTTCGCAGCGCAACATGGTCTCCCTTTGACGTGGTTTAAGCTATCAGTATACCATGCAAAAGATGATTAAGTAAACATTTAAATGTCTAAAATATAAACATAATCAATCTAGAAGATGCGTTACAATGCTTACATGTAAAGACAAACCTTGCACGACAAGCCCAAAAATAAACCCAAAGGAGCCAACGTGACAGATGCGACCGCCTTGTACTCTCATATTAAAATCCTGCTTGAAGCCCATGCTAAAGACGAGGTGGCGTTGCGCGAGATTGCTCCTCTTGTAGCCAAGCGTTCTTTGGAGATGAACCACCTGTACGAAGCCATGGGCTTTGCCAATCGCGCAGAAATGGGAAAATTTATGAACGAACATTTTCCTGCCCTTGCTTCCCAAAAGCCCAACAATGTCCGTTGGAAAAAATTTCTCTACGACTCCATCCACGCAACAGCGCCCGCCTGTGAAGGCTGTCCCGATGAAGACGATTGCTTTGACGCCGCGTGTTCACTAGAGTGGCATCACGTCAAACAATCTTCTCATCGTCCTTAACCTTCTAATTAAGATAAATTATCTCCTATTTACTTTTTGTTTTTCTAATAGGACTAAAATCATCCTAATTAAACAAAAAGGATGAACATGTCTGAAAATCAAAGCATTCACGAAGTACTAGACAAAGAATATGCTTTGGGCTTTAGTACATCAGTAGAATCTGATACAGCGCCAAAGGGTCTTAGCAGGGATACCATTCGTTTCATATCCGCTAAAAAAAATGAGCCCCAATGGATGCTTGAACTTCGGTACAAAGCCCTTGGTCTTTGGGAAAAGATGCGAGAACCTAGTTGGGCAAACTTGGATTATCCTCCCATCGATTATCAAGATATTTCTTATTTTTCCGCCCCAAAACCAAATCTCAATTCTCTCGATGAAGTGGACCCTGAGATTTTGGAAACCTATAATAAATTAGGTATCTCCCTAGAGGAGCAAAAGGCGTTGGCGGGTGTTGCGGTGGACGCCGTTTTTGACTCGGTTTCAGTGAAGACTACCTTTGAAAAAGAGCTTAGAGAAAAAGGGATTATCTTTTGTTCTATCTCTGAAGCCATCCGAAACCATAGGGAGCTTGTGGAGAAATATCTTTTCTCGGTCGTTCCTATGAATGATAACTATTTTGCAGCGTTGAATGCCGCCGTTTTTACCGATGGGACATTTGTCTACATCCCAAAAAGGGTGCGCTGTCCAATGGAATTGTCCACCTATTTTCGCATCAATGCAGTGGGAACTGGGCAGTTTGAGCGCACACTGATTATCGCGGATGAAGGCTCTTATGTTTCTTACAATGAGGGTTGTTCGGCGCCCATCAGGGATGAGCATCAACTCCACGCAGCTGTGGTGGAACTCATCGCGCTAAAAGATGCGAAAATCAATTATTCGACTATTCAAAACTGGTACCCAGGGGATGAAAAAGGCAAGGGCGGGATTTATAATTTTGTGACCAAAAGAGGGATTTGCAAGGGAGACAATGCGAAAATCTCATGGACGCAGGTGGAAACTGGCTCGGCAATTACCTGGAAATACCCAAGCTGTATTTTGGCAGGGGATAATTCTGTTGGAGAATTTTACTCAATCGCTATTACGTCCAAATCCCAGCAAGCCGACACGGGTTCAAAGATGATTCATATTGGCAAAAACACAAAATCCACCATCATTTCCAAAGGCGTTTCGGCTCTAAATGGACTCAATGCTTACAGGGGCTTAGTGAAAATTGGCGCACAAGCAAAGAATGCGCGCAATTTTACCCAGTGTGATTCTCTCATCATTGGCTCAAAAGCGAGGGCGCACACGTATCCGTACATTGATGTGCGCAATTCCAGTGCCAATGTGGAACACGAAGCCACTACCTCTAAAATCAGCGATGAACAGCTCTTTTATTTGATGCAACGAGGATTAAGCGAAGAGAATGCGGTGAGCATGATTGTGAATGGATTTTGTAAAGAGGTGCTAGGCAAATTGCCTATGGAATTCGCCATGGAAGCCAGAGAATTGCTCAATGTGACCCTTGAGGGAAGCGTTGGGTGAGGCTTATGAAAAACCAAAAGGATAGGAAATGTTACATGTAAAAGAGTTGAAAGTTGCGATTGATAACCAAGTGATTTTAGATGGATTGAATTTGCACATCAAAGAAGGCGAAGTCCATGCCATCATGGGCCCAAATGGCGTGGGTAAATCGACCCTAGCCAAGGTGATTTCTGCCCATCCTTCTTACGAAGTTTTGGGTGGAAGTATTCATTACAAGGGAAAAGATATTTTAGAAATGGATGTATCCCAGCGGGCAAATGAGGGGATATTTTTAGCCTTTCAAGCACCCATTGAAGTGCCAGGAGTCAATAATATCTACTTTCTCAAACAAGCCTATAATGCAAAACGCGTAAAAAATGGCCTCGAAGAAGCGAGCGCGGCTGATTTTTTAAAACTAGTCAAAGAAAAAATAGCCCAACTTGGCATCAAGGCAGATGTTTTCAAGCGCGATTTGAATGCTGGCTTTTCAGGTGGCGAAAAAAAGCAAAATGAAATGCTCCAAATGAGCGTTTTAGAGCCTGACCTTTTCTTGCTAGATGAGATTGATTCAGGGCTAGATGTGGACGCACTTAAGAGCGTCGCAAACGGCGTGAATGCATTGCTAAATGAAAACCGTTCTGTTTTACTCATTACCCATTACCAAAGAATGCTTGAATACATTAAGCCAGATTTCGTGCATATTTTGCACAATGGTCGCATTGTCCAAAGTGGCGATATATCTCTCGCTAGAGAGATTGAAAAAAATGGGTACGCCATGCTAGAAAAGGCAAGGAGTGCTTCATGAAATTAGCACAATTAAACACCCAAGAGGTGGAGGGAGTTGTAGCCCATTACGGGTTTGCTACAAAGGATAACCCTGCCATGCGCCAAGAAGCTTATGAGAGATTTAAGCTTCTTGGATTGCCAAAAAACAAGCATGAAGTCTTTGGAAATACTGGCGTAAAAAAGATTTACGAGGTGGAGTATCGCCGTGATGAAAAGGTTAGCGAGTATGCAATCCCAAAGAGTGATAATCATAGAATCGTCTTTATTGAAGGCTGGTTTAATCAAGCCCAATCCTCTTTGCCTCACGGGGTTAGCGTAGAGATTGACTCCCATCCGCGCCTTTTGCATGAGAGTAAAAATCCCTTTTATTTTCTTTCATACGCGTTGAATGATGCCTTTTACAGCGTGCGAATCAAAGAGGAAACACAGCTTCAAAAACCCCTGGAAATCCTCTACATGGACAATAAAGAGACCGCCCACACCCACATGCATGTGGGTTTACATGTAGGGGCGAATGCGAAGGTGGATGTGTATGAGCGTCTTTTGGTCGGTGGTGCTGGCTTGTTTAACCACACGTTGGCTTTACATGTAAGCGAAGGTGCGCAAATCTCCCACGTGCATGAGCAAAAAGCCCATGAAAAAGCACATATTATTAGCAATTATCACTATGTTCAAGGCAAAGATTCAAAAGCAAACATTTACTCCCTTGAAGCGGGCACGGCACTTTGCGTGAGTGTGTGGGATATTTTTTTAAGTGGCGAAGCAGCCACAATGGACTTTGTAGCCTTGCAACTACCAAAAAATGAACAGCATTTAAGCACCATTGTAGCGTTGCACCATGATGCTCCAAATACCCACAGTTCTCAGCTCATCAAACAAGTGATTAACGATAGCGCCAAGGGTGTCGTGGACGCTAAAGTGGTGGTTTCAAAACATGGAGCTGGGACAAAATCTAACCAACTTTGCAATTCGCTTATTTTAAGTGAACATGCCCAAATTCGGGCATTTATCAAGCCTCAACTTGAAATCTTCATCGATGAACTAGAAGCCAGTCATGGGGCAACTGTGGGGAGTTTGAACGAGGAGCAACTCTACTATCTTATGTCACGAGGCATAGAATATGAGCGCGCAAGAGAGTTGCTTATCGATGCATTCACGCACCAAGTGTATGAACGCTTCCCCGAATACGCCAAAGGAGGCATGGGTGCAACATGAAAAAATCCGAGAGGATTTTGAGTTTTTTAGCCATGGGGATTTGATATACCTAGATAGTGCTTCAACGGCTCAAAAACCAAGGGCTGTTTTGGAGGCGATGGAGGAGTACAATACCCGCTACTGCGCCAATATCCACAGAAGCGCCCATGGCCTTGGAAACAAAGCAACAAGCGCTTATGAGGGTGCTAGAAAAACGGTGGCAAGTTTCTTACATGTAAAAGATGTTAGCGAGGTTGTTTTTACAAAAGGTGTCACCGAGGGGATCAATCTCGTGGCGCACTCTTTTGTGCGGGAACATGCCCAATGCGTGATCATCTCCTCTTTGGAACACCACTCAAATATCTTGCCTTGGCAGCAAGTCAAAAAGCCTTTACATGTCATAAAAACCAAAGAGAATTTAGAGCCTGATTTGGACCATTTTGAAGCACTCTTGGCCCAACACCCAAAGGCGTTTGTGTCGCTCATCCATACTTCCAACGCGTTTGGCATAACCCATCCCATGAAGCAGATGATAGCCCTAGCGCACCAATACGGAGCCAAAGTGCTCGTAGACGCGGCCCAAAGTGCGGCCCATTTACCTATTGACGTGGATGAATTGGGGGCGGATTTTTTAGTGATTTCAGGGCACAAGCTCTATGGCCCCACGGGAGTTGGAGCGTTGTATATCAAAAAAGAGTTGCATCCCTTTTGCTCGCCCTATCAAGTGGGTGGCGGCGCAATTGCGCAAGTGTTTTTTGAACACACCGAATACTTGCCAATCCCTTACATGTACGAATCTGGCACTCCTAATATCGCCGGAGTTATTGGCTTTGGGGCGGCTTTGGCGTATGTGCAAAATGTGGGGTTTGCGACTATTAAAGAGCATGAAGAAAACATTATATCTTACGCATTAAAACGCCTTGGAGAGATGGAGGATGTTGTATTTTACGCCAAACCCTCCTCTTCACAAAGCAGCATTAGTTTTAATATTTTGGGAATCCATCACCATGATTTGGGGATTTTGCTAGATAAACAAAAGGTGCAAGTGCGCGTGGGGCACCATTGCGCCCAACCGACCATGCGCCTTTTGGGGATTGAGGGAACAGTGAGGCTAAGTATTGGAATCTATACAAACCAAGCCGATATTGATGGATTTATAAAAGCCTTAAAGCGGGCAATTTCCATGCTAAAGGGTTAATATGAGGGAAAAATTGCAACACTACATAGAGGAATTGTCACTCTTTGAAGATGTGATGGATAAATACGAGTATATTATTGATTTAGGCAAACGCTCATCTGGGCTTGAAGAGAGCGCAAAAAATGAGCAAAATAAAATCCAAGGGTGCCAATCTTCTGTTTGGATTGTGATGGAAGAAAAAGAGGGCAAGCTTTTTTTTAAAACCGATAGCGATACGGTGATAGTGCGAGGATTGGCTGTGATGTTGGCCGATATTTTCTCTGGGTTTACGCCCCAAGAGATTGGTAGTTTTGATGCAGATGCGCTAAAAAAACTAGGGCTAGAGGAGATAATCTCACCCGTAAGACTCAATGGATTTAGCTCCATGATACATAGGATTTATACGTACGCAAAGGAGAAAAACAATGGATGATACACTGCTTAAAGAACGGGTAATCGAAGCGCTAAAAACCGTATATGACCCAGAATTGCCTGTAAATTTATACGATATGGGGCTTTTTTATAAAATAGATTTTGGCAACTCCTCTTCAAGCGGGCGAGCTTGTTTAATCACCATGACACTCACGTCCGCAGGTTGTCCCGTTTCAGATTTTCTGGTTGAGCGCGTTTATGCGGTTTTGAGCACCCTTGAGGGCATTGATGAAGTGTATGTTGAGCTTACATTTGAACCCCCGTGGGACCCTTCAATGATGAGCGAAGAAGCCCAACTAGAAACGGGAATGATGGGTTAAATAGAGCGGGGGGCAGGCCCTAAAAAGTGAAAATCCTGCCCTCTAGATTCAAGCCTTGGGTGCAAATTTTTTATTTTTTCCAAATATTTTTAATTTACTTTTGAAGAACATGATGCAACGTACACCATCCATCGGGGCTTATTGTCCCATCTACAAGCTTACACTGACTTTTCTCGGCCTCAAAATGCATACAATCTTTACAGGACTTGCCATTGTTGGGTTTGGATTGATACTCAAATTGTTTTTGGGAGCCTTTGGCATAAAGCGGTGCAGTTGAGAAAAACACTAAACTAAAAAAAGCCATACTCTTAAAAAACATCCGACGCGGTAATGTTTGGCCCAAACTCGTGGTCGTTTCTTTGGATGCATGTATCATTGAAAATCCTTTCATAATTGTTTTATTGATTCGTTATAAATTTACATTTCTTGGGTTAATTTATAGTTACGGAACTGTGACTAAGCTATACGGGCATAGTGCGTTCGCGATCCTTTGTGGAATCTTGTTATACTGCCATTTTTAAAATTTACATGTAGGATTTTTTGTGA
Source organism: Sulfurospirillum sp. HTRB-L1 (assembly GCF_059415125.1). NCBI lineage: Bacteria > Pseudomonadati > Campylobacterota > Epsilonproteobacteria > Campylobacterales > Sulfurospirillaceae > Sulfurospirillum > Sulfurospirillum sp. HTRB-L1. The sequence continues at coordinate 24,955 of NZ_JCAHZR010000005.1, forward strand.
AAAATGGCAATCTTTTTGGAATCTGCGCCATACTTCTTTGGGCAACTCTAGCCTCTTTTGGCGTTCTTGCTGGGAATATTCCTCCTTTTCAGCTCACTTCTATGGCGTTTTTTGTCGCTTTTTTGATTGGACTATTCTTGTGGAAGAAAGAGGGCAAGGGCGTGGTTGTGCACTTTAGGCAACCGTTAAAGGTTTGGATTGTGGGTGTTTGTGGGCTGTTTGGCTACCATTTTTTCTACTTTTTAGCCATCCAAAATGCTCCAGCGGTGGAAGCAAATCTCATCAACTACCTCTGGCCATTGCTTATCGTCCTTTTTAGTGCATTTTTGCCAAATGAAAGACTGCGATGGTTTCATGTGGCAGGCGCACTTCTTGGTTTTTTGGGTGCTTTTTTGCTCGTGAGCAAAGGGAAGGGTTTTGCCTTTGACACGGCCTATGTGGAGGGTTACATGTACGCTGTTTTGTGTGGCGTTATTTGGGCCACTTACTCCGTGCTTTCACGGCATTTTGCGCATGTGCCTACAAGTGCGGTGGGCGCGTTTTGTGGCGCCACCGCTGTGCTTTCTTTTGCATGCCATCTGCTTTTTGAGGCAACAATCATCCCTGACGTAACGCAATTTTTAGCCATCATTGCTCTTGGAGTAGGGCCCGTTGGCGGAGCGTTTTTTGTGTGGGATATTGGGATGAAACACGGAGACATAAAGCTCCTAGGTTCACTCTCTTACGCCGCACCGTTGCTTTCAACGCTACTGCTCATCGCCCTTGGGTTAGCGCAGATGAGCTTGTTTGTTTGGGCGGCTTGCGGACTTATCATTGCGGGTTCTATGCTGAGTTCGCTCAACCAACTGAGAAAAATGTTGAGTGTAAGAAAAAAGCAACCTTTGGCGCAGTAAAGCAAGGTAATTTGCCTGTTTCGCCCACTGCGCCAATCTATAAGCTCAAAAGCGCACAGTGGCTAATCTGGCAACCTTACTACCAACTCCATTTCCACTTGCAACTCTGGAGCCGCCAATGCGCTCACGCCAACGCCAGTAACGCAAGGCTTGGCACCTTCAAAAGTAGCTAAAAATGGCGGCATGAGCTCCTCGAGTCTTTCGGGGGTGAGCTCAACCATATAAATGCGCGCCATCACAACATCTTGCGCGGACGCGCCTAGTGCTTCTAAAGCCAAGCGTGCATTTTTTGAAACAAGCTTCATTTGCTCCACCAAATCCTCCGGCACAGGCGCACCATTTGCCTGCCAAGCTACTTGCCCCGATATGTAAGCCATGCGACCTGGTTCAACTATCGAAATCTGCGAATAGCCCATTTCCTCGGCATTTGGCAATGTCGAGGGGTTAAGACGAATGATTGAATTTGTCATGTTTTCTCCTGAGTAAGATTTAGAGGGTGATTATTTTAGGGTATTTGAAAAGGTAGTTTACCACTATTTGGCCAAGGTGGAAACTGACGCTATTTCCCCTAATACACTTCTTTTCTGTGGGCTATTCTGATGAGAGTAATTACCAAAATATCATTTTCTTTTAAATATACGATTCGATAATTTCCAGCTCTTTTTCTAAATTTGCCTTTGTGATTACCTTTTAAAGCTTTGTCGGTTGTGAAGTTGCCTGCTTCAAGCTCTTTAATTTTTAAGTAAATCAGTTTTTGATTTTCAGTATCTATTTTTTCTAATTCTTTAAACGCAGTTTTTGGAACAATAATTTTGAACATCAATCAAGACCTAAGCGTTTAGCAACATCTTCAAGCGTGTATACCTCAGTTTTGCCTGCTTTTAGCTCATCGATTCTTTTATCGGAGATCATTTCATCCAAAGTGTCAAAGTATGTGCTGACAGCTTTTTCAATAATGTAGGTTCGTGAACGTTCTAATTCATGTGCATATGAATCTAAATCTGATAATAACGCCTCGTCCATGCGGATGTTAATTGCTTTCTTCATAATGTATCCTTTTGTATCTACATTATACTACAATAGTTAATACGATTCAAGTGATGTGCAGCGTTTAAAATGACATTTGTATGTTTCCACGGTTTATTGCATGATGGACTCCTCTGGCGCTTTCACCCTTGGTAATGTGTGGCAGATTGCTTATTTGAAGTGGTCTATTGATTTACTGAGGGAATAATCGACTAGAGCGCCGTTTGAGACGCTTTGGAACTTAACACTTTTTGCACAAAAGCGTTTAGCGACAACCCTGCTTTTAGGGCTTCTTGGTGAAGTTTTTGGTGCAGCCTGGGGTCGATGCGTATATTGAAAACGCCTTTGTAGGTTTTTTGAGGTTTTCTGCCTAGTTGGGCGCATGTTTGCAGATATGTATCTACTGCGTTTTGGAAGTTTGCTTCAAGCTCGCTAGCACTATCTGCTTCAAATGTCACAAGGTCGTCGATGAGTTCGATTTTTCCAAAAAATACTTTATCTTCACTAGAATACTCGATGGAACCAATATAACCTTTATATTCGATAGTGTTTGCCATTATAGTATCTCCTTTAGCTTGGCTTGGATTTGCTTGACAAGATAGACCTTTAACACAGTGCTTGGGTGTGGTTTGTGTAGGTTGATGAGGCTATCTTTTTCTCTATTGTAAAACTTTACAGCCGAACCGCTTCCCTCTAACTTTTCATACCCCAAGTTTGTCAAAAGCGTTGCCAGCTCATCAAATGTTAAGTCTTTGCTTGGCGGTATTTTTAGAAATTTTGTTAAAAGTTTATCTTTTTTACTCATGTGAAATGATACCGTAATTTAGTTACAAAAACAAGAAAAAGGGGAATTATTTTGTTTTACATGTAAAGGTTTTGATGAAGGCAATGCAGAAAATCTTTACATGTAACGATGTGTCAAGGGAGATTTTAGAAAGTCCTGTTTTTGTGGATTTTTGAGTAAGGGGTAAATATCTGACCCTATTTCTTATCGTTTAATGCCAGAATATAGTAATCATATGCTTCCACCCAACGATATGATGACCAAAGTAAATTTCCTAAATTTGTAAAGGCTTGAGATCGAATTTTTGACGTGGCATTGCGGGCATTGGCAGAAGCATAAAAAAGGCTTTTGGCTTTTTTATATTGTCGTGAGTTTCTTGATACCAAGTAAATCCATCATATGGTGTTAATGAAGCCAAAGCATGAAAACCATTAGCTAAGTTATATTGAAGTTCTGAACTTTTGGGATGTTCTTTGAGCGCAGATTGATAAATTTCAACACAATGGGAGACGATATCTTTTTCCTTTACTGCTGCGCCAGCATCAACAAAAATAGCGGCCTTTAGAAGTCTAAAATTAGTAGACTCATCGAGTTTCTCAGCTTCTGCTATTGCTTGTCTTGGATTCTCATCTAATAGATTCTGCAGATGTTCGGCAATTACTTCAAATTCCAATGGTGTTCCTAGAATCTAACGCCCGTGCTGAGCGACACTCTGAGAAAGGGAGAAGAAAGCCTTGGCTTTCGTTCCTTTTGAAAGAGAGGGAAAGAGTGTTCGCTCCTGCGACTTGTTATCCGAACGCCGAAGGCGAAGGATGACAAGAGCTCGTTCAGCACTTCACTGATTTGTTAGTCTCTTGATGCATACATGCTAGGTCTTGCTAAAACATATGCATGAAACAATGAATCTTTGAAACGATAATAACGTTCTCTGATTTTTTCAATTTCTGCACCATACTCATCAGTTACCAATTGACCTACATATTGACTTGCATTATCCACATCCCCATCCAAAGCAACTTTATAGGCCTCGGTAGTTCATATCTCGCTATGGCCATCTTGAACTTTAGCCATCGCTTTTAATACAACTTCTCTCTGTACTGATGATGCAACGGCTTTTCGATATTTACCCTCTAATACCGGATCAGCTTTACGTTCAGCCATTCCTACCAAGGTATCGTCTATATTTTGTAAAATTATTTCTCTTTGATCATTTTTATATGCAGTTCTTAAAGCGAATTTACCAATTAAGTGAACCATGTATGGATGACCATTGGCTAACTGAATAATCTTGTCTCTTGAAGATTTGTCAAAATTAATGTAGTGATTTATGAATTTTTCAGCGTTGTCAATAATGCCGTTTAGCTCATCTCCCTTCATCGGTTCCATAGGTATTATGCTTCCAGCAAATAAACGATCACTTGATTCATGCTCTTTCATTAGCATATGAATGTCTTTTGCGACCCCTACAATACAAAATTTTACACTTGGTGAATTTGTCGCAAGAGCTTTTAGAAAGGAGGCAAATCCTGATGGATTCGATATTTGATCAAATTCATCAATGATAAAGAGAATACCATTTTTAGCGACACCTTCTTTAGCAATGGCATCAACAACATTTGTAAATACAACATCGATAGAATGTTCAGAAATAACAGGAGCCACGGCTGCTTCTGCTGCTTGATTTGCTCCTGCTTCCAGGCCTATTCCAAATAGTTTAGCACTTAATTTTGCAGAGTATTGCTCCACTACTTTTTTTGCTTTGGGGATATCGTATATCCATTCAGCTAAACAACGTGTAGATGTTAGAAGCCTTTCTAAAAGTTCGTCTGTTGTACGAATTTGATTCCCGCAAGCCATATAAACTGTTAAAAAATCCAATTCACCATCATGAGGAATTTCCAGCTTTTTTAAGATTGAACTATCACCTGAACCAATATTGGCTATTTGTCTAGCTAAGGAGGTTTTTCCTATTCCTCTATTGCCAACAATTGCAATATTTGAACCTTCTGCTATTAAAGAATAATAAGCATCGGAGATAGCAGACTCTCTGCCAGAAAACCTTTCCGCATCTGTAATTTCTTTATGAAGGTAAAAATGCATTCTCAATTGCCGTAATTGTTGGTTTGTTCATTTTAATTAAGCTCCTTGCTTTGTAAGACTAACGTCTGGGCGCAGGGGCGCGAAAACCGATAGGTTTTCGCGTCCAGCAGGCGAAGCCTGCATGCTGCCGCGATTTGTTAGGTTTATTTATTTGCGCCAGCCAAGGCTGTTAGATAGGCATTATGTTGATACTTATTCAATTCGTCTGGTGCGACTATATTGTTCTTCTTTTGATACGCGGAAACCGCCTGCGGAGAGACTAATTTTACATTTTTAGCATCAGAATCTTGTATCATTGCCTCCATTATAAATGTGTCCGCACCTCCCGAAAATTCTCCTTTTTTATTGCGCTTTTTTATACAAACTTCTTCCACATTATTTTCAGCAATAAAACTGTTAATTTGTTGTTTAAACTCTTTAATGCTTTGTCTGCTTTCACTATCATTTAATGCTATTTTTTTCGTATCTGTAGATTTAACCACAAGAACACCATCATCATTTTTTTCAACGATGGTAAAAAATGCTTCGTGTCCCTTTAATTCAACACCACATACGGTTGTCATATTTTCTTCTTTCTCATAAATTTATTTAGCCAATTCTTTTTTGATTTTTTCAATGTGATCTGCCGCCACATTGAGGACGCCTTCAGCACATTTTGCACAAATATTTATTCTGCCAGGATCATCATAGGCAAAGTGCTTTTCTCCAGGATGGATGGTATGTAATGAACTTGCATGGCATTTCCTTTCTGTCTTTGCCTCTTCAACCCTAAAGTCTCGCACTATATTTCTAACTGCTGCCATATTATATATTTCCTTTCGGTGGTGTTTATGTTTTGTGAAACCTAACTATTTATTCAACAAGCATTATATATAAAATAGCCCAATATACTCAAATAAATGAACATAAAAAATGTTCGTTTATTTTTCAGAAATATTTCACAATGCAATATTTTGGCTAGTTTTTTGGTAAATCTATTAAAATTTCTCAAATTTCAATGACCATTTAAAAATGTTTTTGGCGTTATTTGAACATGTTGTCGTTTAATTGGTTAGAAAAAGTATTAAATGGTCATTGTGTCGTTTAATTTTTGGGAGATTGTGGTGAAGAAAAAATTACTTGATGTGACTCGTGACAAGAGCAAGTTTACTACTAAATGCACCCTTTGTTGGCTTGACGAAAAGTATCAAATATGATAACATCAAAAGATAAAAAATCGGTGGATTATCACCTTTTATAGTGAATAAGTAGATAGCGAAACCCTGCACTAAAGCGGCAAAAGGATTTAAAATGACACGACCGACTTTTGAGGAATTTAAAAACAAAGCCCTCCTAAAACCTGAAGTAAAAAAAGCCTTTGATGAGCTTGAGCTAGAATACGAACTTAAGCTAAAGCTCATAAAAATGCGCAAAGCCGCAAACATGACCCAAGAAGAGATTGCCCGTAAAATGAACACCAAAAGAAGCAACATCTCAAGGCTAGAAAGCTTTGAGTATAAATCCTCCCCTAGCATCTCAACCCTAGTTGCATACGCCGAAGCAACAGGTCATAAGCTCAAGGTTGAGTTTATTTAGGTTCTAAGGCAACCCACTTTTATTTTGGTAAAGAATGAATACCTGACTCTGTTTCTCGATTCTTACATGTAAAGATGTGCCGATTGGAAAGTCGTGCTTTTGAATATTTAAAGTAGCCTCGTCCCCATTTGTCCTCTTTTTTTGGAATATTTTTTGCTTAATTTTAGCAATGATACAAAGGCGATACAATGAATGTCAGTGCATACACTCAAGCTGGGTACACGCAAGCGATAGATAAAACAACAACGATTAAAGCCACTTCGGCTTATAAGAGTACAGCACTCATGCAAACACAACAAACCAGTGCACCACAAGAGAAAAAAGAAACTACCAAAGTAACTACCGAAGTTCAAGCTGAAGCTAAAGGGCGTTTAACGACAGAACAAGAGATGCAAATTAAGCAACAAACAGCACAGACTACGAGCGAAACAGAAGAGAGCCCACTTGCTACGGCAATACAAGAGCGTTCGCAAACGCAAGCTGTGGGAAAAATGGCGCAGATGGAAGAGAAATATAAAGATGTCTATACGCCCATGCCTGAAAAGTTTTCCCAAGAGATAGAGGATTTGCAAACAAAGCTGATACGAGAGAGGTATCCTGATTATCTTACGATAGACGAAGTTTTGGAAAGATATGCTGTGCCACTTGAGGATGCTTCTCCTGAGGCGCAGGCTAAAGCAAGAGTTCTGCAAGATGAAAAGATGGCTGAATCCATAAGAACAGAAGGACCGAACCAGTATAACGGTGGTGTGCCGTATGTTAGAGATGAAGAGCGAGAAGCATTCATAGCCTCCATCATGAGACAGTACCCAAATAACACGCAAGATAAATACTTTAGCAACCTCGCAAACTCGTCGCAAAGAGCGAGGGCTTACAATGCCGCGGTTTATGAGGGCTTAGAAGCTGGCGAGAGCTTGGATGTTGCATCTGCAAAGGCAGGACAAGTGCAAAATACTTACATTGATAATACCGAAATGTATGAAGAACAGTTTAGCCGCTCAAGGAAATTTTTCCATGAGTATTATGATGAAGTTGAAAGACGTGCCCAAGAGGAGCGACAAAATACGCTAAAAGACCCACTTCCTGATCAAAATCCAACCAAATATAACGGGACGGTTCTTGATTTAAGAGAGTATGGATTTGATAGAGAAATAGCAACATTAGCATTGTCTAAAAGCAAGAGTGACATGATTGCTTCCATACAAGAACAAATCAAGTTTTTTGACTTTATACTCACCAATCAAGACATCGTCAAGGGCAAATACGAAGAACTTGAAGAGCGGTACAAAGAACAAAATAGTTTTGATGAGACGGTCATAAGCCCCGTCAAAGAGAGTCTCCCGATTGCTCAAAGAGCTTTGGAGGTTTTCAGTAACTATGAGATTTTTTGAACGGACCCCTTTGAACTTTTAATTTCCCGTTTTCGGTACAAATCCTCCCCTGGCATCTCAACCCTGGTTGCATACGCCGAAGCAACAGGCCATAAGCTCAAGGTCGAGTTTATTTAGGTTCTAAGCTAGCCCACTTTTATTTTGCTAAAAAGTAAATACCTGACACCTTTTTCTATTTTCTAGAAAAATACGGAAACTTGTTTTTGTCTATTTTATTCGCTTTGCCCAATAATTTGGCTTTTGATGCAGGTTTGCTATAGCTATGATTATAATCTCTTCTTCCCTTGTTTGGTATATCACTCCGTATGGAAAACTTTTAATCAAACATCTTCTCGTTTTTTTAGAAAGTGGGTGCCAACCATTAGGATAAAACTTGATTAGCTCTAAGGTATCTGCAAAATTGCTTATGAATCTATAGCCAAGACCTTCTTGTTCGTATTGATAATAATTGAATGCATCGTCGAGTTCTTCCGAAGCTTCATCAAGAATGCGAAGCTTCATTTGTTGTACTTAGAGAGAACCTTGTACACATCTTGGGCTTGTGTTTTTCCAGCTTCATAGGCCTCAATTCTATTTTCTGCTTCTTCTGCCCAAATCTCATCAAGTTCTTTGTTTGGCATATCTAAGCTCAATAGAAGCTCATCAATAAGTTGTATTTTTTCCAAGGGTTTCAAAGAAAGCACTTCTTTGGTGGCTAGTGTTGGCATGATTGAATCTCCTTTGCTTATTTGTCTCAAAGGATTATATCAAAACCCACACAGGAGTTTACAAAACAACACTACGCCCAATACATTTACATGTAAACACCCACGCCCCTACGACAATTTTGTCATACATTGTCGCAACCCTTACATGTAAAGCTTACAAAACCCCCAAATCTAGCTGTTTTTTCTTGGAATGCGCCTTGCAACCTTGTAAGGCGAAACATATCAACCCAAGGAGCAACCAATGGCAGAGTTACGACAAATCGCCTTTTACGGTAAAGGTGGTATCGGAAAATCCACGACGTCTCAAAACACGCTCGCGGCTATGGCGCATTATTTTGGCAAGAACATCATGATTGTGGGCTGTGACCCTAAAGCGGACTCCACCCGTCTGATTTTGCACGAGAAAAAGCAAAACACCATTTTGCAACTTGCTGCAGATTTGGGTTCTGTGGAAGACTTGGAGCTTGAAGACGCGCTTCAAGAGGGTGCTGGCATGTTTGGTAAAACAACGCCAAACGGTTGGATTAACTGCGCCGAATCAGGCGGTCCAGAGCCAGGAGTTGGTTGTGCAGGTCGTGGGGTAATCACCGCCATTAACTTCCTCGAAGAAGAGGGTGCGTACGATGAAGATGGTCTTGATTTCGTCTCTTACGACGTTCTTGGTGACGTTGTGTGCGGTGGTTTTGCGATGCCTATTCGTGAAGGAAAAGCCCAAGAGATTTACATCGTTATGTCTGGTGAGATGATGGCAATGTTCGCCGCCAACAACATCTCCAAAGGGATTCTAAAATACGCCAACACCGGTGGTGTGCGCCTTGCAGGTCTCATTTGTAATGCCCGTATGACAGACCGTGAGTATGACCTTGCCAACGCTTTGGCCGAGAGCCTTAGCACGCAAATGATTCACTTTGTGCCACGTAACAACATCGTTCAAAACGCAGAAATTCGCCGTATGACCGTGGTTGAGTACAGCCCAGAGTCCGACCAAGCCAAAGAGTACAAAGAGTTGGCCCGCAAAATCGTCGCCAATGACTTTAAAGTGATTCCAACTCCACTTGAGATGGACGACTTGGAAGACTTGTTGATGGAATTTGGTCTTGAGGAAGCGGTTGACGCAGAAAACATCGGCAAATCCGCCGTAGCTTAAGTAGAGGAGCACACAATGTTTATCATGGGATTTCAGTTTCCTGCCAGTATGGGAAACAAAGTAGACGACAACTTGGTGATTGAGAAAATGGAAGAGTCCATCAAGGGTGTAAGTGGCGTTAAGGCCATCAAGCTTACCTATGGAAAGCAGTTTGAAGAAGAAGTGACGTACAACAAGCCCGACACCGTACTTGGCAAGTCGCTCATCAGCTACTACACCATGCAAGACCCGCACATCACGGAAGGTTCGAAGTATTTTATCTACACCAACCGCTACCAAATGAGCGCGTTGTCAAAAAAGTTTGACACCGACCCTGAAACACAAGCAATGTGTAAACTGTTTGATGGCATGGATTTGTTCAAGCTAGAGCTTGTCTAAAAAGGAGCAAAAAATGGGACTAGAAACACTCGAAGAACAACAACGTCGCGCGCTTGCGGAAGTCTTGGATGCGTATCCAGAAAAGGCTAAAAAGAACCGCTCAAAGCATCTAGGTGTAGGCACTCCTGAGGATGATGCCTCCAAAACCTGTGGCGGGGTACGCAGCAACAAAAAAACCGTTCCAGGCGTCATGAGCCAACGTGGATGTGCGTACGCTGGAAGTCGCGGGGTGGTTTGGGGACCCATTAAGGACATGATTCACATCTCCCATGGCCCTATTGGTTGCGGCCAATACAGCCGAGGTGGACGCCGAAACTATTACATCGGCACCACAGGGATCGATGCCTTTACGACCATGAACTTTAGCACGGATTTTCAAGAAAAAGACATCGTGTTTGGCGGGGACAAAAAGCTCAACAAGAGTTTAGACGAAATCAACGAGCTTTTCCCACTCAACAACGGCATCTCCGTCCAGTCTGAGTGCCCCATCGGCCTCATCGGTGATGACATCGGCGCGGTTTCTAAGGAAAAAACCAAAGAAACAGGCAAGGTAGTCATCCCCGTAAACTGCGAAGGTTTCCGCGGCGTAAGCCAATCTTTGGGACATCACATCGCCAATGACGCCATTCGCGATTACGTGTTTCCTCAGTTTAGTGCGCAAGCCAAAGACCTTGTAAGCACACCTTATGATGTAGCTATCATCGGAGACTACAACATCGGGGGCGACGCGTGGAGTTCACGCATCTTACTCGAAGAGATGGGCCTTCGCGTGGTGGCACAGTGGAGCGGTGATGCAACCTTTAAAGAGATGGCGATGACCCCAAAGGTCAAGCTCAACTTGTTGCACTGCTACCGTAGTATGAACTACATCAGCCGTCACATGGAGAAAGAGTACGGGATTCCTTGGATGGAGTACAACTTCTTTGGCCCAAGCCGCACCGATGAAAGTTTGCGTAAAATCGCCGCTTTCTTTGACGAGTCTATTCAGGCTAAAACCGAAGAGGTCATCGCCAAGTACAAAAAAATGTACGAAGAAGTGCTTGCCAAATACCGCCCGCGCTTAGAGGGTAAAAAAGTGATGCTCTTTGTGGGTGGCCTTCGCCCCCGCCACGTCATCGGCTCTTATGAGGACTTAGGGATGGAAGTTATCGGCACAGGGTATGAGTTTGCCCATGATGATGACTACAAACGCACCACCGAAGAGATTGCCCGTTCGACCATCATTTACGATGACGTGAACGAGTACGAGCTAGAAGCATTTGTGAAAAAAATGCAACCAGACTTGGTCGCTTCGGGGATTAAAGAAAAGTACGTGTTCCAAAAGATGGGCTTGCCTTACCGACAAATGCACTCATGGGATTACAGTGGGCCTTACCACGGATACGATGGGTTTGCCATCTTTGCCAAGGATATGGATTTGGCGATTAACTCGCCTGTTTGGAGTCACTCCAAAGCCCCTTGGGATAACAACTAAAAGGATAAGCCATGCAAAGCGTAGAAAAAATCGTCAACGGCAAAGAGCTGTTTTTAAAGCCCGAATACCAAGCGGTCTTTGAGGCCAAAAAAGAATTTGAAGGCATGTGCGGGGCGTGTGATTCCGCCAAGGTGCAAGAGATTAGCGAGTGGACCAAAACGTGGGATTACCGCGAAAAAAACTTGGCGCGTACGTCCATCACGGTCAACCCTGCCAAAGCGTGCCAACCTCTAGGGGCGGTCATGGCCTCTTTGGGCTTTGAGAAAACCATGCCTTACGTGCATGGCAGTCACGGGTGTGTGGCGTACTTTAGAAGCTACTTTACCCGTCACTTTAAAGAGCCAACTCCCTGTGTTTCTGACTCCATGACAGAAGACGCAGCGGTCTTTGGCGGCCTTTCTAACATGAAAGAGGGATTGGCAAACTGTAAGGCGCTGTATAAGCCTGAAATGATTGCGGTTTCCACTACATGTATGGCGGAAGTTATCGGGGATGACCTTAACGCTTTCGTCTTAAGTGCCAAAGCCGAATCGCCAGAGCTTTTGGCGGACATGCCCATCCCTTTTGCTAATACCCCTTCGTTTGTGGGTTCGCACATCACGGGTTACGACAACATGCTTTCTAGCATCGTTGCGACCTTGACTGAGGGCAACATTAAAGCCGAAAAAGAAGAGCGCATCAACATCATCCCTGGTTTTGAGCCGTACCTTGGGAGTATTCGCGAGGTCAAAGCCATCGTTGGCGCCTTTGATATGGAGTTTGTCACCATCGCTGACCACTCCGACCAGTGGGACATCCCTGCGGGTAAGTACGAAATGTTTTCAGGTGGCACGACGCTAGCAGAAGGCAAAGAGCTTGGCAATGCCAAAGCAACCATCTCTATGCAAAAACATGCGACCAAAAAGACCATGAAATTTGTCAAAAACAAATTTAAACAAGAAACCTTGTTTGCCAACCCTATCGGCCTCAAAGGCACAGACGCATTTGTCATGATGCTTAGCCGCCTGAGTGGTAAAGAAGTGCCTGCTTCCTTGCGCCTCCAGCGGGGACGCTTGGTGGACGCGATGCAAGACAGTTACCCGTACTTCCACGACAAAAAGTTTGCCATCTGGGGAGACCCTGACTTTTTGCTAGGAATCGTGGCTTTCTTGCTCGAAATGGGCGCAGAACCTACCCATGTCCTTTGCCACAACGCACCCAATGGTTGGGAGAAAGAGATGCGAGAGCTTCTTGACACTTCGCCTGCTAAGGACAAGTGCAACGTGTGGGCAGGCAAAGACTTGTGGCACATGCGAAGCCTCCTCTTCACCGAGCCTGTTGATTTCATGATCGGCAACAGCTACGGCAAAGAGTTGATGCGCGACACGGGTACGCCACTGATTCACATCGGCTTCCCGATTTTTGACCGCCACCATTTGCACCGCTACAGCATCAGCGGTTACGAAGGGGCACTGAACCTTTTGACATGGACAACCAACAAAATCTTGGATGTCATGGACGAAGAGACTAAGCAAATCGCTAAGACAGACTTTTTCTTTGACTTGATTCGTTAGTACCGTTTGAGAGAGGGGTTGGTACAGTTACTGACCCCTTTTCTTTCTTTGATTGATTAATTTTTGTTCATAAGGGTGAATAAAAACTATTCAATCTTGCGATACACTACATGTAAACAAAGGAGGCGACGATGAAGCTAGCAGACAAACCTGACCGCATCGACCAGACATGCGCCCATGTCGCTTCCAAAAAGCCTACCTGTAGCCGTCCCACGCCGGGAGCTACCACGGGCGGGTGCGCTTTTGAGGGGGCGCAGATTGCTCTGTTTCCCTATGCAGACGCGGCCCATTTGGTGCATGGCCCGTTGACGTGTTTGGGTGCTTCGTGGGAAACCCGCGAAACCAAAACAAGCTTCAACGGCCGTGATTTTACCCAGATGGGTTTTACCACAGGTATGGAGCTTAATGACGTCATCTTTGGGGGCGAACCGCGCCTTGCCAAGGCTATCGCGTACATCGTAGAACACTATACACCCGAAGCGGTGTTTGTTTACACGACCTGCGTTTCGGCCTTGGTGGGAGATGATGTAAACGCTACATGTAAAGCAGCCGCACTAACACATGGCATTCCTGTGGTGCCTGTGCATGCACCCGGATTTGTGGGGAGCAAAAACCTCGGTTCTCGCCTTGGGGCGATGGACGTGCTTAAGCATCTCATTGGCACCAAAGAGCCTGAAATTTCCACGCCTTATGACATCAACCTCATCGGCGAGTACAACGTCACGGGCGACATGTGGCAGTACACTGCGTTGTTGGAAGAGCTTGGTATTCGCGTGCTCTCAACTCTTAGTGGTGATGGGCGCGTGGCAAACATTCGCACCGCGCACCGCGCAAAACTCAACGTCATCGTCTGCGCCAAGTCTCTTAATGCCCTATGCGAACGCATGGAAAAAGAGTATGGGATTCCTTACATTTCCGTCTCCTTTTACGGCAAACGCGACACTAGCGATGCCTTGCTTCAAATCGCCCATGCCTTGGGTGATGAGGCGTTGATGGAGAGAACTAAAGTCCTTGTGACTAGAGAAGAAGCTCTTTTGGAAGCCAAGTTGCTCCCTTTTAAAACAAAACTCATGGGCAAAAAAGCTGTCTTAAACACAGGCGGCAACAAGTCGTGGTCTATCGCTTCGGCGCTGCAAGATTTGGGCATCGAAGTAGTGGGAACCAGTGTGCGCAAAGCCACCGAAGAAGACAAAGAAAAAGCCAGAAAATACCTTGGGGAAAACGGGGTGCTCATGGAAAACCCTGGAGCTGAACAAGCTAAACTCCTCAAAGAACGCGGTGCACACCTCTTGCTCGCAGGAGGCCGTAGCCTTTACACCGCCATCAAACAGCGGGTCGCTTTTGTGGACGTGAACCAAGAAAAAAAGGTTTCTTATGGAGCGTACAACGGCCTTGTAAACCTTGCCCATGATGTCATCAAAGCCGTGGAAAACCCCGTGTTTGACGTGGTAGGAAGGAGGGCGCCATGGGAGCAATAATGCAAACAAAACCTCTACATGTAAACCCTTTGAGGCTTTCCCAACCCATGGGGGCGACCTTGGCGTTTTTGGGTGTGGACGGATGTATGCCTTTGATGCACGGAGCCCAAGGGTGCGCGTCTTTTACCAAAGTCTTTTTTACCCGCCATTTTCAAGACCCTATCGCCATCCAAACCACGGCGGTGACAGACATCACGGCAGTACTAGACGGCGGAGCAAAAAGCATCACTGAGGCAGTGGAAAACATCACTAAAAAAGTGAACCCCACCCTCATCGGGCTTTTTACCACGGGTCTGACTGAAACCAAGGGAGACGACATCAAGGGTGCCGCCAGTGGGCTTAGCTTGCCTGTGGTGTATGTGAACACGCCTGATTATGAAGGGGCGCTTGAGAGCGGATGGGCGCTGAGTGTGAGCGCGATGATTTCCCAACTCACCACGCCAACTGCGCACATCCAAAAAGGAAAGGTTGCGCTGTTACCCCATGTGGGCATGAGCGCTTTAGAGCTTGAACGCCTCAAAGAGTGCATTGCTTCTTTTGGGTTAGACGTTGTGGCCTTGCCTGACATCTCTTTGTCGTTGGATGGACACTTGGGTGAAAAACAAACCGCCCTGAGCAGTGGCGGTACTACGGTGGATGAGATTAAAGAGTTGGCAACGTGCGAAGCGCTCATCACTGTGGGCGCGTCCATGGAAGGGTGCGCCAAAGCCTTGCGCGCTAAAAACCCCGCCATCACACCCTTACATGTAAACCATCTGGGTGGGCTTGTGGCAACGGACAGCTTCATCGCTACGCTCATGGCACTCTCGGGCAAAACCCCAACACCTGCTATCAAACGCTGGCGCGCACGGCTTCAAGATGCCCTTTTGGATACCCATGAGCTTTTGGGTGGTAAAAACGTCGCACTCATCGGCGAGCCCGATGAGATTGCAGGCTATGGAGCCTTGCTTCAAGAGGCGGGTGCGAAACTTGCCTGCGTCATCGGGGCGTCGCCCAGTGCGAACCTCGAAAGCCTTGGGGGCGTGGTGGGGGATTTTGAAGATTTGGAACACCGCATGGAAGGTGTTGATGTGGTGGTAGGTAATTTTCACGCCAAGGCTATCGCCAAGCGTTTTGGTGTACCGTTGGTGGTGCGAGGGTTTCCCAGTTGGGGAACCGTGGGGGCACCGCTGTGCAATAGCGTGCTTTACGAAGGCGGTGCGCAAAGCCTGTTTTGTGTTGCAAATCTGTGTGAAAAAGACCACTAGGAGAATATGATGAAAGTCGCTTTTGCTACGAAAGATTTAGAGATGATCAACGACCACTTTGGGTGGGCGAAGCAGTTTGCGGTGTATGAGATTACGCCCGAGGGGTACACCTGTTTGGGTGCGATAAAAACCGAAGAAGAGATTGAAGAAGAAGACAACAAAATCAACGCCAAAATCGAAGCGTTAAAAGGCGTTTCTATCATCTACTGTGAAGCCATCGGGCCAACAGCAGCAGCGCGGGTGATTCAATCACGAATGCACCCCATGAAGGTGAGTGAACCAACTTCCATCGAGGAGACCGCCGCGGCATTGGCGAAGATGTTAAGCACCAATCCGCCACCGTGGATTCGTCGTATTTTACTTAAGGAGGTGGGCAGTGAGTGATTTAAGGGCGTTGTACATAAAAACCCTTGTGGGCCAAATACGCGCACTGGATGGGTTTGGCGCGTGGTCGCGGCTAAACGACGAACAGCTGTTGAACCTTAAGTACATCAAAACCAAAGAAGAGGCAAAAACCTTGCCCCTTATCGCGGACATTGATGAAAATGTGATTAAAGACATTCGGGTGCTTTACCAAGCCTTAGCCCTTGCTTTTGAAGCCAAGACAAATCAGGTGGCAACGGTGGTTTTGGAGATGAGCCATGAAGGATTTGGGCGTGTGGTGGTGGTCACAGACACCCAAGTGCTTTTTACAAAGTACTTTAAAGATGCCCACCGTTTTTCCTTTCGTACCTTAGAAAAACTCGAAGAAGAGGGCGAGAAAATGCTCACACGCGCCCTTGAAATCTACCAAAAGGAGTCTGCGTGCGTGTAGGTGTATTTTACGGGACGTGCAGTGGCATCACGGGTAATGTTGCCCAGAAGATTGCCGAGGCCTTCGAGGCCGATGAAGTGGTGAACATGGAAGAGGATTTTGACTCAGTGGACCAACTTTTGGAACACGACGTGTTATTTTTGGGCTCTTCCACATGGGGACAAGGCGACGTGCAACGCGACTGGGTTGACCCGCTTTTAGAGATTAGCGACGACGAACTGGATTTTTCGGGTAAAACCATCGCCCTTTTTGGGGCAGGGGATGCCAAAACCCACGGCGAGCATTTTGTGAGCGCACTGGGGAAAATGCACGACCTTTTCAAAGAACGCGGTGCTTCCATCGTGGGATTTTTCCCCACGCAAGGCTACAGTTTTGAGGCTTCTTTGGCCCTAAAAGAGGGAATGTTTTGTGGCTTGCCTATTGATGAGGTAAATGAGC
This sequence comes from Sulfurospirillum sp. HTRB-L1, assembly GCF_059415125.1. Taxonomy (NCBI): domain Bacteria; kingdom Pseudomonadati; phylum Campylobacterota; class Epsilonproteobacteria; order Campylobacterales; family Sulfurospirillaceae; genus Sulfurospirillum; species Sulfurospirillum sp. HTRB-L1. The sequence goes on from NZ_JCAHZR010000005.1 coordinate 41,960, forward strand.
CTGAAAAAACGCAAGAACGCGTAGAGGCGTGGATTGCTAAAGTCAAAGAGGAGATAGGGGGATGAGCAAGGTGGAGGATTTTTACCAAATCAGCGATGCGGAAGAGTATTTTGAGTTTTTTAACCTCGCGTATGATAGCGCGTTGTTAGATGTCAAGCGTTCGCACATCATGCGCCGATTTGGAAAAATGCTCCAAAAAGCGCGCCAAATCCCAGCTTCTAGCGAAGAAGAACGGTTAAAGTACTACAAATTTGCCTTGCTGAGCGTGTACAAAGAGTTTGAATCTGGCTACAGCCCAAGCGCGGCAGAGATTTGGGACATGGAAGGGCGCACGTTGCCGTGCCAAAGTTGTAAAAGCGCATGTTTGGAGGAAGGTAGTGAAGCCCCTACGTGTTGCTGAGGAAGGGATGCTAACCTCCTCGACCAAAGATGAAATCCTTTCAAGGTTTCACATTGGTCAAAAGGTGCGCCTTGTCAAAGACATCCGCAATGATGGTACCTTTCCTTACGCAAAAATCGGCGAGATTTTGGTGCGCGCGGGAGATGAGGGCTTTGTACGCGACGTGGGGGATTTTTTGCAAACCATCCGCGTGTACGAGGTGAATTTTATGGGCGCAAACCGCATCTACGGATGCCGCGAGTTTGAGTTAGAAGCCTTAGAAGAAGACGTGTACGAAAAAGAAGTAGAAGAAGAACTCGCGTGGATTAAGCGTCACCGCGAAACCCAATCTAAACAAAAGGAGAGTTGAATGGCAAATGTGGTTTTTTGTGGCTTTGGCCCAAGTGACGGCTTGTACCATGCGAAAATCGGTGAAGTATTGTTGCGCCTTGCGGTGGCTTCTGGGGTGAGTATTCCTAAGACACAGGGCGAGAGCGTGGTGGAGATTCAGGAGATGAGCGAAGAAGTACAAACCACCTACATGGAAGATGTGGAATTTGAAAAACTCATCAAACTGGGGCTTTTGAGCGAAGAAAAAGCTTACGAGTTGCAACAATACACCATCGGAAGTAAATACAGACTTGCTGACCAATGCCTTATTAAAGGCGACATTTTAGTAAAACCCTATAAAGGATAACCCATGAGAACACGCGTAGAGATTATGAACGACTTTTTGGCCATCAACGTAGAGCCAGGTAAAACCATCCAAGATATCGTCGAAGCTTCAGGAAGCGCCCTTCCTTTTGGATGCCGCGATGGCGAGTGTGGTACCTGTGTGGTTTCCATTGAACAAGGCATGGAATATTTAAGCCCAATGACGGACAAAGAAGTTAAAGTACTCAAAGAGGTACTTGCTGGAACCACCACAGAAAAATCGCGCTTATCGTGCCAGATGAAAGTGGTCAAGCCTAACGGTTTGATTCGTATCAAGTACTAAGCACCCGCTTGGTGCGCTTGCGATGCAACCTTCTTTAGCCCTCAAGCAAACCCAAAGCCACAGGCTCTCCATGAGCATGTGGCTTCCTTTGTTGCACGCATCCCTCGAAGAATTAGACGGGCTGATTAATGAAATCAGTGAAGAAAACCCGTACGTGGAAGTGGAGGAAACTTACCTTTCACGCATCCACAAAGCCGCTTTACATGTAAGCAATGCCAGCACGGATGCCATCGAAGCGTTGGGCATCGCAAAGCCCTCTCTTTATGAAACCTTACTTGACCAAATCGAACCCCCGCTTTTTCCCACGCCCATCTCCCAAGAGGTGGCCAAGGAAATCATCGCGTGGATCAGTGACGAGGGGTACTTTGAAGGCGACATGCGCCAAATCGCCAAAACTTTTGGGGTGAGCGTGGAAAAATGCGAAAGCATTCGCGCGCGCTTTGCCCAGCTTGAACCCTCGGGCGTGGGGGCCAAAAACCTCAAAGAGGCCTTTTTGTTTCAACTGGAAGCCTCAGAACTTGATGACCCGCTGCATGAGTTGCTTGGGAAGATGATTGCTTCGTTTGAAACCATGGATACCTTTTGTACCCATCCGCGTTTTCAAGAAGCCAAACGCCACATGATGCATTTTAGAAACCCGCCTGCCATCGAATACTTGCAAGCCTCGCCCGTCATCGTGCCTGATGTGTTGGTGAGCCTGAAAAAAGACGAACTTAGCGTGCAAATCAACGGACGGTTTTACCCTGAGATTCGCATCAAAGATGCCCTAAAAGAGGGCGTGTTTTTAAAGAGCAAATACAAAGAGGCCAAAGAGCTTGTTAATCTCTTGGCTCTGCGCAAAACCACCTTGTATAAGCTCGCTCTTGTGCTCATCGAACGCCAAAGCCGCTTTTTTTACGGGGGGCATTTGTTGCCCTTGACCATGCAAGAAGTGGCCGATGAACTTGGCTTTAACGAGTCGACCATCTCCCGCGCCGTGGCCAATAAATACCTTTGGTGTGAACGGGGCTTGTTTGCCATGAAAGATTTTTTTGCCACCGAACTTGCCCCCTCACTCTCCACCGAAGAGGTCAAAAGCTTTGTTAAAAACCTCATTGAGCATGAGCCAAAAGAGGAGCCTTATGGAGACGAAGCCCTTTTAGAAAAAGTCAAAGGACGCTTTGGCATCGCGCTCGTGCGCCGCAGTGTGACCAAGTACCGCCTTGAGATGGGCATCGCGTCGGCTTCAGTGCGCAAGCGGATGTATTTACTAGAGTAATTCTTTCGAAATACGTATTGACACATGGGCTTATTCGCTCATTCTCGGTTTGCCATCCTTGGCAAACCTCCGAGGGTTCTCGGCCAGCGCTCGTCCTGAGCGCTTGATGGCCTCCAAAATCCGCTCACAAGCCCATGTGTCAATACGCGGAACGATTTATGCAACCCTTACATGTAAAGATAAAAAGGAGGCGCGCCTATGCAAGGATTGGCAACGTACGAAGGCACAGCGCGGTTTGCCTCGCGCAAGGGTATACGCGCGGATTTTTATGGGCTTTCGCAAGGGTTGGTGTTTTCTTCTTTGGGGCTTGGCACCTTTCGCAAAGAGCCTTACCGCGAAGAAAACTACCTGCGCACCTACGAAGAGGCTATCGCTGAAGCGTTGAGCCAAGGGTGTAATCACTTTGACACGGCCATCAATTACCGCTACCAAGAGAGTGAAAAAGAACTCGGACGCGCGTTAGCTAAGGCCTTTGAGGAAGGAGTTGTCGCACGCGATGAGGTGATTGTGGCGACAAAAGCGGGGTTTTTACCCTTGGAATTTCCTTTTCCTAAAGACCCGTACCGTTGGATTCAAACGCAGGTGGTGGAAAAAAATCGCGCCAAAAAAGAAGAGATTGTCATCGACCAGCACTGTTTGAGCGTGCCTTATTTGGAGTGGAGCTTGGAGCAAAGTTTGGAAAATTTGGGCCTGGGGGGTGTGGACATTTTTTACATCCATAACCCCGAAACCCAGTTGGGCTACGTGTCAAAATGGGAGTTGCACCAGCGGATGCGCCATGCCTTTGCGTGGTGTGAAAGCAAGAAAAAAGAGGGAAAAATCGGTGCGTACGGGGTGGCTACGTGGAACGGGTTTAGTTACGAGCCTACTCACGTCGAACACCTGTGCCTTGCCACGCTTGTGCGCATTGCGTGTGAAGTGGGCGGCGAGGGACATGGGTTTAAATTTGTGCAGTTTCCTTACAGCCTTGGCAAAACGGGCGGGTACACAGCGCCTACGCAAACCTTGGAAGATGGGCGTATTTTACCTGCTTTTGGCGCGGCTAAGGCGCTAGGGTTGGAGGTCATCTTCTCATCAGCCTTGTTGCAGATGCACCTGTTTAAGGGCGCTTTTTCAGAGGAAACCGTTGCGGTGCTTGGGGGAGAGAGCGACATCCAAGCAGCCTTGCAATTTGCCCGCTGTCTTGCGGGTGCGACCTGTGCGCTTTTTGGGAGCCAAGACCCTTTACATGTAAAGCACAATTTTGGCCTCAATACCCAACCGCGCGTACCCCAAAAGCACTACAATTTACTGTATAGGATGAGCGCATGATTTATGATGTTTTGGTTGTAGGCGGAGGGATAGCAGGACTAAGCGCCGCACTAGAGGCGGCGAGTAAAGGCACACACGTGGGGTTGGTGTGCAAAAGCCTTCCCTTGCGCTCCAATAGTTCCATGGCCAGCGGGGGCATCAACGCGGTGCTTTCTACCATGGAGCCTGATGAAGTGAGCGCACACATCGCCGACACCCTTAAAAGTGGCCAAGGCTTGTGCAATTCTGACGCGGTGCGGGTGATGTGTCAGCGGGCTCCTGCGACCATTCGCAAGCTGCATAAGCTTGGCGTTCCTTTTGATATGAGCGAAACAGAAGAGATTTTGCAACGCAGTTTTGGGGGAAGTGGCAAAAAGCGCACCTGTTATATTGGCGATAAAACGGGCTCAGCCTTGGTGCAACAGCTGTTTAAAAAATGCCGTGAAGCGGGAGTGGAGTTTTTGCCCAACCATTTTGTCATGAACCTCATCGAGTCCAAAGGGCACATGTGCGGGGTGAGCGTGCTACGCAAAAGCGACTCCCAAGTGCTAGCCCTTGCGGCAAAAGCGGTGGTGTTAGCTAGTGGGGGATTTGCAGGAATCTACAACGGACACACGACCAATCCCCTTGACACCAACGGCGACATGATTGCCGCGGCGTTGCGGGCGAAGTTGTGGGTCAAAGACCTAGAGTTGGTGCAATTTCACCCCACGGGACTGGCAAAAAACGGCGCGCTCTTAAGCGAAGCGGCGCGTGGGGAGGGCGGGTATTTGGTCAATGGCAAGGGCGAGCGGTTTGTAGACGAGCTCTCCACGCGGGACAAAATCACCCGCGCTATCATGCGCCAAATGGCATCGGGTGAAAAGGTTTTTTTAGACGTGCGCCACCTTGGCAGTGCGAAGATTGAAACCAGACTGCCTTCGTTGAAGCAAACCTGTTGGACATCTTTGAATATCGACGTGGCGTGTGAACTCATTCCCATCACGCCTGTGGCCCATTATTGCATGGGTGGGATTGAGGTGGATGTAAACGCGCAAACGACCATCAAAGGGCTCTTTGCCTGTGGCGAGGTGGCGTGCAGTGGCGCCCATGGAGCAAACCGCCTTGGGGGAAATTCACTCATCGAAGGGGCGGTGTTTGGGGAGATAGCGGGGTTTAATGCGGCGCATTTTGCCATCAAAAATACCTTTTTGCCCATTGATTACGAGTCGGTGGCGAAAGAGATGCGGCGCGTAGAATACATTTACGGGGGCGAGAACCTTTACAACGTCAACGCTCTGCGTAAGCAACTGGGCAAAACCATGTTTGAAAAAGCGGGTATCTACCGCGACGAAGCCTCTTTGGTGGACGCTTTTGAGTACATCAAGTACCTGCGAAAACTCACGGCAAGTTTGCACTGCATCACCAAATCTAAAGACAATAACGTCGAAATCGTCGCTATTTTGGAGCTTGCCAATGCCCTACAAGTGGCCGAAGCGGTAGTGTTTAGCGCATTGAGTCGCAAAGAAAGCGTGGGGGCGCATGAGCGCACGGATGCCAAAGGTGCCTTTGCCGCGCCTGCGCACACGGTGGTTAGTACACTCAAAGGAGGGTTTTTAAAAATCGAACGGGAACGCACGGGTGCATTTTGGCGAACGAAACGCTGGTTAATGCGGCATTTTATAAATTAAACGTGGTGTCTTGTTTGTTAGAGACAAGGTAAACGTTTGTTAAAAAAGGATAAATAATGGCCAAAGTCATGTTGCGTGAGAGTGAAGGAAAATTGTTTTTTTATGTTGCTAAAAAGGATATGGAGGAGGTGGTGGAATCGGTGGAGTTTGACTCGGATGAAAAATGGGGCGGACGCATTCTTCTGTCCAATGACCAAGTGTGGTACGTCGAGCCAGCCCCTAAGGTTTTGCCTAACGAAGTAGTCGCAAAACGACTCGCAGACGACTAGGATGGCGTGAAAGCACCAAAGGTGCGCGGGGTCTCCTAAGGAAGGGGGCTCAGCGTTAGCGTAGCTCTTGGAGTAAAACTTCAAGAGCGTATCAAAATACTAAGGAGTGAAAAATGGCAGTAATGATTACGGATGCGTGCATCAGCTGCGGAACCTGTATCGACGTGTGCCCTGTGATGGCGATTGTGGACGATAGTGACAATCCTGTGGGAGATGTGTACTATGTCAAGCCTGAAAAGTGCATCGAGTGTGTCAACCACGCACCCAAGCCCCAATGTGCAGACAATTGCCCCACCGAAGGTGCCATCGTATGGGACATGCCCTACACCGAAGCCTTTAACGACTACTACGTCCTAGGCCACGAAGAGGGGCGCTACCAAATCCGTGAGCACAAATCCAAAGGCCTCATGAGCCCTGCGGTCAAGGCTATGCCTTACGTGGAAAGCCTAGAAATGAGTGCCCGAGAAGCCCATACAAACGTGGGTGAATAAGCCTTACATGTAAACAATTTTACCTAGGACATCAAGAGGCGTTATTGCTTTTTGATGTCCTAGGCGTTTTGTGTTGAATCTGTTTTTCTAAAGTAAAATATCTTCGGTGTCAAATTCGTCCACGTGTTTTTTATGTTCCGTCTCTTGGTCAAAGACTCTCCCAACGCACGCGCGGGTTCCTTCAAAAAGAGCTTTGCGGTGCATGATTAAAGCGTGGCTTTGGATGTCGCCCCTTACTTCTCCTTGCGGGAAAATTTCAACGTTGTCGCAGTGAATGCTTCCTTTGCAAAGGCCTTGCACCACCAAAAGAGGCGCATGGACATACCCTTCAAAAGAGCCACCTTTTTTAATTAAAACTGTTTCTTTGGAAAAAATCTCACCCGTAACGCGCCCTTGTATAACGCAGTCTCCATCGCACATAAACTTGCCATGAATATGTGCTTGTGCGGCTATAAAGGTGGGGCTAAACATCAAAAAACCTTACAAAAATGTGACCCAAAGAGAAGGGGTTACTCCTCTTTGGGTAGAGGTTGCTACGCTAGTGCTCTTGCTCTTTTTCGAGCAGTGAGCGATAGATTGGCCAGATACAGGAGTATCGCTATAGAGGTCACCGTTGCACACATGGAAGCAATGTCTTGACCCGCATTAAAGGGAAACTCTTTTGCTGTGAGCACGTATCCTACCAAGGTGCCTGTCAATAGCGCACCGGGTAACCCTGCCATCCAAAAGTTACGTCCATGTTGGTAAAGGTAGGCAACCGCAGTCCACAGCGAAAATGCCGCAAGCATTTGGTTGGAAAAGGTGAAGTACTGCCAAATGACTGCAAAATTGACCTGCGTGATAAAAAAGGCAATGACAAAGATGGGAACAGAAACCATGAGTCTGTTTTTAAGATCGACTTGCCCGATGTTAAATCTATCGGAAATCGTTAGGCGAATCGCACGAAAAGCGGTGTCGCCAGAAGTGATAGGCGCTGCGATAACACCTAGGATAGCAAGTAATCCTCCAAAAACACCAAGGTATCCGATGGCGATTTGATTGACGACAAGACCTGGTCCTCCTTTGGTAAGCACTTCATTGAGCCCTGTAATTCCCTCAGGGAAATACGCCATACCAGCAGCTGCCCAAATCATCGCAACAACACCTTCGGTGAGCATTGCACCATAAAACACGACCCGACCCTTGCTTTCATTTTTAAGGGTTCTTGCCATTAGAGGGGATTGTGTCGCATGGAAACCGCTTAACGCGCCACAACTAATAGTAAAGAAAAGGCCCGGCCAAATAGGTGTTCCCCTAGGGTGGCTAAAATCTGCCCAACTGGTAAGTTCAGGGATAGCAAGGCCATGGTAAATCATAGACCCGCCAACACCAATGGCCATAAACATCAACACAAACCCAAAGAAGGGATAAAACTTACCAATGATTTTGTTGATAGGAAACACGGTTGATACGAGGTAATAAGCAAAGATGATGACAACCCACACCGCTTTGTTTTCAAAGGGTGTGCCTGCAAAAATGCTTTCCCCGCCTGATTCAAAGGTTAAGTTTGCCATCAACGCAGCAGGCCCTACGATAAACACAACACCAACAAAGAGCAACAACAAAACACTCACAACAAGCATTGCGTATCGGCTCGTGTTGCCAAGGTAGGCACCTGTTAGTTCAGGAAGACTCTTTCCTTTGTTGCGCACAGACATCATGCCCGCCATGTAATCATGCACGCCACCCGCAAAGATAGCACCCAAAACAATCCACACAAAAGCCACGGGACCGTAAAGCGCGCCTAAGATTGGACCAAAGATTGGTCCTAGACCAGCGATATTGAGAAACTGGATAAGATAGACTCTGCTTGTGCTCATGGGCACAAAGTCAACGCCATCAGCTTGCGTGGAAGCTGGAGTGGGGCGATGGGCATCCATGCCGAAAGTTTTTTCGACAAATTTACCATAGGTGAAGTAGGCACCAAAAAGCAGTGCGATACAACAAAGGAAGGTAATCATGGCAGTCTCCTTTAGAGTAGTTATTAGAAGTACCACGTGGCACCTCGACTCTTTCGGTCAAGAAGTGCCATTTGGGTGGCGTTTTTCTAACGATAAGTCATTATACGTTGCGCGTATCTCACATCCATCATCCCTTTGTTTGCATTGTGAGAGATGGATGAGATAGGTATGATAATAAATTTTAAAATTAAATTTTGAATTCAAGTTTGACTGGTAGAATGGCGCTAAAAGCATACATGTAACACCGTGTGAGGAAAAATCGCATTTCAAAAGATTTTTGAACAGATGTAACATAATGAAACAAATTAAGAGAGGACTTTGCCTCATGCTAGAGATACTCAAAAGTAAAAATGTCTTATTTGTGGAGGATAATGAAGAATTTGCACAAAATTTTATAGCCCTTTTGTCGTTATTTGTCAAAGAGGTTATCCATTGTTCTACCCTGAATGCGTCCTACGAGGCACTAAAAACCCAAAAAGTAGACATGGTCATTTGCGACATTAAGTTGAACAATGAAAATGGACTGGATTTTATTGAATCTGCGAGAAAAAGCAACGGACAGTTACCTATGGTTATCCTCAGTGGCAACAAAAACGAGGAGTTTTTGTTCCGTGCGATACCTTTAAATCTGGTGGCATACCTGCTCAAACCCGTAAAATACAAAGAGTTGATTGATACGCTTACCAAATGTGCCGCGTGTTTTAAGCCGTCCAATCACGTTGTGCTTAAAAATGGGTATATTTTTGACCCAGAAAACAGAATGTTACAAAATCCAGCGGGACTGGGCATCTCCCTTAGTAAAAAAGAGAGTGCGTTTGTAGAGCTTTTGGTTGCCCATCCTGATAGGATTGTTCCTAAAGAGATGATGTATGAATCTGTTTGGAATTTTGACTACGTAAGCGACCAAGCGGTTGTGAATTTTATCATGCGGTTTCGTAAAAAAGTGGGGAAAGATTTCATCCAGACTGTTCCTGAGGCAGGATACAGGCTGGGTGGCTAAAACAGGGGAGGGAGTTTAGGCTCTTGCGTGTCTGCTTCTATGGTGACACACACCCCTTCTTGGGTGTTGGAGAAGGAGAGTTTTTTGTTGTAGCGTTTTAAGATGGAAGAGCACATGCTAAGCCCGACCCCTTTGGATAAATCGCTTTGGGAAATGTGTCCTTTTGCGTTATCTTGAAAGACCATCCGCCCTTCTTCGATATGAATCGTGATGATTTTTTTCTCTATGTTGTGTTGTTGCAAGGCACGAATGGAGTTGTTGATGAGGTTGAGCCATACTTGCATAAACTCATTTTTAATGCCAAAACAGTGGGCTTCTTTGCTCCCGTCTATGGTGATGGTGATTTTATCGGCGATGATAACCGTCTCCACAAGGGACAACGTCTGTTGCAGCGCATCGTAAATCGTAAAGTTTTTTTGTTCGCTAGAGGGTTTGTAAAACTCTAAAAAGTTTTGCATGGTTTGCGACATAAAATCTAGGGTGTTTTCCACTTCTTTGAATTTTTGGTACAAAAAATTCCTGTTTATTCTCTTTTTATGCTCCAACAATCCTAGCATCATGAGGTTAATGCCGCTTAGATTGGAGAGCGGTTCGCGCCATTGGTGGGAGATGTTGCCGATGAGTTGACCCAGTTCGGCTTGTTTTGCTTGTTGGGTCATGATGTTTTGATTGAGAAGGTTTCTTGCGACCTCTTTTTTGATTTGGGCGCGTAAAAGATAGTTCCACAGGAGCACAAGGGAAGCACTGATGAGTAGAATAATAATGCCATACCACACTTTTTGATCGATTTTTGAATCGATGATGATGGGGTCATATTTGTTGACAATGGCCGCTCTTTCTTTTTCCGATAAGCTTGAGATGCCTTTGTTTAAAAGGTCTCGCAACATGTAGTTTTGACCAACGACGCCTATTTTGAAAACATTTTTAAAATCTTCCAAGGTGGCAGAAATCTTGAGGTTGAGCAATTCGTGCTTGCGAAATGTGTAGGACATGATGGTCGAAGAGTGCACGGTCATGTCTATTTTTTGATTGAGCACCAAGAAGATAGCATCTTCTGGGGTGGCGACTGAAAAAATTGTAAGGTTTGGAAAAGCATAACTTAGCCTCTCAGACAAGAGCGTATTTTCAGCCAATGCTAGCGTTTTGTGAGAGAGTGATCTGACATCGGCGATGTAGGGGTGGTCGCTGCGGGTCAAAAGAACGTTGTAGTCTGAAAAAATAGGCTCAGTAAACAACAACCAATCGTTAAAATCTAACGTATTGGGGATGAAATTTAAAATATCGCATTGGTTGTTTTTTGCTTTTTCGATGCTTTCTTTCCATGTGTAGGTTTGGATGATTTCCAGTTGAAGGGAAAGCCGTTTGGCGATTAGCTCTAAAAGTTCCGCCCCAATGCCCTCGTATTTGCCTTTTTCGCCAAGAGAACCAAAGGGGGGAGAGGTGGGATTGACACAGACGCGTACCACAGGATTGCGTTGAAGATAGAGTTTTTCTTCCTCCGAAAAGCTCAAAGAAGGGGTGTTCGCATAAAGGGTGCAGTGTATTAATGCAACGATGAACATAACTTTTTTCACGAGTCTAAACGCCTTTATACAATGTTACGGCGATTATGCCATTTTTTTATTTACACGTTGATGGTGGATGAAAAAAGATAGGTTTGCGTATAGTTGAGGCAATTATTTTTCTTTACATGTAAGGAAGCCGCGCAAATGTCATGTAAACGCGTCTTGGCTAGTATATACTTTCATTGATGCAAAATTTGAAGGAGTGTGGATGGATGTTGATTTTAAAAAAATCCTTGGCGCCTTAGCCTTTGTTGTGGGCACAGCAATGCTTTTTACGGGCTGTGAAAAAGCACCAGCTGTTACCAAAAGCGATAAAGTGACATGGAAGTTGGCAACTTCTTGGGGCACGGATTTTCCTCCTTTTGCCAACGCGGTAGAAAATATGGCAAACATGGTACATGCGATGAGTGGGGGAGCATTTACCATCAGCATCGATACGGTCAATAAGCACAAATCGGCTTTTGGCATCATGGATATGGTAAAACAAGAACAATACGAGATGGGACACACCGCTTCGTATTACTACAAAGGCAAAGACCCAGTACTTCCCCTTTTTACAAGCATGCCCTTTGGGATGAATGCGTTGGAACAGTACGGATGGTTTTACTTTGGCGGCGGCATGGAAATCATGGAAAAATCCTACGAAAAACATGGGATGTACGCGTTTCCTGGCGGCAATACAGGTGTCCAAATGGGCGGTTGGTTTAGAAAAGAGATTACTTCTTTGGAAGACCTCAAAGGATTGAAAATCAGAATTCCAGGGTTTGCGGGGGAGATTTTTGCAAAACTCGGATGCGCGGTGACCAACATTGCCCCAGGAGAACTTTTTGCTTCATTGGAGCGTGGAACCATCGACGCGCTAGAGTGGGTTGGGCCGGGCATGGACATTGACATGGGGTTTCATAAAATCGCGCCCTATTACTACACGGGATGGCACGAGCCGGCAACGGAGTTGCAGTTTATTATCGGTAGAGCCAAATTTGATGCCCTTTCTCCTAAAAACAAAGAGATTTTAAGAGTCGCTATGCGCACGGCGGCGTATGACATGTTGGTTCAAAATTACGACATGAGCACCACGGCGTGGGAGAAGATAAAGATAGAATATCCTACCATCAACGTTAAAACATTTCCAAAACCCGTCATGGATGCCATGCGAAAAGTAAACGCCGAACTTGTCGCCGAAGAGTCTGCTAAAAGTTCTGAATTTAAAAACATTGTCGCATCCCAACAAACATACATGAAAAAAGCAAGAGCGTGGACAAACATCGGTGAGTTTGCTTACATCAGGGACAACCAGTGAAAGCGCTCTTTGGTTTCTTTACATGTAAGGGTTTAACTCACATCAAAGCACCATTTCTCTAAATGAAAAAAGCTACTTCAAGGAACTAAATGAACGACTTTTTAAACGGCGCGTACGAAGCGCTTGTTACCACATCCCCGTGGGAGGCGGTGGCGGTGGTGTTGTCTGTGACGTATTTACTTTTGGCGATGCGTCAGAGTTTGTGGTGCTGGCCTGCGGCGTTTGTGAGTACGCTTATTTTTGCCATCCTCTTCTTTGACGCGGCGTTGTTGATGGACTCGGTGCTCAATGGGTATTACCTCGTCATGGCGGTGTATGGTTGGTATGCATGGAAGCATGGAAAGATGGGTAACGAAGCCTTACATGTAAGCGCATGGGGCGTGGCAAAAAACCTCACTATTATCCTTGTGCTTGGCGGTGTGTCGCTGGGGTTTGGCTACGTGATGGACACCTACACGCACGCGGATTTTGCCTATTTAGACTCTGCCACGACGGTGTTTGCGGTGTTTACGACCTACATGCTGGCCCAAAAGATTTTGGAAAATTGGCTTTACTGGGTGGTCATCGACGCGGTTTCTATTTACATTTACATCGAAAAAGCCTTTTATTTGACGGCGGTGTTGTTTATGCTTTATACAGTGTTGGCGTTTTGGGGCTTTTTTCAGTGGAAAAATGATGCCAAGCGCCTATGAATATCTCGTTTTTGCGCACCTATGCGCTCTTTGCCAACGAGACGCTCATCAGCCTTACGCGCCTAGAAAACCAAGGCTACAACAACACAAATTACCTTCTTGTGAGCACAAAACACCGCTATCTCGTGCGGGTTTTTGGCAAAAGCTCCCTTAACCGAAAGCGCGAATTTGAGATAGGCAAAAAAGCTTTTATCAAAGGAATCGGTCAAAAACCGCTACTCTTAGAGCATGCCTTCATGGTTGTCAACTTTACCCAAGGCTACCACCGCGCCAACCCCACCTTGCGCCAGCTCCAAGGGCTTGCGCGAACACTGCGCACACTGCATGGCATCCCTTGCTACCAAAGACCCTACGACGCGGATAAAGAGCACACGGCTTCGTCTAGGGAGCCTTTTAAAACCAAAGCGTTTTTGCTTTTTAAATCACTCAAAACTTTTAGCCATGAGCCCGTGCTGTGTCACCACGACTTAAACCCCAAAAACATCCTTTTTCACGGGGATTTAGTGCGGCTTATCGACTGGGAATACGCGCGGGTCAATGACCGCTATTTTGACTTAGCTTCCCTCATCGTGGAGTTTGGCCTTGGCAAAAAAGAGGCCCATTTTTTCCTCCACACTTACTTTACATGTAAAGAAAAAATCGACTATAAAAAACTAGAATCCTACAAAAAAGTCTACAAAACCTTGTGTGACATGTGGTTGCGTGCGTATTTTGAAAAGAAGGGGAGGCAAGGTTAGGCGTTCCCCTTTGAAGCGGTTATTTTAACAACGCCGCGGCACCTGCTAGGGCGACTTCGTGGTCGTTTTCTACACTGCTGCCACTCACGCCAATGGCGCCGATGATAGTGCCTTTGGCATCTTTAAGCGGGATACCGCCGGGAAAGGTAATGAGTCCACCGTTGGAAAACTCGATGTTGTACAGCGATTTGCCTGGTTGCGCCAAAGCTCCAAGTTCTCCTGTGGTCATGTTGAAAAACCGTGCGGTTTTTGCTTTTTTAGTGGCAATATCGATGCTACCCAAAAACGCATCGTCCATGCGGATGAAGGCTTTGAGGTTAGCGCCCGCATCCACCACGGCGATGTTCATCAGCGTGCCTTGTTTTTCGGCTTTTGCCCGCGCGGCCGTGACAACGGCGAGGGCTTGGTCGAGGGTGATGTCAGCACTTCCTGCCGCGCTAGCGGAAGGGGCAAAGGCAAAAAGAGCCAAAAAGACCATAGCAGGGGCGAGAAGGGTGGTTTTGATGCGGGTTGTACAGTGTTTCATGGGAATATTCTCCTTGTGGTTATGTGGATAAGAACAGGGTTCAACTGGGTTTCTCTTGACCTTTTGCTTCATGCAAACAAGTTCTAGCGCGCCACCTGTGTTTTTGTTTTGCACCCCCTTGCTTTTCTTAACTTAATGTAAAAACTTTACATTAAGTGTATAGCGCGAAAATAGCGGGGATGCTAAAAAGGGTGTGTGGGCGATGTTGAGCAGGGAGATTTAAGCGGGTTTTTGACAAATCACCAAGGGGGCTTTGCCCCCCCCTCCCTTTTTTTGGTGATTAAAATTTCATGGACACAGACGCGTGAATGGTTCTGCCATCTCCTAGATAAGCGGAATTTATCCAATAAGCTTTATCGGTGACGTTGTTGACGTTGAGCCTAAAAGTAAGTGGGTAAGTGTTGAACTTGGTCGTGTACCTTACGCCAGTATTGAGCAAGGTGTAGCTGGGTATTTTGTCGGTATTCATACTGTCTCCGTAAAAACTGCCTGTGTAGTTAACCCCAGCATTTAGCACGATATTTGGGTTGGCAAATGGCGCATATTCCACATAAAGCTTGGCAAATTTATCGGCAACATCAGTAGGGCGCTTGCCTTCAAGTTCTGGGTTTTGTTTGTTTTCTTTCACTTTTGTATCAAGGTAGGTAAATCCACCCAAAAGAGTTAGTCTTTCGTTTAGTTTTCCCGCAAAGGTTGTTTCCACCCCTTTGTGTACTTGCCTGCCATCTTGCACATACTTGGGCAAAGTTGGATTGGATAAATCATAATACTCTAACCCTTTATCGATTTGAAACAACGCCGTAGTAAGAAGTACATTTCCTAGCGTCCATTTGGCACCGATTTCGATTTGCTCGCTTTTGAGGGGATCCATCACTTCATTGGCGTTAACAACTGTATATCCGCCGTATTCATCCCCCGCCATGCCCCCTTGCTCAAAACCCTCCATGTAACTTACATAGAGAGATAGATTGTCTAAGGGTTTATAGACTAAAGAAACCGATGGGGTAATCGCACTCTCTTTGTATCCGCTGTCTTTATTCTCAACCGTTACATGACTTGCTCCTACGAGCATGAACCACTGAGGACTAAGCTCTATGCTGTCGCCGATTGAATAATTCGTACTTCGGGTATGGTTAACATTTTTATCAGTGGCAAGGGAGGCTCCGCTAGCGGGCTTTGAAACATAGGTTGGAGAATCGAGTGTAAGACCACTAAGTGTCACAGCAGTAGAGCTATGATTGTAAATATCATAATAACTGTCACTTATTTGCATGCCTGTGGTTAATTCATGCTTTATATCAAAAGTCTTGAAATTAAAATCAAAAAAAGCATAACCACCGTAGCCATTTATCATACGATAGTCGGTGCCCCAATCGGTCGTCGTCTGAGTGTATGTACCGTCAGCTTGAACCGTGTTTATAGATTGCACTCGCTTTTGCTTGGTAGTCTCTTTAAGTGCAGCAGTTCTGAAGTTGACACTCTCTGAGATATCCCACTGTGCATTAGCGCTGTATTTTGTTGTTTCATGCTCAGTAGACGCCCATTTTTGTCCCCAAAGCTTTGTGTTATCTATCGACGATGCAGACAGTCTATTGGCCCCGCTAGCAAAATTCCAAAAAGGTTGTCTTCCCTCAAGTTTATTCTCGCTATGAGAGGCAAGAAGTTGAATTAGCAATGCATCACTCGCATGCCAATCCAAAGCAAGGCTTGCCAGACTTCGCTCATGATTTTGGTTATCTACAAAAGTGTCACCATCTTGTGTTAGCACATTTAGTCGATAGCCAAATTTTCCTTCTTCGTCTATTGGGCCACCAAAATCAGCATGAGCATAATAGCCGCTTCCTCCCGCATTTCCTACGGAAACCGTCCCTTCTTGTGTTGGGGTAGGTCTTTTGGCGATATAATTAATAACTCCACCGATATTACCTCCTCCGTACAAAAATCCCGAGAGTCCTGTTATTGTCTCCACGCGTTCATATTCTTCGGGATTTGAAGCAAGGTCAAATTGATACTCTTCCCTCTTGATGCCATTAAATACTGTTGCATAGCTAGTAAAACCTCTTAGTGTGGGAGTTGTGGCTCCCCATGTGGATTGAGGTTGCAATAGCTGTATCGTGGGATTCATCGCATAAATTTGGTCGATTGAGGTAGCTTGTAAGTTTTCAATCAACTCTTCAGACATCACATTCACAGCATAGGGCGTATCTTGTAAACTTTTACCTTTCCACGGCCCGATATTGGTTGTTTCTTTGACAAGATACCCCTCTTGCACCGTGCCTTCTCCTTGCCGTGCGCTGATGGAGATGGCCTCTAATTCGGTGGGTTTATCCTCTTTTTGCTCTTCAATCATAATCGTGCCATTTTTGATTGTTGCTTTAAGGCCGCTCTCTTTTAGGACGGCGTCAAGTGCGCGTTGCGTGCCTTCGACGTTGAGAATGGCAGGGGTGTCCCCCTTGTTTTCCAGTAACGCAGCATCGACCAGATAAGGCAGTCCTGACTGGTCGGAGATTTTTTCTATAGCCTCTTTGAGTGGCATAGAAGCAATCGAAAATAAGGTGCTACCACTCGCACATAACATAGCGCTCAGTGAAGTCGCCAAAACAAATGCCCGCAAGGATGTTTGGTATCCCATGATGATTCCTTTTTGTCTATTTTGAGAATGATTCTCTAAAGCATAAGACGGAGAAAAAAAGAAAAAGGGGACATTTTTAAAAAAGAAAATACAAAGTGCTATTTCAAAGCTTTATTTTTGGGCGAAATCACAATCTGATTTTCATGTTTTTCAACCTTGAGCGCGTAGATGGTTTGCAATGCAAATAAAAACTTATCTACATCTTTGGCGTGAAACGAACCCGTCACAAACAAAGAAGACGTATCAAAAGAGGAGAGGGTAAAAGAGAGGTCATTGTACCTTTCAAAGCTCTTCAACGCTTGTTTTATGGGCGTTTTATCAAAGGAGATAATCCTCTTCGTCCACAATGCAAACTTGCCCGTGTCAAAGGGTTTTACAAAAAGCACGCGAGTTTTCTTGCCATCAAACACAAGGCTTTCCCCTTTTTTTAGTGTCGCCAAAAGGGTGTTTTTAGTGTTTTCGTTGACACGCACGCTACCGTTTAAAACATAAACAGAAGTCAACTCTTCAAAAGAACTTACGGAAAAATAGGTTCCCAAAACCGTTACATCAAGGTGGGGGCTTTTGACGATAAAGGGGCGTTTTTCATCTTTGGTAACCTCAAACGTCGCTTGCCCTTGCGTTAAGGTAACCTCTCTTTTATCGCTATGGTAAGTGATGGAAAGCCTCGTGCTAGCATCCACGTGTATCTTGGAGGCATCAGGGAGCACAATCTCGCGGCCCTCATAGGCTGTTTTAACCTCTCTTGCGCGTTTGAAGTGCGTGTATGTGTATGCTTCAAACGCCCCAATACATGCAAAAATCACCGTTGCGGCCACGGCAAGAGGCTTCCAAAAGGAAAGCCGCTCTCTTTTTTTGGGCGCTACTTTTTCCACAAGTGCATTTTTTGTCTCGAGGGGAAGTGTTTTAAACAAAGATTCGATTTGCAACAGTGCTTCATACGCTTGCGCGTGCTTTTCGTTTTGTAGCCATTGTTTAAAGTCTTCGCGCGCCTCGTGGCTTGGCGAATCTTTCATGGCCATGTGCCAATACGCAGCTTGTTCGTCTAGGGTTTGTTCGGGATTTACGTTCATAATGGCTCAACTTTAAGTGCTTCTTTGAGTTTGACCAGCCCTCGTGCGATTAGCTTTTCGGTGGTCTCTTTGGTGGCGTTCATCATCGTGGCAATCTGGGTTTTGGAATGCCCTTCAACAAGGTACAACACTAGCGCGCGTTGCGTTTTTTTGGGAAGGGTGCCTAGGATGTTGAGAAGGTGCTGCTGTTGTGCTTCGTGAAAGAGGATGTTGTGCGGTTCTTGTTCTTTAGGGATGCAAAACGCTTCCTCTTCAAAGGAGGTGTTTTGAAAATCTTTTGCCTTGCGAAAATCATCGATAATGATGTTTCGCGCCGTTTTGTACAAGTAGGCTTTTTTGTTTTTAATGTCCACTGTTTTTTCGGCTTGAATCATGCGCAGATACGCTTCTTGCGTGACATCTAGCGCACACTCTTTGTTGCTGAGAAGTTTTTTTGAAAAGATGAGAATTTCTTTGTAATACTTTAGCATTTCCCGCCACTGGAAGATAATGAGAAATATTATCATATTTTTACAAGGAGCGCAATGGCACTGTGTAGGCCTTACATGTAAGAAGGCGTTGGTCTTAAAAAAGGCACGCATCCTTACATGTAAAGGGAAAATCAGTGTGCTAGCATCGCGTTGAGTACTTGGGCGATTTCATCGGGCGATTGGGCGTGTTTTAGTGTGTGGGCAAGCCTTCCTTTTGTGTCAAAAAAATAAAGAAAAGTCGTATGGGCCACGGTGTAGTCTAGGCTAGAGTTTTCGTTAAACTCTTTTGCGTAGTACGTGCCGTAATTTTGGGTGATTTTTTTAAGGGCAGATTCTTCGCCACTTAAGCCCAGTGCATCAGGGTAAAAATACTGCGCGTACTCTTTAAGGTCCTCCATCCCGTCCCTTTCGGGGTCGACACTGATGAAGAGGAGTTGAAACTTATCGGCCTCTTCTTTGGGGAGTTTTTGCAAGGCGTTAGCGGTTTGGGCAAGGGTAGTGGGGCAGATGTCAGGGCAGTACATGTAGCCAAAATAGACGATGGGCATTTTGCCTTTAAAATCACTCAAACGTACGGGCCCATCGGCACTTTGGAGCTCAAACGCGTAGGGTTTTATCTCTCTTTGGTCTTGCACGTACGTAGCACCCGCCCAAAACGCTCCAAAGAGCAACCCCACGCCCACGAGAAAAATGACCCCTTTTTTCATAATACCTCCAATGCGTTGTACAGATGTTTTACATCTTGTGTTTGTGCATCCCCATCATAACACTTTTGATGGGCACCGCGTCAAGTGTCTGTTTTTGGCCGTTTGAAAAGTGCAATTCAAGAACGATGGTTTCGCCCTCACGCAGGGGTGTGTTGAGTCCGATGAGCATTACATGTAAGCCGCTTGGCTCGAGGGTGGTGTGTGCGTGGGGAGCGATGGCGATTTTTTCAACGGGCCGCATCTTCATCATGCCCCCTTCCATCACGTGTTCGTGAAGTTCAACGCGCGCGGCAGCGGGTGAAGCGGCACTAAGGAGAAAGAGTTCTTCTGCGGTGGTGTTTGCAATCTTCATGAAAGCAGCAGAATTTTTAAGGTTTGGGGGAACCGCCCTTACATAGGCGTCTGAAACCTCGATGGGCGCGGCAAAGACAGAAGTGGCGCACGCAAGTAGTGCTATGAAAAACCTTTTAAGCATCAGTGTCTCCTTAAAATTATTTGATGCATTATAGTCAACATTGTTAAAATAATATTAAATTTATCTCCGCTGGGATACCATTTCTTGTGACGAAAAAAAAACACTTTAAGATTGGCCTCCTATGAAACTCTTTTTGATGGCATGTTTGGTCGCAGCGTGTGTTGCTTTTGGCGATAGCCCAAAAATAGGCACCTATGAACGGTTGGGCTCTTACCTTCCCCTTGAGCTTACTTTCGTGGATGAAAATGCCCAAGAAAAAACCCTAGGCGAATTTTTGCAAGGCAAACCTACGATTATCTCGCTCAATTATTTCTCCTGTCCTGGCATTTGCGGCCCGCAGATAGATGGCATTGTCAAATCACTAGATAAGATACAACTTCGCGAGGGCAAAGAGTACAGGGTGCTTACCATCAGTTTTGCTCCTGATGATTCCCCTGATGATGCCTTTGAGAGCAAGCGAAACCACCTCAATGCGTTGCGCAAAGATTACGACCAAAGTGCGTGGAATTTTTTAGTCGCGCAAGACAAAGCGACCATCGACGCGCTCACCGAAGCCCTTGGGTTTGAGTATGAAAAAATCATCAACAAGCAAGGCTTTGTGGATTACATTCACCCCGCGGGGCTTGCCATCGTTTCGCCCAAGGGGAAGATTACGCGCTACCTTAATGGCATCAAATACCTCCATTTTGATGTGAAGATGGCACTGCTTGAAGCCAGCGAGGGCAAAGTGCGCCCTACCATTGCAAAAGCCCTTTCGTTTTGTTTTTCCTTTGACCCAGAAAACAGCAAATATGTCCTTTCCATCAACAAGATTTTTGCCACGGTTATGCTTGTGCTAATCAGTGGATTTTTTATCTATCTCATCACCCCAAAGCGAAGAAAAAAAGGAGATCCCGACCATGAGTCCTAGTATCCCAGGAAGTTTTTATGAACACACCCACACGGTGTTTGGGCACCATAAAAGCAAGATTTTTCAATGGATTTTTAGCATAGACCACAAGCGCGTGAGTATCTTGTACCTCTTTTCAATGCTTGCGTTTTTCTTGGTGGCCGTGGGGCTTGCCCTTTCCATGCGCTTGGAGCTTTTTAGCCCTGGGCAAGACATCATGTCGCCCCAACGCTACAACCAAGTCTTTACCATGCACGGCGTGATTATGATTTTTCTCTTCATCGTGCCTGGCATCCCCGCGGCCCTTGGCAACTTCCTCTTGCCCTTGCAAATAGGCGCGCGGGATGTTTCGTTTCCAAAGCTCAATCTGCTTTCGTGGTGGTTGTATATGTTTGGCGCGATTTTAGCGGTGGCTTCGCTGTTCGTGGGCGATGGCTTTGCCGATACAGGCTGGACATTTTACGCCCCTTATAGCATCAAAACAGGCACCAATGTCATCTGGGCACTAACCGCCGCGTTTATCCTCGGTCTCGCTTCCATCCTCACGGGCATCAACTTTGTAACGACCATTCACCGCCTTCGCGCACCGGGGATGACCTTTTTTAAGATGCCACTGTTTGTGTGGGGGCTTTACTCAACCGCGTGGATACAAATCCTCGCGACACCCATTGTGGGGGTTTCGTTGGTGATGGTCATCTTTGAGCGGGTGTTTGGGGTAGGGTTTTTTGACCCGACCAAAGGGGGTGACCCAGTGCTCTTTGAACACATGTTTTGGATTTACTCGCACCCTGCGGTGTATTTGATGATTCTTCCTGCTTTTGGTATCGCTTCAGAAATCGTGCCGACCTTTTGCCGCAAGCCCATCTTTGGGTACCGCTCCATCGCTATTTCTTCGGCGATGATTGCGGGGATTGGCTACCTTGTGTGGGGGCACCACATGTTTACTTCGGGCATCTCCGACACGGTAAAGTTGATTTTTTCAGTGCTTACCTTTTTTGTAGCGGTGCCAACGGGGGTGAAATTTTTTGATTGGATTGCGACCATGTATAAGGCGTCCATCGACTTTAAAGCGCCCATGGTTTGGGCGGTTGGCACCTTTGTAACCTTTATCATCGGAGGGCTTACGGGGCTGATTTTGGGAACTATTGGCGTGAATGTCTACTTTCACGATACCTATTTTGTAGTCGCCCACTTTCACTACACGATGCTTGGTGGCGTTGCCTTTTTGATGTTCGCAGGGTTTCACTACTGGTTCCCCAAATTTACAGGCCGCATGTACAGCGAAAAGCACGCAATAAGAGCTTTTTATACGGTGTTTGTAGGGTTTAACCTCTTGTGGTTCCCTATGTTTTTAGCAGGCGCCTTTGGTATGCCACGGCGGTATTTTGATTATTTGCCTGAATTTGAGATTTACCACAAACTCTCAGGGGTTGGCTCTTGGATTTTTGCCATCGGCATACTCTACATGCTCACTACGCTCTACCGTGGATGGCGCTATGGCGAGCCTGCTGGCCCCAACCCGTGGAACGCCACAACCCTAGAGTGGCAAATCCCTTCGCCGCCACAGCTGGAAAATTTTGGGGAGATTCCTTATGTGGATTTTGGCCCATACGAGTACAAAAACGGCGAACCTGTGCACAGGATGGATCTTTCGGTAAAGGAGGGCCACGGTCATGGATAAGAAAGTAGAAGTTGCGTATGACAAAGAGGGAAACGCCCATGAAATCGTAGATTTTAACGATGATTACATCGGCGCAAAGATTGGGTTTTGGCTCTTTTTGTTTACCGAAGTGATGATTTTTGGCTCCATGTTTTTGATTTACGCCTTTTACCTGTTTCAATTTGACGAGGCCTTTGTCACCTCTTCGGGAGGCTTGAACCTCCTTTTGGGCGGGACAAATACGGTCATCCTTTTGGTTTCGGCTTTGTGTATGGGGCTTTCTTTGGTGAAATTGCGCAACGGCGATGTGCTTACATGTAAGCGTTACCTTTGGCTCACCATTGCCCTAGCGGTGGTGTTTTTGGGCATCAAGTACGTGGAGTGGAGTACAGAGATAAGCCACGGCATTTACCCCGGTTCTGCGCACCTTGCGAGCATGGGCGATGGTGCGGTGATGTTTTTTGGCCTTTACTTTAGCATCACAGGTTTGCACGGGTTGCACATCATCTTAGGCATTGGCGCCATGCTTTGGGTGCTTGGGTTGATACGCTCCCAAAAAATCACCCCCAAGAATTTTGTCATCTTGGAAAATACAGCACTGTATTGGGATCTGGTGCATCTTGTGTGGGTGTTTGTTTTTCCATTTTTTTATCTGATTTATTAGGAGGCAAAGATGCACATACACCATGAGGAAACATTGCGGCCTGTAAAAGCAAAGACGTATATCACCGTTTTTTTCTTACTGATAGCCTTAACCGCACTAACACTTTTGCAACCGATGATGATTAACCTTGCGTTGGCGCCAACGCTGATAATACAAATAGGCCTAGCCACACTCAAAGCCTTTTTGATTGTGGCCTACTACATGCACATCAAATCAGAATCAAAACTCCTTAAAACCCTCATCTACTCTTCCTTGGTTGTTTTGGTCATCATTTATGTGATTATGGCGATTGACACGTACTACCGCTACACGCCACATGATGTCTTTGCGCGGGTTGCACAGGGAGGTTTGCTATGTTAGAAGGCATGGAGGGCGTTTCAAGTTTTGCCAGTGAGGTGGATTTGGCCATATGGGTTGTGATGGGGTTGTCTATTGGCATCTTTGTTCTTGTGGTGGGGGTGATGTTTTATTTTCTCTACAAGTACAGTGCGAAACGCCACAGTAGAGACCAAGTCAAAAACATCGAGCACCATACGGTTTTAGAAATCCTGTGGACAGTTGTGCCCACACTCTTGCTTGGGGTGATGTTTTACTACGGTTACACGAGCCTTAAGGTGATGCGTGAAATTCCAGCAGACAGCTTGCAAGTAAAGGTGGTGGGGCAGATGTGGTTTTGGACCCATGAGTACCCCAATGGTAAAAAAACCAGAGACCTTTACGTGCCCATCGACACCAACATCAAGCTTGACATCACTGCCAAACTTAACGATGTGTTGCATTCGTACTACGTGCCCGCCTTTCGGATTAAGCAAGATGCGGTGCCAGGCAAGGTTTACAGCGCGTGGTTTAGGGCTGAGAAGGTAGGCAGTTACGATGTGTTGTGCGCAGAATACTGTGGCACGCGCCATTCCTACATGCTTTCAAAAATTCACGTCGTAGACAAAGAACGCTTTGATGCGTGGTATGAAAGCGACCGCGAAACCCCTTTTACAGAAGAAGGGGAAGTTGTTGCTGTACAACACCCTGGCCTAGCGCATCTTGAAGCCAACGGGTGCACGGGGTGCCACTCCCTTGATGGTTCTGTAGTTGTGGGGCCAAGCTTCCAAGGTATCTTTGGACGTACGCTCAAAGTGGAAGAGGGCGGCACACTCAAAGAGGTCTTGGCCGATGAAGCTTACCTCAAACGCGCCATCCTTGACCCTGATGGCCAACTGGTGGAGGGTTTTAGCGGCGGCATGATGCAGTCTTATGAGGGTGTGTTAAATGAGGCGCAGATTGATGAGATTATTGATTATTTCAAACATGGCGACGCGTCACCAAAAGAAGACCCAAGCCAAAAGGCGATGGGTATATTAGACACCAACGGGTGCACGGGATGCCACTCCCTTGATGGTTCTGTGGTTGTGGGGCCAAGTTTCCAAGGTATTTTTGGACGTACGCTCAAAGTCGAAGAGGGCGGCACACTCAAGGAGGTGCTAGCCGATGAAGCTTACCTTAAACGCGCTATCCTTGACCCCGATGGCCAACTGGTGGAGGGTTTTAGCGGTGGCATGATGCAGTCTTATGAGGGTGTGTTAAGCGACGAAGAAATCAATGTGTTGATTGAATATTTTAAAGGACTCTAGCATGAAAGCAACAACAGCGACAGCCTCAAGAGCGGGCTTGAGAGAGTATGGTGTTTTTACCAAAGCGGGGTTGTCTTCCGCGGTTGGCTTGCCGGGCTTGTTGGTCTATTTGCTCATCGCCCAAGAGATTACGGCCGCGCTTTGGTTCTCCCTTTTGGGTATTTTTCTCTTAGCTCTTGGTGTAAGTGCGCTAAACCAATACCAAGAAAAAGAGCTAGACGCCAAGATGCCACGGTGCCAAAACCGCCCCCTTGTAACAGGGAAAATCTCGCCCTTTGCGGCCATCACGACCATTTCCTTACTCATCGCCAGTGCCACGGTTTCCTTGTACGTGGCCTTGGGGGCCGTGGGCATTCTCTTTTCACTGGTGGTGGTGTTTTTGTACAACGGCGTTTACACGCCCATGAAACAAGCAAGCCCTTATGCGGTATTTCCAGGGGCCATCTTGGGGGTGATGCCTCCGATGATTTGTTGGTTAGCCGCAGGTGGCGGGCTTTTTGAAACACGCTTTTTACCCCTTGCGTGGCTCTATTTTATCTGGCAAGTTCCCCATTTTTGGCTCTTGGTGCTTGTGTACCACAAAGACTACGCCAGTGCCAATTTTCCGACGATGGTGGATGTGATGGGCGTAAATTCACTGGCACGCGTGACGTACGTGTGGATACTTCTTACCATCTTGTCGGCCTTGATGGTGGTGGGCTTTTTTATGCCTCAAAGTGACATCACTTTGGGACTCATCGTAGCGCACGCCCTCTTTTTGGTCTACGCCTCCTTGCCGCTTTTGCGCTTAGAACCGAGCACGCAACGGCTTACATGTAAGAAAATTTTCATGCACCTCAACCTCTACATGCTTTTGGTGGTCGCGTTTTTAGTGATAGATCGGTGGTATTTTGCTTAAGGGGTGATTAGGCACATTGGAATTAAACGGTTATACTGAAGGGCCAAGCGCATTTTCGCTTGCAAAGGAGACACCATCAGCTTATTAACCTTAGGAGTCATCTGGACTTCACGAAAAGAAGATGAAAGGCGCATTCCCATCCATCCTGATCACTTATTGCGCATACCAGAGCATATCCGCCACAGAATGCTCTTTGAAGAGGGGTATGGGAAGGCTTTTGGTCTTGATGATGCGGTCGTAGCCAACCTCACAGGAGGCATCACTTCGCGCAGTGAAATACTGGCAAATGCTAGCATTACTATTATCGCAAAGCCTGTTCCGCAAGACCTTCAAGAGCTTCGAGAAGGGGGTATTTTGTGGGGATATCCCCATTGCGTGCAACAACGCGCCATGACGCAGATGGCGATTGACAAAAAGCAGACGCTCATCGCCTTTGAAGACATGTTTGTGTGGGGTCCAAAAGGAGAAGTAGGGCGACACACCTTTTACAAAAACAATGAAATAGCAGGCTATTGCGCGGTACTGCATGCACTGCAACTCAAAGGGATAGACGGCCACTACGGCAATCAGCGCAAAGTCATCATTTTTAGTTTCGGTGCGGTGAGCCGCGGGGCAATCTACGCGCTCAAAGCCCATGGTTTTAGAGATATTACGATTTGCATCCAGCGCCCTGACCATGAGGTGCGAGAGGAGATTCTTGATTGTGATTATGTGCGTATTGTGCCAGGCGGCGAAGGGGAAGCGCGTATGCTTGTGGTGGAGCATGATGGGACAAAGCGTCCGCTGTATGATCTCATTAAGGAATCAGACATTATCATCAACGGCACTTTCCAAGAACCCGACAATCCAATCGACTATGTGATTGAGGAAGAAAAATTGTGTTTGAAATCTGGCTGCCTTATCATCGATGTGAGTTGTGATGAGGGCATGGGATTTTATTTTGCAAAACCTACCTCCTTTAAAGAACCAATGCTCAAGGTTGAAAATGCGGATTATTATGCGGTAGACCACACCCCTAATTATCTTTGGGAGAGTGCTTCTCGGTCAATCTCGGCCGCGCTCATTGTCTACCTCGAAGCAGTGATGGCAGGGCGTGAGAGTTGGCAAAACAACGAAACCATAAGGCAGGCTATCAATATTGATGAGGGCGTGATTCAAAAGCCCAATATCTTGCTTTTTCAGCATCGTCAAGCGGCCTATCCCCATCTTGAGAAGATGCCAGCATAGTCTTTTTGCCTTTTAGAGAAGTGTTATGTTCGGCAAAAAAACAGTTTCAAAACAACGCGTTTTTACATTCCTTGCATCTGTTGCGCCCCTAAGGGCGCACGCAACGGTTTACACATTGGGATTAGTGGTGCTTAAGGATTGAGTGCTAAAGGGCGGTGTACGTAGCACTCAATGCCCTCGTAAACCCCTCCTGCTTTGTCCACTTCCCCTTTGACGATGGCGTGCCATTGTAGTATTTTGGAATTTAAATTACAAAAATGTGACGCCCTGTTCCAGCTTATAGGCCAACAAATGGGCGATGCTTTTGGTATAAGGCGCGTCCTTTCCTGCTGCTTCAAGGGTGCGGATGACCACACCACAAATCTCTTCTAGCTCCACACTGCGTCCTTGTTCCACATCTACAAGCATGGAAGGTTTGATGGATTCAAAGGTTTTGATGAGGTGAAACATGGCCTCTAGGTCTTCGCCCGTAAGGTTTACATGTAAACTCCGCGCCGCTTGGGCGGTTTCTTGCATGAGACCAAGGACGAGTTGGCTGAGTTTGGGGTGGTGGGTAATGGTGCCCGTTTTGACTTCCAAAAGGGCGCACAAGGCGTTGACACCGTTGTTGATGATGAGTTTTTTCCACAGCTCTTTTTGGATCTCTTCTGTTTTCTCCACGCGCACACCCGCTTGCGTAAAAGCGGCCCCTAGGGCTTGTGTGAAAGCGTCTGCCTTGGCTGTTTTTTCCATAGGGCCGATGACAATCTGTGCATCCCCTAGCGCCTCCACGTGGCCTGGGGAGACGATGTGCGCGCTTAGTTTCACCGTGAGTCCGCCGATGACGTTTTGGCTTCCTAGGGCTTGGCACAGCAGGGTTTCATTTTCGACACCATTTTGCAACGAAACCACAAAGGGCGTGCGCGAAGCGGTGCTAAACCACGCGCTAAGGGCGTGGGCGATGCTTTGGGTTTCCATGGATTTGGCCAAAAGAATGAGCGCCTCGTAAGTACTAACGTCCTCTTTGCACAAGCCTTCCAAAGAGGTCGCGTGGACGGCTTGGGTAAAAGTGAGGCTGGGATGGCTTACATGTAAGCCGTGTTGTTGCATGGCTTCAAGGTGCGTACCTCTAGCAACAAAGGTTACTACATGCCCCGCGTTTGCCAATGCCGCACCAAAATACCCGCCAATACCTCCCGCGCCGATGATGGCTACTTTCATCCTCTCTCCTTACATGTAAACAGTATGGTATTTTACGCAAAAACCCTTGAAAAAGCCCAAATCCCCTAGGTTCTTTATGTTACAATACACCTCAAAAACACCTCCAAAGGAGTAAAAATGTCCATCACAAAAACCGTAACTTTCATTGCAAAAGAAGGCCATGAAGCCCAGCTTCGCGTCCTTTTGACCATGATGGTTGCGCCTTCAAAAGCCGAAAAAGGGTGTACGCTTTATGATATTTTTGAATACAAAAGCGCGCCGGGAAAATTCCTCGTCATTGAGTCGTGGGAAGACGAAGCGGCATTGGATGGGCACAAAGCCTCGGCCCATTACGCGGAGTATAAAGCCAATTTTGAACCCCATTGCGCGTTTAAATCCTCGGATGATTTGGAATTTCTATGAAAAGCCTTTGGGATGAGTGCGTAGCACCAAGCGGCCAAGACGCTCTTGCTTTGCGCGTGTACACCTCCAATCTTTTAGGACAAAGCGACGCTTTGGTGTTGCACGGCGGAGGCAATACCTCGGTCAAAATCACGCACAATGGCATCCCGACGCTCTATGTCAAAGGAAGCGGATGGGACTTGGTAAGCATCCAAAAAGAGGGTTTTGCTCCTGTCAAGCTCGCTCCCTTAGTTGCCCTGGCCCAGCGTGAAACCCTTAGCGACACGGAGATGGTCGCCGCCCAGCGCGCCGCCATGCGCGACCCAAGTGCGCCCAATCCTTCCGTAGAAGCCATCTTGCACGCACTCATCCCCTTTGCCTATGTGGACCACACCCACGCCGATGCGGTCGTGACTATTTCCAACTCCAAAAAAGGCAAGACACACATCAAAACGCTCTATCCTGATTTTTTGATTTTGCCTTATGTGATGCCCGGTTTTGAACTGGCGCGCGAGATTTACCTGCGCACGCGAACCCTTGATTGGTCTACATGTAAAGGAATTATCCTGCACCACCACGGGATTTTCACCTTTGCTGATGATGCTAAGGAAGCGTACGAAAAGATGATTGATGCGGTGAGTATTGCGGAGGATTTTTTGGCTACGCAAGCCCCCCTTGCCACGCCTACGCAAACGCCCGCGCGCACTTTTGATGTTGCTTTGTTGCGCCAAGAAGTTCAAACACGCAAGGGTCACCCCGTGGAAATGGTGCTAAACCAGTCGCCTCTTGCTCTTACGTATGCCAGCAATCCTGCTCTTACATGTAAGGGTGTTTTAACGCCCGAACACATCATTCGCACCAAGCGTACGCCTTTGGTATTGCGCCAAGGCGAAGAGGTGAAACCTGCTTTAAAAGAGTACGAGGAAGCCTATCTGGCTTATTTTGCGCGCTATGCAAAAGGGGAAATCTGCCTTAACCCTGCGCCAAATTACGCGGTAATCGAAGGCTTTGGGGTGGTGAGTTTTGGCAAAAACGCCAAGGAAGCGCACATCATCGACGACATCATCACGCACACCATGGAAGCGGTGTTGCGTGGGGAAGCCCTAGGCGGCTACGTGAGCATCGACGAAGCCCAAAGCTTTGCCATGGAGTATTGGGAACTCGAACAAGCCAAGGTGAAAAAAGCATGAACCATCTTTTAGCTATCGACGCGGGGACGGGCAGTGTGCGCGCGGTACTCTTTGACACGGGCGGAAACCAATGCGCCTTTGCCAGTCGCGAATGGACCCACGCCCAAGAAGCAAACGTACCTTTTAGCATGGGCTTTGACTGCGCGGCCAACTGGGAGCTTGTCAAAGTGTGTATCCAAGAAGTCCTTGCTATCACTAAGGTCGCGCCCGAATCCATCCTTGGCGTGAGTGCTACGAGTATGCGGGAGGGAATCGTCCTTTATGATGCCAACGGCAAAGAGCTGTGGGCGGTGGCCAACGTGGACGCGCGCGCGGGCGAAGAGGTGCGCCTCTTGCATGCACAAGGGCTTGAGGAGGGGTTTTACGCCCAGTCGGGCCAAACCTTTGCCCTAGGTGCTATGCCGCGCCTCTTGTGGCTTAAAACCCATCAGCCTGACACCTACGCCAAGGTCGCACGCGTGTCGATGTTGAGCGATTGGGTGTTGTACAAGCTGTGTGGTGTGCTAGCCAGTGAGCCAAGCAACGCGGGCACAAGTGGGATTTTTTCCCTTAAAGAGCGCACATGGGAACCCGCCATGATGGCTAAGGTGGGGCTAAAAGAGGACATCTTCCCCCCTTGCTATGAAACAGGTACGGTTTTGGGAAATGTCAGCCCTGAAGCCCAAACAGGCTTACATGTAAAGACCAAGGTTGTCTTAGGTGGTGGGGATGTGCAGCTAGGATGCGCGGGGCTTGGGGTAGTAAACAAAGGCGACGCGGCCGTGCTTGGGGGCTCTTTTTGGCAACAAGTGGTGAACATCGACAGTGCCACGCCACCGCCAAAAAGCATGGAAATTCGCGTCAACCCCCACGTCATCAGCGGCCAGTCCCAAGCGGAGGGCATTACCTTTTTTAGCGGCCTTGTGATGCGCTGGTTTCGAGACGTGTTTTGCCAAGAAGAAGTGGCCAAAGCTGCCCAAACAGGCGAAGACGTGTATGCCCTGCTAGAACGCCAAGCCATGGAGGTGCCGGTGGGGTCTCATGGGATTTTGCCTATCTTTTCGGATACTATGAAATACGGGCGGTGGTACCACGCGAGTCCCAGTTTCCTAAACCTCTCCCTAGACCCTTTGGTGTGCAACAAACCTGCCATGTTTCGCGCCCTTCAAGAAAACGCGTGCATCGTTTCCAAGCTCAACCTTGCCAAAATCGAAGCTTTTACAGGCCTTACATGTAAGGCTATTGTCTTTGCGGGCGGGGCGAGTAAAGGCATCCTTTGGCCTCAGATGCTCGCCGATGTCACGGGCTTAACCGTGCGCATCCCCAAAGTCACCGAAGCCACAGCCCTAGGAGCTGCGATGGCAGCGGCGGTAGGGTGTGGACTTTTCCCAACTCTTCAAGACGTGGCAGCTGCGTGGGTGGCGTGGGCGCGCGAATACACACCCAACAGGGAAAACCACCGCGCCTACCAAACCGTCCAAAAACGGTGGGAAAGTGCCTACGCTAAACAAGTAGAGCTTGTGGATGAACATATTACCACCTCTATGTGGAAAGCCCCAGGAGTATAAATGTATTTGACCAACGAAAACAACCACGATTACCGTTACTTTACCTACGGCCCCAAATACCTCACCCAAGGCCCCGCTGTGGACATGGGCGTGGTCATCATCGGGGTGGGGGAGTCCCATCCGTGCCACAAACATACCCGCCAAGAAGAGTCTTTTTTGGTGTTAGAGGGCGAGTGTAGCGTGTATGTGGATGGTGAAAAAGTGTGCATCAAAGAGGGGGATTACCTTCAGTGTGCTCCTGGAGAAGCCCACATGTTTGTGAACGAGAGCACCGCGCCTTTTAAAGCGGTGTTTGTCAAAGCGCCCCATTTGGCGGAAAAAGATTCGGTCTACATCGACTGGAAGCCGGGCGAAGTGTTTGTAAAAGGGTAAACTTTAAGTTTGCTGTTGTCTGTTTTTTCATCATCTCTTTTCAGTAAAACGTTGGACGCAAAAGCGCATAATACGCCCCAAAGAACCAAAAAAAGGCTCACCCCATGCGCACGTTGGTTTTACACACCCTTATCGCTCTCTCTTTGTTGGCCCTGTGCGCGCAAGAAGGGTTCGCAAAAGCTTTGCCTGAACGCATTGACCTTGGGTATGGCGGGTGGGAATACCGCTGGGGCGATTCTCCTTTTAAAGAGGGTGTGCCCGTGTGGGCGGTTGAAGAAAACTCCTCCTCTTGGCAGGCTATCACCTTTCCAAGCAATCCGCCTGTGCGCAACGGACAGACCAATGTATGGTACCGCGTCCCTTTGCCTCACTCCTTGACCTATGACCCCACGCTTTATATCTTTAGCATCGATTTAATCGCAGAATTTTACCTCGAAGGGCAAAAAATCTACCAATATGGCACCTTCGATGCCACAGGCAAGGGCAAGTTTGCGGGCTGGCCGTGGCATATGGTTGGTTTGCCAAGTGATGCGGGCGGGAAGTGGCTGTATGTGCGGGTCTATTCGGATTATCCAGACATCGGGCTTTGGGGCGAGGTGGTGATTGCGAGTAAAGAAACCCACATTTTAAAGATGTTTAAGAGTGATTTTTTTCGCATCAGCATCGGTTCTGTAGCGCTGTTTGTGGGTGTGTTGTTTTTGATAAGTTTCTTGTTGCGTTTTAAAAACCTTGAGATTTTCTTGCTCAGCGCTTTGTTTTTAACCCAAGGGCTAGACTTGATGCTCTCGGCTAAAAGCATTCAGTTTTTTTTCCAGTTCCCTTTGCTGGAACGGTATCTGATGAGCTTTAATTATTTTTTCTTCCCCGTGGGGATGGCGGCATTTTTGGAGCGCATCGCAGGGGCGGGAGCTTTTCGCCTCATTCGCCGTGCGTGGCAAGTCCATTTACTCTACCTTATACTCGCCCTTGGCGGAGCGCTTGGAGGGCTTTTTAACCTCTCTTCGGCTTACCCGATTTTTGATTACATGTACTACTTTCTCACCTTGCCCGTGTTGACGCTTTGGGCGATGAAGGCGGCGATAAAACAGCAACATGAAATGCGGATTGTCGCGGCGGGTTTGCTTGTCGTGTCGGGGTATTGGGCGTACAGTTCGCTTGTTTCGTGGGGAATGATTGCGTGGACAGAGCCTGAACACCATCTTGTGGTGTTTGTGTGTTTGTGCTTGTTTGGGTATGTGGTGATTAAGCGCTTGTTACATGTAGAGGATTTAAAAGAGGCAAACAGGCAGTTGCGCCTTGCCAATGAAACGTTAAACCGCATGCAACAAGAACTCAAACGCGTTGCCACCACCGACCACCTCACAGGGGTGTTTAACCGAAAAAAACTAGACGAAACCCTGCGCGGAGAACTCTTGCGCGCGAAGCGGCATTCTCAGGTTTTTGGGGTGATTTTGCTCGATATTGACAACTTTAAAGCCGTCAACGATACCTATGGCCATCACGTGGGCGATGAGGTGCTCATCGGGTTTGGCGCATTGCTTCAAGCCTCAGTGCGCGCGATTGATACGGTTGGACGCTGGGGCGGGGAAGAGTTTTTGATTGTTTGCCCTGGCACGGATAAAGAGGGGTTAAAACGTTTAGCAGAAGCCTTGCGCCTTTATGTAGAACAGGCATCCTTTGGCGCAGGAGGAGCGCGAACGGCCAGTTTTGGTTTGGCTGTTTTTCAAGAAGACGACTCGGTAGATAGCCTTATCATGCGCGCAGATAAGGCGCTGTATGTGGCAAAATCAGAAGGAAAAAACAAGGTAGTGTGTTTGTAAAATTGGTTGCGGGAGACGGATTTGAACCGCCGACCTTTGGGTTATGAGCCCAACGAGCTACCGGACTGCTCTATCCCGCGACACGGTGAAGGGTGGATGGGGTAGAGGGATTCGAACCCCCGAATGACTGGACCAAAACCAGTTGCCTTACCGCTTGGCTATACCCCAGCAAACGGCAATATTCGGAATGATTGGTTGCGGGAGACGGATTTGAACCGCCGACCTTCGGGTTATGAGCCCGACGAGCTACCGGACTGCTCTATCCCGCGACCTGTCAGCTTAGAAGAAGTGGATGGGGTAGAGGGATTCGAACCCCCGAATAACTGGACCAAAACCAGTTGCCTTACCGCTTGGCGATACCCCAACCTTCCAAAGTTGAGGGTGAAATTATAATGATTTTCGATTGGTTTGTCAAGGTGTTTTTGCTATAATGCGCCTAAAATAAGGATAAAGGAACAATATGACACCATTGGAACGGGTTAAGCGGGCCATAGAAGACATGAAACAGGGCAAGATGGTGATGATGGTGGACGATGAAGACCGAGAGAATGAGGGCGATTTGGTCTATGCTTCGGTGTTTTCTACGCCCCAAAAGGTTAATTTCATGGCTTCCCATGCCAAAGGGCTTATCTGTGTTGCCCTTTCAAAAGCCATCGCGGCGCGCCTTAATCTTGCACCGATGGTCAAAGAAAACGACTCGTCTTATGAGACGGCCTTTACCGTGTCTGTGGATGCACGCGAGGCAAGCACGGGCATCTCCGCAGGGGAGCGGGACATGACCATTAAACTTTTGGCGGATTACAGCACCAAGCCCTCAGATTTGGTGCGCCCAGGCCACATTTTCCCGCTCATCGCCAAAGAGGGTGGGGCGCTGGTGCGCACAGGCCATACGGAAGGCTCGGTGGATTTGTGCCGTTTGTCTGGCCTTGTGGAATCTGCGGTGATTTGTGAAGTCATGAAAGAAGATGGCACCATGGCACGGCGGCCTGATTTGGATATTTTTTGCGAAACCCATGATATCAACATCGTGTACATTTCTGACATCGTCGAATACCGCATGATGCACGAGTCGTTGGTGCGGGTGATTATGGAGTCAAATACAGAATTTTTAGGGGCAAAAGCACGCCGCTACGACTTTGTAGACCACCGCGACAACCACCATGTGGCCTACGCGTTTGGAAAACCGCAAAAAACCTCGGCGGTGAAATTTCACAATGTCATGCCCGACATTGAGTTGCTCGCCACTCCTCGAAAGTTTGACGGGCTCATGAATGCCATCGACCACCTTAAAGAATACGGTGGCGTGTTGGTGTTTTTAGGAAGCCAAGAAAACCCCAACATTCAGATGCGCGAATACGGCATCGGGGCGCAGATTGTGAAGCATTTGGGCGTAGAAGAGATTGAACTGTTGACGACAACCAAAGGCAAAGAATTTGTGGGCATCAGCGGGTTTGGGTTACATATAACCCGTCAGATTGATTTTGAAGGCGGCGAATAACCCTCAAGCGCGAGTAAAAACGCTTTTTTATCTACCCCGCTCGCGTAGCCCACTAAGGCACCATTAGCACCGATGACGCGGTGGCAAGGGATGAGGATAGCAATGGGATTTTTGTTGTTTGCCCCGCCCACCGCGCGCATGGCTTTAGGATTGGCGATGCGCGCGGCGATGGTTTTGTAACTCACACACTCCCCATAGGGAATCTCCTGCAACGCACGCCACACGGCTTGTTGAAAGGAGGTGCCTTTTTGGGGTTCGCACGGGACACTAAAGGTGCGCCGCTTTCCTTCAAAATACTCCTGCAGTTCTTGGTAAGCTTGGGCTAACACAGGGTCATGAAGGGCGCTAAGGTCGGTGGGTTGAGGGGAAAGAAAAGAGAGTGCTGTGATGGCGCGTGTGTTGGAAGAAAGACCAAGGGTTCCTAAAGGACTTTGAAAGACAATCTGGGGCATGATACGTCCTTTTTTGGGGAAGTATAACACGTTCACTGTAAGGAAAACAATAATGAAAAAACGATGGATTTTAAGCGGGGCAGCGGCCCTTGCGATAGTGGCTGTTTTTGGCGCCAATGAAGCGGCGGCTTCGCGCGTGCAAAGTGAGATTGGTACAGAGCTTACGGACAGCGAGATTGGCTACGAGAGCGTTACATGTAAGGGGATTTACCCAGATTTTACGTGCGCTGTTTCACAGGTGCGTTACGAGGGTGTTGGAATCAAAAAAGTGACCCTTTTGGGAACCCAAGGGCTTAAAGACATGCACCATCAGGTGGATGGCAAGCATGGGTTTGGGTTGGAGATTGAAGGGATAAAAATCGAAGATTTTAACCAACCGTGGGTGTTTATGCTCAACCTTTTAAGCGGCGGCGCCTTTGCTCAAAGCTGGCCGTTGATGGAGGCTTTTGTGTTTAATGACGCGGGAAAGATTTCTCTTTCGGGTAAAGCCGTGTTAAAAGAGGGAAACCTCAATGCGGTGGAAGATTTTAGCATGACACTGCGCAATAACTTTGGTGCAACACAGATGGGATTTAGCGCGCTTTACACGCAAAACATCCCGCATTTTACACGCCTTGATGCGTCTTTGAATCTTGTGGATTTGCGTGAAGTAGTAGATACGTTTTACCGTTTGATGGAAAATCCTGAGGCGACTAAAGAAGAGTTAGATGAAGCCTTTGTGGCGTTCAAAGCAGACGCTTTAGCGGAGATTCGCCAAGAGATTCTCCAAAGTGAAGACCCCGTGACCAAAGACGCCCTTGTGGCGTTTGAGCAAGTCTTGAGCGAAAAAAGCAAGCACATTTCCGTGCGCGTGGTAGCCAAAGACGCCCAAGGCCTTGACCTAAACGCCCTTTCTTTGGCGGGTCAAGAACAGCTTGACGTGGTGATTCGCAACTAGGAGGTACCCATGACGCCTGCGGTTGATGTGGCCAAAAAAGCCAAGGTAGCCTACACCCTTCACGAGTACACCCACGACCCCAAAGCCCCTTCGTATGGGCTGGAAGCGGCACAGTTATTGGGTGTGGCGGGCGCGCGGGTGTTTAAAACGTTGATGGTAGCTTTGGAAGGCAAAGGGTTTGCCATCGGCATCGTTCCTGTGGAAAAACAGCTAAGCTTAAAGCAAATCGCCAAAGCTGCAGGAGCCAAAAAAGCCGTGATGGCAGACAAGGACGATGTGGCGCGCGTCTCGGGCTACGTGCTTGGGGGCGTGAGTCCCCTGGGGCAGAAAAAACAGCTCAAAACCTTCATCGACACTTCCGCACTCGACCAAGAGAGCATCTTCGTCAGCGCAGGACGGCGCGGCCTGGAGATTGAGCTGGCTCCTGAAGTGCTTAAAACCCTCACCCGTGCCGTGTTTGCTCCTATCGCGCAAGGTGATTAAGAAGAAAGTGTAGTTATTTTTACCTTCGTTATTTTTTGGCTACAATAATCCGATACATTCAAGCCCTGCATAGCTTATTTTTTTGGCATACTCGGCGCAAATGAGCTGTTTCCCATCGCGTGGTGTCCAATAAAAATTAGATTTTTTTTAAGTAAGTATTTTAGTTAAAATCTATAAAATAAAAAAAACTTTACCAAAAGGGAGAGGCGCGGTGTTTGAAATGTGGCTAGCTTTTGCATTGGTGTTGTTCGGGGCACTTTTTTTATTTCTCGCACTTAGCCCTATCTACCGTGTTGTGGGTGAACTTTCTGATGAAAATCTTAAGCTTCAGTGGAGGCTTTTGGGACTTTTGGTTGGAGTGTTTATCGTAAGTTATGGCATCTATGCCTTTGATATTTTCATGCACCCGCCTAGGCTTTTGGTGCCTCTGATTTTTTTCTTTGGGGGATTGTTTGTGGTGATGGTGGCTTTTTTGGCGGAAAAAACGGCCAAGGATTTGAAAAAAATCTCAACTCTTGAACAAGAAAACATCACCGATTCGCTCATGAAAATCCACAACCGTCGTTATTTTGAGTACTCCTTAAAAGAAGCAGTCAAGCGGTGCTATTTGCAACCTGCCTGCGCGCTTTCGTTGTTGATGATAGACGTAGACCACTTTAAACTTCTCAATGACACCCATGGACATCAAAAAGGGGACGAGGTACTTGTGGCGCTTGCGGGGCTTTTGCAAGGGCTTGCGCGAAAGTCTGATGTGGTGGCGCGTTATGGGGGCGAGGAGGTGTGTATCATCGCCTCAGGAGCGAACGAAGACGAAGCGGTGTTGTTGGCTGAGCGTATCCGTGAAAAAGTCGCTCAAAGTACGGCGGGGCTTTGTTTTGGGACTAAAGAAACCGCATGTGTCACCGTAAGTATTGGGGTGGCCACATGGCGTGAAGGGGAGAGCGCGGGGCAATTGCTCAAACGCTCGGACAAAGCGCTTTATCAGGCCAAAGCCAACGGTCGCAACTGCGTGGTTCACGCCGATGCGTGTGTGGGTTGATGCGGTTACTGCATTTTTCCGACACACACTTGGGGTTTAATGACCTTGAGGTGCTCAATGCCCAGAACATCAACCAGCGGGAAGCGGATTTTTACGATGCGTTTGAACAGGTGGTGGCACAGATTGAGGCGCTTAGGCCTGATTTTATCCTCCACACGGGCGACCTTTTTCACCGCTCCTCTCCAAGCAACCGCGCCATCACTTTTGCACTTGAACAGTTTAAAATCATCGATAGTTTGGGGATTCCTTGCATCATGATAGCAGGGAATCACTCCACGCCGCGCACCAACCTAAGCTCCCCGATTTTAAAAATCTTTGAAAATTTTAAAAACATCCACGTGGCGTACAGCCAAGCGTATGAGAAATTTGCCTTTGATGAGGTAGTCTTCCATGGGCTGCCTCACATGAATGACGAGACAAAAGCCCTCTCTCAGATAGAACGTTGCGAGCAAAACATCGACCCGACCAAGCGCAACATCATGTTGCTCCACTGTTCCGTGGGCGCGCACTACCTCATGGCGGAGTTTGGCGAGTGGGTGTACCCGCGTGAAAAAGAGGCTCTCTTTGCACAGATGGACTACGTCGCCCTTGGGCATTGGCATGGATTTGGCAAGGTGGGCAAGCATGAGAATGTGTACTACGCAGGTTCGAGCGAGCGCACGAGCCTAAACGACAAACGCAACTCAAAAGGCTTTGCGCTTGTCACACTGGATGAGGCTTTACATGTAAACTACCAAGAGATACAAATTCGCCCCATTAAAACCTACGAGATTGATTGCGAGGACTTTGAAAGCGCTGTTGCGGCTTTACATGTAAAGGATGTAAAAGACGCGCTTGTGGAGGTCAAACTGACCAATCTCACGCCTTTGCAGTCCATCGACATCCAAACCCGTGACATCAAAAACCTCTTTGAGGGAGCCTTACATGTAAGCATCAAGCGCGAGTTCAAAGGCACCTCAAACGACGCGGGACTTGGCGACATCGAAGCCCTCTCTTTGGAAGCGTATTTTTTAGAGCACATCAAAGAAGAGAGCAAGCCTGAGGAGTTTGAACGGCTTAGGGGGAAGATTCAAGCCCTTTTTGGCGCGTACGAGGAGGCGAGCGATGATACTCTCTAGCCTTCGCCTTGAAAACTTTAAGCGTTACCGCTCCTTTGACATCGCGTTTGGCGAGGGGTTAACGGGCATCATCGGGAAAAACGGGAGCGGCAAGTCGACCCTTTTTGAAGCCATCCTTTTTGCGCTGTATGGCGAGGCGAAAAAGCGAGGCAACAAGGAGCTAATGCGCAACGCCAACGTGAGCGACAAAGAGGCGGTGGTGGTGGAGCTTGCCTTTGAGGTTGAGGGCGTGGCGTACAGGGTTGTGCGGGAGTTTCGCGGTAAAGCACTCAGTGCCAATGCCAAGCTGTACAAAAACGGCGAACTCACCACAAGCGGCGCCAAGGAAGTCACGATCGCTATCATCAAGCTCACCCGCATGGGAAAAGAGGCATTTTTGCACACGCTTTTTGCCTCTCAAAAAGAGCTTACCAGCCTCAGCACGCTTAACAAAGAAGATCGAAAAAAGATGATACGCAAACTTCTTGGGCTTGAAAAGATAGACTTTGTGGAAAATGAACTCATCGAAAAAAGCAGGGAACTCAAACGCGACATCGCGGCAAGTGCAGAATTTCTTTTAGGCGAAGAAGAACTCAAAAGTAAAACAGCGTTGATCAAAGAGACAACCGCCATAAAACAAGGGTTTGAGCAAGAAGTAAAAACCAAATCCCTAGAGCTAGAAAACACAAAGAAAAAAGAGTTACATGTAAAGAGCGAACTGGAACTTTTTGTCAAAACAAAAGAGCAAAAACAAAAGCTTATAAGCGAACTTTCTCTCATCAAAAACGACATCAACGCAAATCTAGCCAATCAAACCAAGCTCACCACAGAGCTCAAAAACCTAGAAATAAAAGCCAAAGAACTTAAAGGTTTAAGCACCGTCAAAAAAGAGTACGAAGCCTTACATGTAAAACTCAAAGAGCAAGAAAATCTCAAAAATATACAGATCAAAAAAGAGGGTTTGGAAAAAGAGCAAACCCAGTTACGTGCCCAGTACACCAAAGCCAAAACAGACATCGCAACTTTGGAAGAGCAAACCAAACCGTATGAGACACTTTTAGGGCAAAAAAAAGAAAATGAAGCCTTGTCAACAAAGCTAAAAACCGAGCTTTTGGGCAAGCAAACAGAGCAAAAAAATCTTCAAAATGAACTCTCAGCCGAACAGCGAGTCGTCTTAGACACACAACAAAAGATAGCCAAGATACAAAGTCTAGGTAGAGAATCAAACTGCCCTACATGTACAAGACAACTGCTTGATGAATACGACAATGTCATCGCATCCCTAAACGACATCGTGCAAAAGACACAAACTCAAAAGATAGACAAAACCAAAGAAAAACTTGACATCCTCACCAAACAGATAGGAGAGCTTGAACTTCAAAAAGAGCAAACCCAAAAAGCTTTACATGTAAACGAGACGGCTCTTAGTTTGATACTCAGCAAGCAAAAAGATTTGGCAAGTGCCAAAGAGCATTTTACAAAAGTAAGCGAACAAGGCAAACGCAACAAAGAGGAGCTAGACACACTCGCCAAACACGCTTACGATGAAGCTTTACATGTAAGCCTACAAAAAAACTTTTTGGAGCTAAAACCAAAGTACGAAGCCGTCCTAAGTCTTGAAACTGAACTCAAACGAGAGCAGGGCGTGAGGGAGGATCTCGCACTTACAGTAAAAAGTGCAGAAGCTTTACATGTAAAGGCTAAAGAGAAAGAATTGGAAGTGCAAAAAACCCTTTATGATGAGCTAAAACACACCGCAAAACAAAGCGAATACGACGAACTTCAAAAACAAAAAGAGAAACAATACAGCGTAATTTCAGAGCTAAAAGAAAAAATAGCAAAAAATGAAGGCGAGATAAAAACCTTGCAAAACGCTCTGGAAAATAACGACATACAACTTAAAAAAGTACAGAGTAAAAAAGACGATTTGCAAGACTATGAGAAAATAAAACTGAGCCTCAGCGAGTTTAAAACCAAACTCAACTCAAAAATAGCCCCACGCATCTCACAAATCGCCTCGGGGATGTACGCTACCATCACCAAAGGAAAATACCAATACATCGAAGTAAACAACGACTTTGACTTTTTCATCTACGACGAGGGCAAATGCTACCCCATAGAACGCTTCAGCGGTGGCGAGATAGACCTTGCCAACTTAGTGCTTCGCATCGCCATCTCTAAAACACTAAGTGAACTCAGCGGTGCAAGTAGCGTGGGATTTTTAGCCTTCGATGAAGTCTTCGGAAGCCAAGACGAAAACCGAAGAATGGAAATCTTAGAAGCGTTTCATACTATAAAAGAACAGTACAGGCAGATATTTTTGATAAGCCATGAGATGGAGATAAAAGAGATGTTTGAGAGAGTTGTGGAGTTGTAAAAAAATTAATTTAAGGAGTAACTATAATGAATAAGAAAGCACATTTAGCAATATCTGTAATTTCTCATAAAGATTTTGAAAAAAGAGAAGAATTTAATGAGACGATTTATTCAACATTTTGTAAAGATTTGGAAGACTGTCTTAATAGAGGTAT
The DNA here is from genome assembly GCF_059415125.1 of Sulfurospirillum sp. HTRB-L1. Taxonomy (NCBI): domain Bacteria; kingdom Pseudomonadati; phylum Campylobacterota; class Epsilonproteobacteria; order Campylobacterales; family Sulfurospirillaceae; genus Sulfurospirillum; species Sulfurospirillum sp. HTRB-L1. The sequence continues at coordinate 83,001 of NZ_JCAHZR010000005.1, forward strand.
AAATATTCCTGTCTTTTTTTATGATAGCAATAGCATTAATATTAATAAAGATTCATATGAAAAAAATATTATTGTGGTTTTGATTGATGATAAGCTTATTCTTGATAATAAAACTAATGATTTGAGTTGTATTACTTCTGATGAAGAGCTTTCTATTGTATCTTTTGCCATATCAAAAAATGCATATAAATTAAGTACATATTTTAATGATAAAAATCTTGTTCAACTTCATGATTCAAAAAATGTGGTAGACACAATGATTTTAAATTTGGCTCATTTCATTTGTAAGTGTTTGACGGATAAGCAACAAAAAGTGTTTATAAGCCATGCTAAATTAGATGGAAATAACATTGCTAAAGATTTGCAACATTATATTTCGACAGAAACCAAGCTTGATAGCTTTTTCGATGCTCATAATATTCAAGAGTCCACAGAATGGAAAAATGAATTAGAAGAGAATCTTAAAGATTCGATAGTTTTAGTTTATTATACTGATTTGTACTCTACAAGATTGTGGTGTCGAAAAGAGATACTATTTGCCAAGAAATATGATAGACCAATTCTTCTAGTGAATCTATTAAAAAAAAGAGAAGAGAGAAGCTTTCCATATATGGCAAATGTACCCATTATAAAAATAGAAGACTTTTCAAATGAAAACTATTTATTAATACTAAAAAGCCTTTTAGTTGAGACGGTGCGATACTACTATCATCACAAAATCTTGGAAGATTTTTTGTCTACGAATCAGCCAAAAGAGAACTTCACTTCGATTGCTTTTGCCCCTGAACTTTTAACACTTATAAATAAAAATGCTTGTGAAAATTTCATTTACCCTGATCCACCAATTGGTTTAGAAGAGATAGCGATTTTAAATAGTTATAAACCTGAAATATATTACACACCATTGACATATCTAAATAAAAATTCGCAAAAGAGAGATTTTAAAGTTGCACTTTCAATATCTGAATCACAAGATATTGAGGAATATGGACTTAGGTTATATCATCTTAGAAGCCTTATAGTTGAACTAGCTAGATATTTTCTAGCTTTTGATATGCAATTAATGTATGGTGGAGATATAAGATACGATAAGCAGTTTAATTTTGCAGAAATAATTGCACAGTTGGTTCAAAGTTATAATGAAGATTATTTGAAAGATGCCGTAGTTACTAATTATAGTTCATATCCATACTATAAAAAAATTGATGATGCATTAAAAACTGATCTATTGGATATAGTTGATTTTATTGAAGTACAACCAGATGAAAAATACGACACAACTAATTTAGATGACTTAGAACAAAGTTATATCACAGCACAAACTCTCACTAAAATGAGGGTAGAGATGACAGGCATAATGGATATAAAAGTAATAGCAGGCGGTAAAACTGAGAATTTTGCAGGGAAATATCCAGGAGTTTTGGAAGAAGCATATTTAGCTTTAGAAAATGAAATACCAATATATTTAATAGGTGGTTTTGGTGGTGTTGCAAAAAAAATAGTAGATTTGCTGAGCGGCGATATACCTAAAGAGTTTTGTGTTGAGCATCAGTCCAAAAATAACAGTTTTAAAACTTTGTATGAATATTATAAAACAAAGGGTGAAGAGGCTGAAATAAACTATGAAAAAATAAATAGTCTATTTATTAGAAAAGGAGTTGATGGGTTAAATAATGGCTTGAGTGTAGATGAGAATAGAAAACTTTTTGAGAGTAAAAATATATATGAGATTGTATATCTAATTTTCAAAGGGATAGAAAATATGATGATAAAGGATAAAAATGCCTAGAATAATTACATTGAGTGAAATGAAAAGTTATGTAAGTAATAATATTACAGCATCAAGACAATTAATTGAAAATTCATCTTTGTCTTTGGAAAATTATAATTATCAGCCGTATACATTTGTCTCTTACTCTTCTAAAGACAGTGAATATTTACCTTGTGTTTTAAATATATTGACAAATCACGGGGCAAAGCCATATGTAGATAAAGGTGATGATAGACTACCAAATCCTCCATCTGTAAAAACAGCAGAAGTATTAAAAGATACTATTAAAAAATCTAAGCGAATGGTTGTTTTTGTAACCACCAATAGTAAAGATAGCAAATGGGTGCCTTGGGAGTTAGGGCTAGGAGATGGTAGCAAAAACAATAGTGATATTGCGATATTCCCATCGGCAGAAAATTCATATGAAACAACATGGTTAGAACAAGAATATTTAGGATTATACAATAGGATAGTTTTTGGTGCTTTGAAAGGTTACGATAAAGATGTTTGGATGGTTTATAACTATCAAGAAAATTCAGCAACTGAATTATCAAAATGGCTAGGTTGAGGAGAGGAAATGAGACATAATGTATTTGTAAGCTACCATCATGCCAATGACCAATATTATAGGAATCAATTTGAAAATCTTTTTTCTAATACATATGACATTATGGTTTCTAAGTCTGTTCAAATTGGGGATATAAATGAAAATTTACCAACTGAAACAATAAGACAAAAAATTAGAGATGAATATTTAAGAGATTCAACAGTTACGGTTGTACTAATTGGTTCTGAAACTTGGAAAAGAAAACATGTTGATTGGGAAATAGGCTCAAGTATTAGGCAAACTCAATATAGTTCAAGGTCTGGGCTGATTGGAATATTATTGCCAAGCTATCATGAACATTATAATCGAGAATATGGGAAATATCATCACAATGAAATACCTCCAAGATTATCTGACAATGTGAAAAATGGATTTGCAAAACTATATGAGTGGAGTGATAATCCTCATGATGTTCAAAAATGGATACATGAAGCATTTGAAAGACGAAACAAAATAATCCCTGATAACTCTTTTCCTACTTTTGTTAATAATAGAAGTGGTGACAGATGGCAAAAGTGATTAAATGAAACATTGAAGTATGGAAAACTTTTTGAGAGTTAAAAGATATATAAGATTGTATATTTTGTAATGAGTGGAATCAAATAAATATCAATAAGGGGAGGTATGTCACCAATGAAAAAACTTTTCGATATTGTAAAAGAAATGGAGAACGAAGCAATGCAATTAAATGGAAATTTAGTTACAAATGAATTTTTTAAAAGTAAATTGAAAGTTTCATCAGAATCTTTCGGGAATGAAAGTGCTACTTTTCATGCACTTTCATGTGATACATTTTTAGCACATTCATCTAGTGATATTGATTTAGTGAAAGACATAATTGTATATTTTCAAAAATTAGGAGCAAAACCATATATTGATAAAGATGATATGGAGTTACCATTAAATACTTCATCAAAGACGGCTTCAACATTAATTTATAATATAGAAGCTTGTAATAAATTTGTAGTAGTAGTTACGGATAATTCAATAAATAGTAAGTGGGTTCCTTGGGAGCTTGGAGTTGCAAATAGTAAAAAAGACTATAAAGATGTAGCGATACTACCAATTAAGAGTTCAATAGTCAATGGCGATTGGAAAAATAATGAGTATTTGGGGATATATCAACAAATTCGAGAAAAAAATGGACAGTTGATTATCTATAATCCTGAAAATAAAGAAGGTTCATCTATAAATGAATGGTTTAATTCATGAACTTACAACAAATATGTTATCAATGTGATTATGGGGATAGAGAAAAACTAAGAGAGCCAATTAGAGAGCTAGTAACAAAATATTCTCCGCAAGTTTTAGGGATAATGCCTTTTGTAAATAATAACCCATACCAGCTAGAGTTTTATTTGGTATTAGAGTTTGAACATGAATCGATAGAGAAGTATATAAGAGATCATATAGAGCCATTATGTATAAAAGAATTATCTTCCATATCTGTGAATTATTTATTGCAGTCTATGTGTGAAAGAAGATTTAATAGTACAAATCATATATTTCCTGAGCAAGTCAATATGTTTTTTGATACTTTTTTCTTTTTTGATGAGAGAATAATTCTTGAAAAAAAAGGTTATAAGCCAGCTTCAAAATTATTTCCGCCCAATACAGTTTTCTTTAGCTATAGCAGTGATGAAAAAGAGAAGATACGAACACTTCATACGTATTTGATGCCTTATAATTTACCAATATTCTTTGATATGGATAATATACAGGTAGGTAATGATATTGCTGCTGAAATACAAGCTGCAATACAAGATTCTAAAGGAATAATATTTTTTATAAATCAAAAATTTATTGCTAGTCCATGGTGTAAAAACGAAGCGGTAATTGCTCAACAGTTGAGTAAAAAACCAATATATATTATAGATTCAAATTTATCTAAAGATATTATAAATGATCAATATAAATCTATTTTATATATTGAACAAGATTTCAATAATATTGATTACAAGCACCTTGCTAAAAAGATTCTGGAAGTGTTTAATGGTTAGTCGTAGAAATAAATTAAATATAGTTAAAGTTACGGGCGATTTTATGAAGCCCATGGTTCATAAACACCCTTACATGTAAACCCATTTTAAGTGAAGGTGACACAAAGAAATTTGGCGTGGGGTTGTTGCGTTGTAAGGCATTTCAGATTGAATTTTTTTTAAAGCAATGGAGCAATTAAGAGTAAAGTAGTTGTTAAAAAAAGGAACGCGACCAATGAGCGAACATAACATCGTCATCTATAACACCGCAGACGGTAAAGCTTCCGTTTCGCTTCTTGCCAAAGATGGTACGGCGTGGCTTAGCCAAGGGCAGTTGGCGGAGCTTTTTGCGACCTCAAAACAAAATATAAGTTTACATATTCAAAATATTTTCGAAGAGGGAGAGCTGGCGCAAAATTCAGTTGTCAAGGAATACTTGACAACTGCCAGTGATGGGAAAAATTACTCTGTTTCTCACTACTCTTTGGCGATGATTTTAGCCATTGGTTTTAGGGTGCGAAGCAAAAGAGGGACACAGTTTCGTCAGTGGGCAAACAAAAACCTGAGCGAGTACATGGTTAAAGGTTTTGTGATGGATGATGAAAGGCTTAAAAATCCTGATGGTAAACCTGATTATTTTGATGAATTACTTGCACGCATCAGGGATATACGAGCATCTGAAAAACGATTTTATCAAAAAGTTCGAGAGCTTTTTGCACTAAGCAGCGACTATGATGCCAGCGATAAAGCCACACAGTTATTTTATGCTGAGGCTCAAAATAAACTACTCTTTGCTATTACAGGACAAACAGCCGCTGAGATTATCGTAAGCCGTGCGGATGCTGCACGTTCAAATATGGCACTTACAAGTTTTCAAAGTTCTAAAGTTCGTAAAGTTGATATATACACCGCCAAAAATTACCTAAGCGTTGATGAGCTAGATAGTCTCAACCGTTTCGTTATCGTATTTTTAGAAACAGCAGAACTAAGAGCTAAAAACCGTCAAGATATAACGATGGAGTTTTGGAGAGAAAATATCGACCGTATTATAGCGTTCAATGACAAAGAGGTGCTCAAAGGACATGGAAGCATTAGCAATGAACAGATGAAAAAAATGGTTGAATCTGTTTACGAAACGTTTGATGAAAAACGAAAAAGATACGAAGCAATCGAAGCGGACAATCAAGACCTTGAAGAGTTACAACAAATTGAAGCCAATGTAAAAAAACGATGAATAATTTTTGATTGAAGAATCAATGAAGTGCTGGGGGCAAGTCTAAAGAAGGAAACAGGCTATTTTTTTGTTCTTACATGTAAAAACGATGAGCTTTGGCGTGGAAGATGTTGCGTTGCGAAGCATTTCATATTGAAATTTTTTCAAAGCAATTGAACAATCAATAGTAAAGTAGTTGTTAAAAAAGGTAAAACATGGCAAATATAACAGTGCTTGACAATGAAATTACAATTTTAAAAATAGAAGATGAAGATTATATATCACTTACTGATATGCTCAAGGCTAAGGACGGTGATTTTTTTATATCGGATTGGCTGAGAAATAGAAATACTATAGAGTATTTAGGAATTTGGGAGAAGCTTTACAATCCAAATTTTAATTATGGCGAATTCGCCGTAATTACATCTCAAGCAGGACTCAATAGTTACAAGTTAAGTGTTAAAGAGTGGAACGCAAAGACAAACGCTATAGGAGTCGTAGCCAAAGCGGGGCGATATGGTGGAACATATGCCCATAAAGACATCGCTTTTGAGTTTGGGATGTGGATAAGTGCGGAGTTCAAAATCTACCTTATCAAAGAGTTCCAAAGACTTAAAGATGAGGAGCTAAAACAACTCGGTTGGGATATTCGCCGAAATCTCACCAAGATTAATTACCGCATTCACACCGATGCCATTGAGCTAAATCTCATACCAAAAACTCTTACGCCTCAGCAGATTAGCCATGTTTATGCCAGTGAAGCTGACATCTTAAACGTAGCACTTTTTGGTATGAGTGCAAAAATGTGGCGAGATGCAAATCCTGAGAGAAAAGGCAATATCCGTGATGATGCCGATGTCAGCCAATTGGTTTGTTTGGCAAATTTAGAAACACTGAATGCGCTCTTTATCCAAGAAGGATTGGGACAAAAAGAGAGGCTTCAAAGGCTCAATGCAATTGCTATCCAGCAGATGCAAATTTTGACCGACAATGTGGTTGGCAAGCTGATAAAATGAGTAAAGTGTGTTTACATGTAAGGATAGTTGCAGAGTTATGAAAAAAGGAAATTATAATGAATGAAGTTGAAGAAAAAGGTGACAAGGCTACTTTTTTATCCTTACATGTAAAAAATGATGGGCTTTGGCGCGTGGGTTGGTTGTGTTGCAAAGCATTTCACATTGAAATTTTTTCAAAGTAATGAGTTGGATAAAAAATCAGTATGTCGGGAATTCCGACGTACTGCCAGGGGCATAAAAAAGTGACAGGCAACTTGAAGGGCTTATGCCCCCCCTATTTCACCTTACGCCATAGGCTCTAAATCTTTTAGTGTTACAAGCATGTTCGCATCCCACAAAATATACGCTCTTGCGCCCGTTGATTTTGTGCTTCCGCCTGCTTTTTTCCCTTCTTGGGTCAGGTGAAAGTCTTTGTTTTTCTTTTCTAGATACCCAAGCAAGACTAATTTTTTGTTGAGCTCATTGGTTTTCATTTCAAGTTGTGCTGCTAGCTTTGAAGTCGTTAGCTTTGTTGCATCCTTCTCTTTTTTCGGATTTATCGGTTTTGCATTTTCCATTTGGCACCTTGTGTTTTTGGGGCATTATACCTCATTTAAGACCTATTAGATTTGGTAGATTTTTTGCCCGTGGTTGCTGTCTTCCAAAAAAACGGAAGTGAAACCTCAGTATTGCCATCTTTAAAGATACCAACGTCGATTAACCGACCAAGCACCCCCCCTAAATATTCTTTTACTATTAATTTAAAAAATTAAATTTATGGCGAAAGTAAAAACTCTTTATGGTACTCTTTTATGGAATTTACCAAGCGCGAGGAGGGCAAAATGGGCAACAAGTTTGTGTACGGTTTTGAAGAGGGTAGCGCTGATTTAAAAGAGTTGCTAGGTGGAAAAGGGGCCAATCTAGCGGTCATGACGAGGCTAGGAATCCCCGTTCCCCCTGGTTTTATCATCACCACAGAGGCTTGCCAGGCGTACTACAAGGGCGACACAAAGGCCATCTCCGCTTCCATTGCAGAAGAATACATCCAGCATCTGGGCAAACTCGAAGCAAGAATGGGCAAGAAGTTGGGAGACGACAAAGACCCCTTGCTTGTTTCTGTTCGCTCAGGCGGTGCTATCTCTATGCCGGGCATGATGGACACTATTTTAAATCTGGGCCTAAACAGCACATCCGTCCTTGGGCTCATCGCGCAAACCTCCAACCCAAGATTTGCCTACGATTCGTACCGTAGGTTTGTGATGATGTTTGGCGACGTGGTCATGGGTGTGCCTTCCCATCTTTTTGAAGCGGCCCTAGAGGCCATCAAAAATGAAAAAAATGTCACCCTAGACACAGAACTTACTGCGGAGGATTTCAAAAAACTCGTAGGCCAGTTTGAAGAGATTATCCAAAAACACACTGGCCAATCTTTCCCCCAGTCGCCCCAAGTGCAGCTAGCGATGTCCATCGAGGCCATTTTCAAGTCTTGGAACAACAGCCGTGCTATTTTGTACCGCGAGCTAAACAACCTCAAAAGCCTTTCAGGCACAGCCGCAACGGTGCAAGCCATGGTTTTTGGCAACAAGGGAGAGACATCGGGGACGGGCGTATGTTTTAGCAGAAACCCTTCCACTGGCGAAAACCTCTTTTACGGCGAATACCTCATGAACGCCCAAGGCGAAGACGTGGTTGCGGGCACAAGAACGCCACTGAGCATTGAGGGGTTGAGGCACCAAAACGAGGCCCTTTACGAAGAGCTAGTTGGCTACAAAGACAAGCTAGAGCAACACACTACCGACATGCAAGACATGGAGTTTACCATCGAAGAGGGCAAGTTGTGGATGCTACAAACCAGAAGCGGCAAAAGAACCGCGGCTGCGGCCGTGAGAATCGCAGTAGAGATGGCAAAAGAGGGCTTGATCGATGAAAAACAAGCGGTTTTGAGGGTGGAGCCCGCACAGCTTGACCAGTTGTTACACAAGCAGCTTGACCCTGAGGCCACCAAAGCCGCCACGGTCTTGGGCAAAGGGTTACCCGCCTCTCCAGGCGCTGCGGTGGGTAAAATCGTATTTGACGCAGAAGAAGCCCACAGAAGAAACGAAGCGGGCGAAAAGGTTATCTTGGTGAGGGTGGAAACGTCTCCTGAGGATTTGATGGGGATGAACGCCGCACAGGGCATTTTGACCACCAGAGGCGGCATGACATCTCACGCCGCGGTAGTGGCTAGGGGCATGGGCAAGTGCTGTGTCGCAGGCTGTAGCGACGCGCTCATTAACGAAGAGAAAAAAACACTCACCATGAGGGGCAAAACTCTCAACGATGGAGAGTACATCACCCTTGATGGCTCTATGGGTGCCGTTTACGAGGGGCGAGTTGCGACCATTGAGCCAGAACTTTCGGGTTATTTTGGTGAGCTAATGACCATGGCCGATAAGTTTAGAACGCTACTGGTTAAAACCAATGCCGACAACCCAAAAGACGCGCTAACTGCCATCAAATTTGGCGCGCAGGGTATCGGCTTGTGCCGTACAGAACACATGTTTTTTGACGCTTCAAGAATCCAAGCGGTGCGAGAGATGATTGTGGCCAAAGATACCCAAAGCAGGGTCAAAGCACTCGATAAACTCTTGCCCTACCAAGAAAAAGACTTCCAAGAAATCTTTGAAGCCCTTGAGGGAAAACCCGCCATCATTCGGCTTTTAGACCCGCCGTTGCATGAGTTTTTACCAAGGGACGAGGCCGGCATCAGCGAAGTTGCTAGGGAGGTTGGCGTTACCAAAGAGGAGCTTAAGCAGACCATTGATGGCCTCCATGAGTTTAACCCCATGCTTGGATTTAGAGGGTGTCGCCTTGGCGTGGTTTACCCTGAAATCTCCCAAATGCAAGCCAGGGCTATTTTTCAAGCGGCCCTAAAAGTTCCCCACTGCGAGCCTTGGATCGAGATTCCTTTGGTGGGACATGTGAAAGAGTATCTTTTTCTAAAGGAGGTCATCGAAAAGGTGGCCCTTGAAGTTGGGGCTGTTGCGTATAAAATTGGCACGATGATTGAGGTGCCTAGAGCCGCTTTGACTGCTGGCGAGCTAGCGCCCCACTGTGATTTTTTTAGCTTTGGAACCAACGATTTGACCCAAATGTGCTGTGGATTTTCCAGAGACGATGCGGACTCTTTTTTAAAGCACTATGTGAGCAAGGGCATTTACGAAAAAGACCCGTTCCAAAGCCTAGACCAAAGCGGTGTGGGCAAGCTGATGGAGATTTGTGTCACCCAAGCAAGAGCGGTAAATCCCGCCCTTCACATAGGCATTTGCGGTGAGCACGGTGGCGACCCTGAGTCGGTGGAGTTTTGCCACAGGCTTGGACTGGACGAAGTTTCTTGCTCACCTTACCGCGTACCCATCGCAAGATTGGCCGCGGCGCACGGGGCGATTAAAGCTTTAAAGTAGGGGTTATGGGCTTACATGTAAGCCCATAATTACGCATTTTCTAGGGCTTTTTCCACTAGCGCATTGACCACGCTTGGGTTGGCTTTGCCGCCTGTGGCTTTGAGGGTTTGGCCGACAAAAAAGCGCAAAAGTTTTGTGTTACCCGCTTTGTATTTGGAGACGTTTTCGGGGTTTTTGGCGATGATGTCATCGATGATGGGCGCAATTTGCGCGGGGTCGCTGATTTGCGTGAGGCCCTTGGCTTCGACGATGGCTTTTGGGTTTTCCCCTGTTTGGCACATCTGTTCAAACACTTGCTTGGAGGTACTGCTTGAAATCACTCCCTCGTCTACAAGCTTAGCCAGTTCCGCCACGTCTTTGGCGCCAAATTTGAGCACTCCTGCTTGTTTAAGCTCCCTTGCCACGTCGTTTGCCACGATGTTGGCGATGCCTACAGGACTTTTGAACACCAAGAGCGCCTCTTCGTAAAATCCACTAAGCACTTCGTCACGCGCGAGGGTGTTGGCTATCTCGGCGTTGAGTCCAAGGGCGTTGGTGTAGCGCTCAAACCGCTCTTGTTCCTGCGTGCTCATGGGGGCTACCTCACCCTCTACATGGACTTTTTTTGCCTCAGTTTTGGGCGTGCTAGCTTCGGGTTCGTTCTTTTTATTCCACGAATCTTTAAGCCCAACGATTTTATTAAACACAGGCTTCGCATCGGTGTAGTCGATAGGATCGGCGTAAAAATACCCTTGCCGTTCAAACTGAAACCGCTCATCAGGTTTTTCACAAACAACAGCGGGCTCCACAAAAGCACGGGGGATGACATGTAAAGAGTCCGGATTTAAATCCTCTAAACCCTCAGGCGCATCTACCTTGTAAAGCCGCTCATACAGCCGTACTTCTACCTCTTTGGCGTGGCGTGCGCTCACCCAGTGGATGGCACTTTTGACCTTGATGCCGCTGGTGTCCGCGCCACTTTTGGACTCGGGGTGGTAGGTTACTTTGATTTCTACGATGTTTCCGTTTTCATCTTTGACGACCTCTTTACATGTAAGGATGTAGGCGTGTTTGAGGCGCACGGGCTGGTTGGGCGTGAGGCGAAAATACCCGCTGGGTGGGTTTTCACTAAAGTCATCCCGCTCGATGTAGATTTCTTTAGAAAAAGGCAGTTTGCGTGAACCAACTTTAGGCACATCATGGGGGTAATAAGAGGCGTCAATCTCCTCCTCTCCCTCGTAGTTTTCGATGGTGACTTTGAGCGGGTCAAGCACACACATCACGCGGGGGACTTTGGTGTTTAAATCATCCCTGATGCAAAATTCAAGCTGTGCCACGTCAACCATGGAGTTTGCCTTGGCGATGCCAATTTGCTCACAAAAGGTGAGGATAGACTCCGCCGTGTAGCCCCTGCGCTTGTAGCCCGCGATGGTAGGTAGGCGCGGGTCGTCCCACCCGTGCACATAGCCGCCATGGACCAGTTCTAAAAGCTTTCGTTTGCTCATGACCGTGTAGTTCATGCCAAGGCGTGCAAATTCGTGTTGGTAAGGGCGAGGCGGAGTGAGTTCAAGGGCGTCTAGCACCCAATCATACAGCTCGCGGTTGTTTTCAAACTCTAAGGTGCAGATGGAGTGGGTTACCCCTTCGATGTAATCTGACAAGCCGTGGGCGAAATCGTACATGGGGTAGATGCACCACGAGTCGCCCGTCCTAAAGTGGTGGGCGTGGCGAATGCGGTAGAGTAGGGGGTCGCGCATTTTCATGTTGGAAGCATTCATGTCGATTTTGGCTCTTAGGACGTGTGCGCCGTTTTGAAATTCACCTTGTTTCATGCGGGCAAAAAGGTCGAGGTTTTCTTCGACACTACGCTGTGCGTAAACGCTGCGTCGTCCCGCTTCGGTGACGGTTCCACGGTGCGCTTTTATCTCCTCTTCGTTTGAGCTATCCACATAGGCTTTGCCCATTTTGATAAGCGCAACCGCGTAGTCGTAGAGTTTTGGAAAGTAATCCGACGCATAGCGCACCTCGCCGTTCCACGTAAACCCTAGCCATTCTACGGCATCTTTAAGGGCTTCGACGTAACGCATGTCTTCAGTGGTGGGGTTGGTGTCGTCCATGCGCAGGTTGCAGTGACCGTTGTAGTCTTGGGCGATGCCGAAGTTGATGCAGATGGATTTGGCGTGTCCGATGTGGGGAAATCCGTTTGGCTCAGGGGGGAAGCGCGTGATAATCTTGTTGTATTTTCCAGACGCTAAGTCTTCTTCCACGATGGTGCGTAAAAAATCTTTGCTTTCACTCATTGCATAAAACCTTTTTGATTTGTAAAAGGCGTATTTTAGCATGCGCTGGATTAATTACAAACCAAATTCCGCGAAAAGCCCCCCGAAACGTTTCTCAAGCACTGTCTTTGGCGCTCACGGGCTCTATGTCAGCATAAGGTATCCAAAAAGCGTTTTTTTCTTCGTTGTGGCAAGATAAAAAGTACTGATTGATTTCATCCCCAAACTGGACAAGCAGTTGGAGTTCGCTTTTTGAAAAAGCCAGGTGCGCAATCTCCCTTTTTCTGATTACCCTACCAACATGGTTAATCAGCTTCCAATAATTTCGCCTCAACCCCACCTCAACGGAGGGTGTTTTGGTTCCTTGAAATGTCGTTACCTTGACACAATGATTAAGCAAGCAATGCATGGCCATCCCTTTTGTGAGTATTTTTAAACAGCATGATGTTGAGGGGGAGTATAATCTAGAAGTGTGAGTTAAGTGTAAGTTTTATGAGGGTCAAAAAGGTGTACACAGTAAGTTATCTAACACAACCCCTTAAGTAAATATTCTACATGTAACGAATATAATAAAAACCATTTTCATATTTGACAAAAAAAGGGGAACTTGTGAGGCTGTTGTTCCGCTGTGCGCTAGGGGTTTTTGGGATGGCGTTGCTTGCCCTTTCTGGGGTGGCTAGAGACTGGGATGAGATCACCGCTTCGGGTGTGCTCCACGTGGGCATGCGCGACCTCTCGCCTCTTGCGCGCGACTCAAACAGCAAGGAATACCCTGGCTTTTTGTACGAGATGGCCCAAGCATTTGCCAAAGAAAACAACCTGCGTTTGGAAGTGCACATCATGGATTCTTTTGTGGGTTATTGGACGAAAGAGGGTGAGATTTTGACCCAAACAAGCCGCATTGCCACCCCAGATATCTACCGCACTATCGACTTTGCCGCCGAAGCGTTCACGGTAACTCCCTTGCGCCAAAAACTTGTACACCTAAGCCCCTACATCGACAACATGGAGTTGTTTTTTGGCACCAACGATAGCCCGTTGCGCGAGTACAAAGACCTCATCGGCAAGCGCGTGTTGTTGTATGAGAGTATGAGTTTTTTCCCTGTGCTGAAAGCGGAGCTGGAGGCGCGAGAGATACCTTACGAGACGACCTATATTCGTCAGGAGGAAGATGCTGTTGTGCTTTTGAAGCCCCGCATAGACAGGAAGGACAAGGTCAATCTTTATCTTTTTCCTGCTGGTGCCACCGCTGATGGCAAGCTGGTGTATCACTACATCGCTAAAAAATTTGCCGATGCAAGCATCAACGACAGCCTTGGTATCATCTTTCGCCTCTTTTCCAACAGCTACTACACCCAAAACCTCAGGCCTTATTTTCCCGTCAATGCCACGCGCACGCAGCTAGCATGGGGGTCAAGCCATGAGAGTCCAGTTCTTAATGCCAAGATAGACGCGTTTATCAAGCAGTACAAAGACTTAGGCGCTTTTTCAGAACAACTCGAACGCTACACGGGCATGAACTTAAACGATTACCACGCTTTGATTGAAATGATTGAGTAGCACATGAACATTGAGCGGAAGATTTTCACGGGGTTTTTGTTCATCTTTACCCTTGTGTTTGTCCTTTCTGCTTGGGCTTATTTTGCCCATTTTGAAACAACCCTTTCCGCACATCAGCGCATCCAAGCGGGCGTGGTCAATGCCAATGTTTACAACGACTTAAAAAACACCCTAGCCAACAATACCTCCGCACTCAAAAACCTTGAAAGTGACGGTGACATCGCTTTGGCGTATGATGCTGTGCCGTGGCTTTCGGTGGTGGGAGTAGGGAAATTAAAGCGCAATTTTCAACGTACTTTTGAAAACTACCCTTACATCAGCACGGTTTCTTTTTACAAAAACAATGTGCTTTTGGTTAAGGTGGTCAAAGAGGGGCCTTCTTTGGAGGCGGCTATTTTTGAGGCTTCTGTGGATTTTGGGATACAAGGCTCAAAGGTCTTGGTGGAGACTGACATGACGCTGTTTTTACAACGCCAACTTGCCCAAAACCGCATCAGAGGATTGCGCTACCTCACCTTAGAAAAAGAAGGGATGATGTGGCTCATCACACCCAAGGGCTATGCCCGTTACGGGGGCGATGAAATCAAAATGGACAAAGCGTTTTCACTGGGCGAACAAAAGCTAGTTTCTTCGGCGTGCATGCATGTGGAAAACACAGGTTATTGCCTCAAAAGCCTCATTTCCCACGAATACTACTACGACGCGCTCAGGTCATTGATTGTTCGTACGGTGGCTTTGTATATTGGGGTAGCCTTGGTGATGTATTTTGTGGCAAAGTACCTCTCCATACTCATCATACAACCCATTAAAACCCTAGAACACGCCACCAAGCGCTACACCGAGGGGGATTTTTCACCCATTGCGCTAAAGGGTGAAGGGGAGATAGCCAGTGCCATTACCGCCTTTAATACCATGGGCCACCGTATCAAAAACTTCACCGGAGAGCTTCAAGAAGAGGTGAGGCTGCGCACCCAAGAGCTTACCGACGCCAACCAAAAACTCACCCGTCTTGCCTCCACAGATGCCCTCACGGGTTTGTACAATCGTGGCAAGATAGACGAACTGGTGCAAGTCGAACTTGAACGGTTTAGGCGATTTGCCCACCCCTTTTGCATTGTCTTGATTGATTTGGATGATTTTAAGGGCATCAACGACACTTGCGGGCATCAAGCAGGAGATATGGTGCTTAGGGAGTTTGCTAAAATCCTCCAAACCGCGACCCGTAAGACCGACAGTGCAGGGCGTTGGGGCGGGGAAGAGTTTTTGGTACTTTCTCCTGGCACCACCCTTGCGGGTGCCAAAACCCTTGCGCAAACCATCATTAACACCTTAAGACAAAGGACCTTTGCGGGTGTGGGTAAAGTAAGTGTGAGCATCGGCGTTGCCCAATACCGCCAAGGCGAAACCTACAAAGACTTTTTTGCCCGCGTAGACCGCAACCTGTACACCGCTAAAACCACGGGCAAAGACCGCGTAGTCGGTTAAAGCACCACCGCGAGTCCACCACAGGATGTTTCGCGGTATTTGGGGTTCATGTCTTTGCCCGTTTGGCGCATGGCTTCTACCACTTGGTCAAGGGTCACGCGCGCGGGTACGTCGTTGCGCGCGAGTGCCATGCTTGCCGCGTTGATGGCGGTCACCGCCGCAAGGCCATTGCGTTCGATGCAAGGAATCTGCACTTGGCCATTCACGGGGTCGCAGGTGAGTCCCAAGTGGTGCTCCATGGCAATTTCCGCTGCCATCATGACACTTTGAGGGGATGCGTCTAGGAAGTCTGCTAAACCCGCTGCGGCCATGGAGCTAGCCACTCCCACTTCTCCCTGACAACCCACTTCCGCGCCAGAAATGGAAGCATTGCGTTTAAACAATCCTCCGATAGCCGAACTTACCAGAAAGAACCGAAGCAAAGTGTTTGCATTTAGCGGTTCGATGAACTTGTGAATGTACATGAGTACCGCAGGGACAATCCCACACGCCCCGTTCGTAGGCGCTGTGACCACGCGCCCGCCGTTGGCATTTTCCTCAGAAACCGCCATGGCGAAGAGGTTAACCCAATCCATTTGCACCATGAGTGCAGACGTTTTTGGCTTGGGGTTTTGAAGGGCAAGGTAAAGCGTGTGGGCACGTCTAGCGAGTGCCGTGGGAGCAGGAAGCGCGCCTTCTTGTCCCATGCCCCGTTCCATGCCTTCTTGCATGGTGCGCCACAACGCATCCACGTATGCATCAATCTCCTCTTGGGTGTGAAAGGCGCGTTCGTTAGCCAATAAACACGCGCTCAAAGAACGCCCTTTGCAGTGGGAAAGCAAGGCCGAAGCGCTCTCAAAAGGGTAGGGTACGGAAGGCTCGTGGTGGGGTTTTTGGGTGCTGTTTTCTTCTTGGATAAATCCGCCACCCGTGGAGTAATACACATTTTCATGCACACTTTCCTCTCCTGTTTTTGCCACAAAACGCATCCCGTTTTCATGGTGAGGCAAGGGGGTGTTTTCAAAATGGATAGTGAGGGTCAAAGAATGGTTGCCGTGGGTGATGGTTCCTTGTGTTTTCCACGTATGGGTGAGGGTTTCGATGGCTTCAATGGGGATATTTTGCGGTGAAAATCCACAAAAACCAAGCATCAGCGCTACATCGCTTAAGTGGCCTTTGCCTGTGGCTCCCAAGGAACCATGCAGCCAAGCAACCAGTGCCGTGGTGCGTTCCAAAAGCCCCTTTGTTTTAAGGGTATCCATAAAACGCGCCGCGGCTACCATAGGCCCGAAAGTATGGGAACTTGAAGGCCCAATACCGATTTTATACAGGTCAAACAAGGAGATGTACATGTAAGCTCTTTTTTGAAAGAATCATACCACAGGAACTTAAAGAGTTTAGGTTATAATTGTTGCTTTATGTAAAAGGGTGATAAGTGATTAAGGTTAAAAAGATTTTTCTCAACCACGGTTTTACGCCCATAGACCCCAGTGTATTTAAAGAAAATACACCTATTGATTTTGACTGCTATATTCAGCGTTTTCACGGCTTTGTTATTTTGGTTGAGCAAGGCACGCACATTAACAGCGAGATATATAAAAAACTTACGCGCCCCCAGGCAAAAATTTACGTGGAAAATAAACAATTTAAACGCTACAGACACTACTGTCAAACCCATGGTGTGAGTGCGGTGGTGCCAAGTTACGAGGAAGCCCTTGCCCGTGCGCAAGCTTTTGTTCACTCCTTTAGCGATGTGGTGGAAACGAAAGAAAAACTCAACGCCATTTACCTCAATGCCAATCACCTTTTGGGTGCGTGGCTTCGGGAAAATAAAGAAAAAAAACTTCCTGTTCAGATGCTTTTAGATTTGGCAGAATCTCTTGTAGAGATAAACAACGAGGAAAAAATAACCCTTTCTATGTTCAATGATTTTCTTGATGACACGCACGCACTCTCGGCACATTTGACCAAAGTGGCCTTTTTTGTTTCCATTGTTGCTGGTCGCATAGGCGTTGATTTGACCGATCAGCGCGACCTTGTTTTTGCTGCTTTGGTGCATGATATCGGACAAACAACACTGGATGAGGAGTTGTTGCAAAAGACTGGGCCACTTAGTGAAGAGGAATTTCGACGTATTCAGACGCACCCCAAAGAGAGTGTTTCGCTCTTGCGAAAGCACAAGGTGTATACCCGCTCCGTGCTTCAAGCAGTGCAAGAACACCACGAACGCTTGGATGGCAGTGGCTACCCCTACCGCTTAAAGCAAGAAACCTTAAGTCAGTTTGGTAGGGTTTTGGCGGTGTGCGATGTGTTTGATGCGCTCATCACCACCAAGCCTTACCGTTTGGCCTACAGCACCTTTAACGCGCTACGGCTCATTCAAAAGGAATACAAAAACAAGCTTGACATGCGCTATGTCAAGCTTCTTATTGGGCACTTGCAGTAATGGGCGGTAGCGCCACTCCAAGGCTCAGTGCCATAGCTTTGAGGAGTTGAATTTCACTGGGGTTTACTATCCCGTCAAATCCCACGCACCCAATCATCGCTTCTAGGAGGCGTTGTTTGTGTTTGGGTTGCAAGGTGGAGAGTTCATCTAGCGCGTGTTCAAGTTGCCTAAACCCTAGTGCGGTTTTGTCCAAAAGTTCCATCATCCCAACATCCAGTTTTTCAAAAGCGTGGGCGAAGGCTAGCGTGGTGTCATGGTCGCTTGCATGGGCAAGCACAGAGAGAACCACTTGGGCGTGAGCCTTACATGTAAGGAGTGTTTTATGCCCATTTTTAGGTTCCTTTCCTTCAAGTGATTGGGAGAGGATGGTGTAAAGAGACCACTCTAAGCCACTTACTTTTCCATCGGCCTTGATGAGTGTTTTAAGGGTTTCTTTAAAGGTGGTTAGCTGGGAAGGACTCAGGGCTTTAAGGGTAGGCAAGGCAAGTTCCACCAAAGGCAGGATGAGTTGCGTTTCAAGGCCAGCAAGACGAGTTAAGAGGTCTTTTATTTCGGCGCGTTCGCCAAGTTTTTCCTCTAAAAGGGTGTGCTGGGCAAGCCTAATGACAGGGTCGCTGCTTTGCAAGAGGCCGTAGATGAGCACTTTGGCCAGCAAGGGCTCGTGTGCCGCTTCGTGCAATAGGGGGTCAAGGCGACCCAGAAGAGTTTGGGCATCGTGGATGTTGTGTTCGTGGATTTCCCCTGCTTGGGCGAGAGCACCCAAAACAGCGGCGGTGGCAACGCCTTTGCCGCCAAACCCAAAACGTTCTTTAAGCTTGGCTTCTCGTTTGGGATTTTGAGGTTTGCGCGCAGGGGAGGTGAAGCTGCCATCCCACCTTGGGTCGATGCGTTTGATGCGTTCAGGCAAAGGCGGATGGGTTGCCATGAGTCCTAGAAAACTGCTTGGCTGGGCTTCTCCGAAAAAAAGATGGCTAAACTCCGACGCACCAGAAGTTTTTAGTGCGGTGCCGTGGCTAGACGCACCTATTTTTTTAAGGGCTCCTGCGATACCTGCGGGGTTTCTGGTGTATTGCACTGCGGAAGCATCGGCGAGGTATTCCCGTTGGCGACTGAGGGCTGCGCGAATGAGCCCGCCAAAAAAAGACCCCGCGTACCCTGCGACCATGAGGGCAACCCCTGCGATAAGAAGCGGGGCTTTGTTGTCGTTTTTCCCGCGACTGCGTCCGCTTGAAGCAGCTAGACGAAAGACGATGCGCCCAATAAGTCCGATGAGGATGATGCCATACAGCCACGCCACAAGGCGCATGTTAAGGCGCATATCGCCGTGAAAAATGTGGCTAAACTCGTGAGCCACAACCCCTTGGAGTTCGTCGCGGCTAAGGTGGGTGATGCACCCGCGTGTGAGGCCTACAACGGCGTCGTGTTGGCTGTAACCCGCGGCAAAGGCGTTGATGCCTTCTTCTTCAAGCACGTACACAGGCGGCACGCCTATGCCTGAGGCGATGGCCATCTCTTCGACGACATTGAGGGCGCGGCGCTCATGGGGGTCTTTTGTGCTAGGGTTTAGGAGTTTGCCTCCAAGGCTCTCAGCCACGTTTTTACCCCCGCCTTTGAGTTGCATGTTTTTAAAAAACATGCCCAATAAAACCACCGCGATGACTCCTGTACCTACGTATTCAAGGAGGACAAGCACTTCAGGGGCAAGCAAAGCCCGCGCGCCGTAAACTTGAAAAAGGTGGGCGGTGTTTGCGTCCATGGAGGCAAAGGCAAACACCACAATGGCACTCACTGAAACAATGAGCGCTAATACGCCAAGGCCAAAGAGGAGCACCAAGTGGGTGGTTTTTTGCTTGGCGCGGTCTTGATGTTCAAAAAAATTCATGGCTTAAAAAGAGACTTTAGGCGCTTCTTGGATAGCGGTCTCAAACTCCAACATGCGTGCGTTTTCGGCGTGTCCGAACATGCCAGCAAGAAGAACTGGCGGGAAGGTTTGTTTGTAGGTGTTGTAAGCCGTAACCGCGTCATTAAAGGCTTGTCTAGCGAAAGAGATTTTATTTTCCGTGCTAGTAAGTTCCTCGGAAAAGTGCTGCATGTTGGCCGAAGCTTTAAGGTCTGGGTACGCTTCCACGGCGATGTTAAGGTTTCCCATGGCCCCTTGAAAAGCTTTTTCAGAGCGCATGAAGGTGTCCATGGAGCTAGGACTTGCGGGGTTTTTGGCGACTGCTTCAAGGGCCGAAAGTGCGGTGTTTCTCGCCTTAACCACGTTTTCGAGGGTTTGGCTTTCGTGTTGGAGGTAGGCTTTGACGGTTTCAAGCAAGTTGGGGATGAGGTCATAACGGCGCTTGAGTTGCACTTCGATTTGGGCAAAGGCATTTTCAAGGCGATTTTTCAGCTCCACCAAGCGGTTGTAAACATTCACTGCCAAAAAAAGCACGAGGGCAAGAACGCCAACTAGAACGATAAGAGAAGTACTCATGAAATTCCTTTGTCATAATGGGATGTGAAAGTGTAATCAAATTGCCCTTTGGGCCTCATGAAGGCTTACATGTAAACCCTTTAGCCAATGATTACGGTGAAGCATCCTGTATGAATTTGTCCACCATGCGCCGTGGTGTCGCCCACGCGCGCCGCAGGTTTTCCACCGATAAAAACCCGTAAAGAACCTTGGACGATGGTGTCTTGGGGCCCAGCACATACGCAGATATCTCCCATAACAGCAGCGGGAAGTTTTCCGATAAGTACTGTTGGAACGCCTGGCCCAATGATGGGGCCGCCCACATGGGGAATGGGTGAAGGAAAGGCAGGCGTGGTAAGCGGGCAGGCGTGAAGGTCGGTAACGCGAGCAGCTGGAGGCATGAAAACTCCTTAGTTAATCATGACCATAGCACCGTTGATGGTGACTTGGCTTGAGGATTTGAGGGAAAGTTCTGTGCCAGCATGGATGGAAATCTTAAGCGGGCTGTGCAAGGCAATGCCTTCGTGATTCATGGTGAGTGTGTTGTGGTGTAAGTCGTTGAGGCAAATGGACTGGTCTTTGTCGCTTAAAACAATGCGCAATCCCTTGGGTGTGGTGACCACAAGGGCTTCATTTTCGGTGTCATAATGCATGTGAAGGGTTTCGCTCATGGGAATCCTTTGGAAGATTTTTTCACATTGTACTACAAAAGGGAAATGCAAAAAAGGCACTCCAAAGTAGGCGGAGGTTATAATAGTCCTCTTTCGCAACCCATTGAAAAATTTATGATTTACAAGAAGGAAAAGGATGAAAGAGACCTTGCATCGGGTTCGTGTGTATTATGAAGATACCGACATGGGCGGCATTGTGTACCATGCTAACTACATCAAATTTTGCGAGCGGGCGCGAAGTGAGAAGTTTTTTAGTGCCAACTTTACCCTTGGAGATGGGGATTGTCACTTTGTGGTGAAGGACTTAAGTGCGCACTTTTTGAAGCCTGCGCGCTTGGGCGATTTGTTACATGTAAGCGCTCAGGTGCTTACATGTAAGAACGCTTCGTTGGTGGTGCGGCACGAAATCTTCAAAGAAGAAGAAAAACTGTTTTGGATGGACGTGACCCTTGCGTATGTGTGCAAGGGTAAACTCTCCCGTATCGACGAGGCGACAAAAGCCTTTTTACTCTGCTAAGAAAAACTTGTACCGACCCGCTTTGAACAGGCGGGTTTTGTACTGCACTTGCCCGTCACTGATGGACTCTTTAAACAAAGCGATGGCATCTTTGTTGAAATACTGCGTGTAAAAATAATCCATCCCAACGCTAGTGGCGTAATTGACCCAATCGTATTCGATGCTGTGGCCAAAAAGCGTGTTGATGATGCGAATCTCACTTGGCACAAAATCAATAGCGTTAGCGATGAGCAATTTTTCGCGGTCTTCAAACTGGGAAAGGGTGAGCAGCATAGGGTGGTAACTGATTTGCGTGGAGAGCAGGGCGTGAGGTTCGATGCCATACACGCGAAGTTGGGAGGCTAGCAAACTGCTACGCACCAAAGGCATGTTTAAAAATATAGAACTCTCTTGCAAGCGGGTGTTGCCATCAAGAAAAGATTTAAAATCGATTCGTGGAGAGCTCAGTTCTCGCTTGTAAAGTGCCGCACCATTTTCTTGTTCCACAAGGGCGTCGAGGGTATTGCCAAGGAGGGTTCCATCTGAAAAAGTGGCGATTTTTCCATTGGCATGTTGGCTGAGCACGCGGACTTGGTCTTGGTAGTCGATGCCACCAAAAAGCACCGAACGCGGTGCAAAATGCACAAGGCTTTGGTGTACTGTGGGAACAAAAAGCTGTAACCCTTCGGCGTGTTTTAAAAGGTGTGGTACGCCATCAATAGTTAAAGGCGCGATGACGTAGCGGTAACCTTTGGCGCGAATCTGGGCGATGCCGCGGGCTACGTCTTCTTCGG
Source organism: Sulfurospirillum sp. HTRB-L1 (assembly GCF_059415125.1). Taxonomy (NCBI): domain Bacteria; kingdom Pseudomonadati; phylum Campylobacterota; class Epsilonproteobacteria; order Campylobacterales; family Sulfurospirillaceae; genus Sulfurospirillum; species Sulfurospirillum sp. HTRB-L1. The sequence goes on from NZ_JCAHZR010000005.1 coordinate 105,153, forward strand.
TTTCGTCGTTGATGTTAAAAACCTCCACGCTAAAGTGGTGGTTGCGGTGAAGCAAGTAAGCGATGATGGTATTGACCGTGGAGATAGCGTACCCGCGAATGCGTTTTTGGGGTACAAGCACCGCCAGTTGGATGGCAGGTTTGTCCCCTTGGGCGTCTAGTCCAAAGAGGATGCTAAGTTCCCTGTAAAGCTCTTGAAGCGCATCAAGACTCACGGGCGCGTAGGGATATTTGCTCAAAAAGGAAAAGTAAAATTCCCGTTGTACAAAGTCTTCCAAACACTGTTCGTTACACACTAGGCCGTCTGTGTCAAGAAAAAAGCTTTGAGGCGCAGAAATAGGGGAGAGCAATGAGCGTGTTTGACCAAAAAGCGAGGTGGCAAGAAGGATGAGCGCAAGAATGAAGGATTTCATAGGAGTGATTTAACCTTTAGCATGTCAAGATAAACCTCTTTTTTGGCAGAGGGGTTTCGCAAAAGAAAACTGGGATGGTACGTGGGGACGAGCTTGGCGTCGCCAAATGCCATGACTTGGCCGCGCACTTGGGTGATTTTGCTGTCAAATTCGCCCGTGAGGTGGTGGTAACTGGTGGAGCCAAGGGCAACGATGATGCGCGGATTTATTTGGGCGATTTGTTGCAGTAAAAAAGGCTTGCACGCGTCGACTTCTTCGGGCAAAGGGACGCGGTTTTTAGGCGGACGACACTTGACAATGTTGGCGATGTAGACGTCGTTTCGGCTTACATGTAAAACATTTTCGATGATTTTGGTGAGCAGTTGTCCCGCGCGCCCCACAAAAGGACGGCCCGCTTCGTCTTCACTGGCTCCTGGCCCTTCGCCGATAAACATAAGCGTGGCGTTGGGGTTTCCTTCTCCAAAGACCACTTTTTTGCGGCATTTGGCTAGCCCGCACAACTGGCACGAAGCCAAGGTTTTTTCTAGGGCGTGAAGGGAATCATCGCTTACAACCTTAGGCGGGGCAAGTTTGCGCTCGTACTTGATGTAGTCAAACCCAAGCGCGCGGTACTGGTAAAGTTGATGAAGGAGGTGAAGTTTTTCCGTTTGTGTCATGGGTGGTATGGTAGCTTAAAGGCCGTTAAAACAAACTAAAGACCCCTCGTAAGGGGCGGGGTCTTTAGTCCACAAACGTAGGTTTGACCGTGTGGGAAGAAAGGGCGGCTTTGTCAAACTCTCCAAGGGCAAGCAAAACAAGCTGCGCAGGGGTGAGTACAGGGATGTTGACTTCTCTGTTGAGTGCTTTGCTTATGGCCCGTTGGTTGGTTTCTAAAAAGGCAAAGTCTAGGGTGTCGTCCACTAGCACAAAATCGCACCCTGCGTCAAAGGCTTCAAGCAAGATGTCGCCCGCCATAGTAAGGGCAATGTCTTTGGCGTGTGGGTAGAGACTCGTGCCGCAGTGGTGGCGTGCACGCGAGAGCGGGGCGGTTTTGGCACCTGAAAAGGCAACAAGGCGTTTAAGGAGGTCCATGTTGCTAGCTTGCCCCGCATAAATCCCTGTTTTGAAGGCGGTAAAAGGGTGCTTTGGTGTGCGGGTTTGGAGTGCTTGATTGATGGCTTCAAGGGGCGTTTGGGTTTCACCAATGCCCAAAATCTCCAATAGTGCCGCCGTGGTTTTGGCGGGTTGTTGGCTAGTGGTTGTGAAGGTTTGGGGCGCTTGGACACCTTTTTGCGCGAGTGCTTTTTTGAGCGCGTCTACACACTCTTCGACGTTTGCAGGGGCGGGAAAAACAGTAAAGGTGAGTGGCGTGTGCAACCAGATGCCGTTTTCTGGGTCAGCAACGATGGCGAGAATCTGGTCTTTAAACTCGTAGTATTTTTCCATCATCTCTTTGGCAAAAACAAAAAACGCCGCGCCGTAAAAGCGAGGGTTGTAAGCAAGTACCTCGGAGCCATAATGCAAGCAAATGAGCGACTCAAAATACTCGCGGTCGACTTTTTGCACGTAAGGGGCAAGCAAATCAAAACGCTCGTAAAAATCCTGCGTGTCGATGATGAGGTCTTTAGTGGCGCGTTTGCTTGAGAGGGCGTCGATGGTAAGTTCCGTACCAAAGGTTGCTTTGATGTCTTGCAAGGAAGTGGCTGTGGAAAGGGCGACACCGTTGATTTTCACCGCGGCGTGTTCGCCTTTGGGGTAGTCAAACAGCGGGTCTTGGGTTTTGGCCTGCGCAAGCGCCTGCGCGAGGGAGTCTTGGGGCGAAAGGGTTAAGGTGTGTTTTTTGTAGTAAGGGAGGTAATCGGTTTTGGCGTTGAAGCGAAAAATGCTCACTGAAAACGAAAACGTCATCGGCGGTCTCCTTGATTTTTGCGTAAGTGACAAGTGTACTGAATGTAAACTTATACTTTCGGTAAGTGTACACATTTCGCATGAAAAGGGCATGTAATCAAGTAAAATTAACACGTATATGAGTACAATGTTGCCCAATAAAGGGAGCCCATGAACAAAGAAGCATTTGTCATTTCACAGTTCACGTCACCGCGCATTGGGGATGATGGAGCGGTGGTGGGCGAGTGGGTGTACTCCAAAGACATTTTTGCCCAAAACGTCCATTTTAAGCGCGAATGGATGAGCCTCGCGCAGATTGCCCAAAAGAGCATGTTGGTGAACCTTTCCGATGCCATCGCCATGAACGCTGTGCCCAAATACGCGCTCATTGGCGTGACTATTCCAAGCGCGTACACCCACAGTGAACTCAAAGAGCTCACGGGGGCATTTTTGGCTACATGTAACGCGTGGGGGGTGGAGCTCATCGGGGGTGACACGACTTCGGGCGAGCGACTAACCATCTCTATCACCATCATTTCCCACACCAAAAACCCCGTCTTTCGCAAGGGGATGAAAGAGGGGCATGTGCTCGCGTACACAGGGCGCATCGGCGAGTCGTTAAAGGGGCTAAAAACCCTGATGCGTGGCGGAAGCCTTGGTTCTGGCGCGCGGTTTATGAAACCTGCTTTAAAAGCGGCATTTTTTTACAAAGCCGCACCGTACGTGAGCGCGGCGATGGACCTCTCTGATGGGCTTGGCAAAGACCTTTCCCGTTTGTGCGCGGCCAATAACCTTGGCGTGCGCTTTACATGTAAGCACACAAAAGCACAGTTATGTAGTGGTGAAGAGTACGAAATGCTCTTTAGCTTCGACCCGCGGTATGCGCGCATCCTAGAACGCATCGCCCAGCAGACCAAAACTCCTTTGACCTTTTTTGGCAAAGCCGTACGGGGGCGTTTTCGTTGCCCGTGCAAAGAACATCATTTTTAAGGAATCCTTGTGGAAAGACGCTTTTTTTTGAACCATAGCCCCATCGAAGGGGTGCATTTTACGAAAAATGCCAACGATTTTACCGTGACGGAGATTCCTCTGTACCCTTTTAGTGGCGAGGGTGAGCATTTGGTCTTACATGTAAGGAAAAAAGACCTCACCACGTGGCAGATGCTTCAAGCCCTAAGCGAAGTAAGCGGGGCGAAAGTGCGAGACTTTGGCTACGCGGGGCTGAAAGACAAAGAAGGCATGACCATCCAGTACGTGAGCATCCACAAGTCCCATGAAAAGGCCTTTGAGAACTTTTCGCACCCTAACATCAAACTACTCTCCACCACGTATCACAACAACAAAATCAAAATGGGACACCTTAAAGGTAACCGCTTTTTTATTCGCCTGAAAAAGGTGCTACCTACCGACGCGCTCAAACTCGAACAAGCCTTGCGCACCATCAAAGCGCAGGGGTACCCGAACTTTTTTGGGTATCAGCGGTTCGGGAAAGAGGGGGACAACTTTGAACAAGGCCTAGCCATCTTGCAAGGCAAACGGCGTGAGCGCAACAAAAAGATTCACGACTTGCTCATCAGTGCGTACCAAAGTAGCCTCTTTAACGCGTGGCTTTCACGGCGCATCGAGATGAGCAAACTGGTGGAAGGTTTTAGTGAAAAAGAGCTTGCCGACATCTTCCCGTGGGGCAAAGCGACCCTTAAAGCTCTCAAAGCGCAAAAGCAGTTTTTGAAACTTTTGCCTGGCGACGTGTGCCACCACTACCCCCACGGCAAAGCTTTTGTCATCGAAGATGTAGAAACAGAAGCGGCTAGATTCGAGGCAAAAGATGCGGTGCTTACAGGCTGGCTAGCGGGCAACCGCGCCATGCGCACGGAGGGCATCGCCAAAGAAGTCGAAGACGCGTACTGCGCCCAAGCCGAACCCTACCTAAGCCAAATGAACGGCGCAAGACGCTTTGCGTGGAGTTTCGCCGAAGATGTAGAATGGAACTACCGCGAAGAAGAAGCGTGGTTTGAAATGCACTTTAGCCTCCAAAAAGGCTCCTACGCAACGGTGGTGTTAGAGGAGATTTTACGGCGGGAGTTGTAGGGGGGGGCTAGTCGAGAAGGAGGGCCTTAGCTTCCATTTAGAAAATGTTGGCCCATCTTTTAAAAGCTTGAATGCTTTTTCGAGATAAAATACCTATATTCTTTAATGTCCAAGTTATTATGTTATAGTCTTTACTTGCTATATCCCAAAAGTATGATATTAATTAAAACTTAAAAAAATAACCCTGTATATATTTTTTAATGGAGAGTTTATGGTTCTGGAAGCTTTTGTTCTACAATTAAAGTCTTTGGCTAATGAAGATGAATTTTATGATTTTTGTAGAAAAGTTGTTTTGCATGGAATCCCTTATGTTTTTAATGGTAGAGAAGATGAATTTTATGAATTTAGAAAAAAAATTGCTTTAAAATTTGATATTTCTTTTCATGAAGTTTATATCATAGGTTCTGCAAAATTGGGTTTTAGCCCTTTTAAAAACAAAGATTTTGACTATGATTCAGATATAGATATTGCAATTATTTCACCCCAATTATTTAAAAAACTAATGAAAAGAATATCACAATATCAAATAAATTTTCGTAATTCTAGAACCACAGTTACTGAAAATGAATTAAAGATGTATCATAAATTTTTAGAATATGTGGCTCTTGGATGGATAAGACCAGATAAATTACCCATTTCATTTCAAATGAAATCAATCAAAGATGATTGGTTTGCATTTTTTGACTCTCTTTCTAATGGGAAATCAGAAGTGGGTAATTACAAGGTTTCAGCTGGAGTTTTTCAATCATATGAACATTTAGAAGACTATATTATTGATGGATTCAAAAATATAAAACGAAAAGGAAGATAAGTATGTCACACCAAATTAGACCTTCTGTAACAAATCCAACTATAGCAGACATATTTGAGAAGATAGCTAATAATCAATTAAATTTGTCTCCTGATTTTCAAAGAAAATTTGTTTGGACACAAGAACATCAAGAGCAATTTTTAGACACAATATTAAAAGGATATCCTTTCCCTGAAATATACGTCTGTCAGGGAGAAACTGATACTAAAAAACTTCGAACAACACAAAAAGTAATTGATGGTCAACAAAGATTAACAACTATTAAAAATTATCTTGATGGGACATTTGAAAAACCTTTGAAAATCGTTCCGCCGTATGAAAGTTTGACAGAAGAAGAACAAGAAGATTTTTTAGCTTATCAAATTGTTGTTAGAGATATTGGTAAAGTTGATGAGTCACTAGTTAGAGAAATATTTAGAAGAATTAACCTCACAAAGTTTAAATTAGAAGACATAGAAATACATAATGCAATATATGATGGTAAATTTATTCAAACAGCAAAAGAACTTTCAGAAGAAATTGAATTAGCAAATTTTGGAGTATTCTACGAATCTGAGTTTACGCGTATGGCTGATGTGCATTTCTTTTTACAAGTAATGTCAACAATTGAAAAAGGCTATTACAATCGAGATAGTGAGCTTGAAAAGTGCATTGCAGAGTTTAATGAAGAATATCCTAATTATCATAATATTAAATCAAAAATTCTTAAGGCGTTTTCAATTATTGCAAAATTAGATTTAGAATTGGATTCGATTTGGTATAGAAAATCAAACTTTTTTACTTTGGTCATTGAAATTTGCATGACAGAAAAAATTCCAGATAATTTTAAGCAAAAGCTTTTGGCTTTAGAGCAATCTATTATGCAAAACAAAACAAACAAAGAGAATGAATTTGGAGTTTATTATGGCTACATGTATGCAGGGACAAATAGTCGCAAATCAAGAGTTACAAGGTCAGAAATATTTAAAAAGAATATTTTTTATAATAACGCAATGTAAAAAATGGTGATGTAACTCAAACTTGGCAGATTTTTTGTTTATGATTACTACCAAAAAAAGGAAGTGAAGAGCTAGCATCAAGCCAAGCAAATGAGTCGTGAATACCCTTACATGTAAATCATTTTTTAGGGAAACTCGGCAAGAAGATTTGGCGTGTAAATGTTGCGTTGTGAAGTATTTCAAATTGAAATTTTTTCAAAGTAGTTGAGCGATTCATTGTAGGATGGTGGCCAAAAAGGTAAACCATGGCAAAAATAACAGTACTGAATAATGAGATAACAACTCTAAAAATAGAAGATGAAGATTATATTTGCATAACCGATATAGCAAAATACAAGGACGATGCTCTTGCTAATGACATTATAAAGAATTGGCTTCGCAATCGTAATACCATAGAGTTTTTAGGTATTTGGGAACAGCTTTACAATCCAGATTTTAAACCCGTCGAATTCGACGGGTTTAAAAAAGATGCAGGTCTCAATAGCTTTACGATGAGTCCTACAAAGTGGATAAGTGGAACAAATGCCATAGGGATGGTGGCAAAGTCAGGGCGATACGGCGGTACATACGCTCATAAAGACATCGCTTTTGAGTTTGCTTCTTGGGTCTCTGTTGAGTTTAAACTTTATCTTATCAAAGAGTTTCAAAGACTTAAAAGTGAAGAGCTAAAACAACTTGGTTGGGATATTCGCCGAAATCTCACAAAGCTAAACTACAAAATCCATACCGATGCTATCAAAGAAAATCTCATCCCAAAAGAGCTTACACCTAGTCAGATAAATTTTGTCTATGCGAGCGAAGCTGACATCTTAAATGTAGCACTCTTTGGCATGAGTGCAAAAGAGTGGAGGGATCTAAGCAAAGACAAAAAAGGAAATATCCGTGATGAGGCTAATGTCAATCAACTTGTATGTTTGGCAAATATGGAATCTCTCAATGCGCACTTTATCAGTGAAGGGTTATCACAAAAAGAGAGGCTTCGAAGGCTCAATAAAATAGCAATAGAACAGATGAGAATATTAAGCAGTGAAAATATTAAAACAATAAGCAACCCCAAATGACAAAAACACCCAGCCCAATCATCCACGTCATCGCAAGAACTAAAGCTTCCGTTTCGCAACTCGGCAAAGATAGCACAGTGTGAAAGCGCCAAGCCCCAGCAGCAAAAAGGAGTGTGTTGAAATGGAAAATGAACTACAAACAATAGACAATCAAAACCTACAAGACAAAATCCACACTATCCGTGGACTTCAAGTGATGCTTGATAGTGATTTGGCTGAACTTTATCAGGTGGAAACAAAAAACTTAAATCGGGCAGTAAATAGAAATAGTGAGAGATTCCCGCAAAGTTTTCGTTTTCAGCTTACAGAAGTGGAGTATGAAAACTTGAGGTCGCAAATTGCGACCTCAAGTTCAAAAGAGTCTTTAAGGTTCCAATTTGGCACCTTAGAAAACGAAGAGTCTTTAAGGTCGCAAAATGCGACCTTAGAAAATAGTCGTGGAAAACATAGAAAATATTTACCTTATGTATTTACAGAGCAAGGTGTCTCTATGCTCTCAGCAGTTTTGCGAAGTGAGATTGCTATCAAAGTAAGTATCCAAATCATTGAAGCTTTTGTAAATATGAGAAAGTTTATCTCCAATAATGCCCTTGTTTTTCAAAGGTTGGATTTGTTGGAGCAAAAACAGTTTCGCACAGATGAGAAAATAGATGTTATTTTAAATGCACTAGAAGATAAAACTAAAAAACCAAGTGAGGGAATCTTTTACGATGGGCAAATATATGATGCGTATGCCTTTGTAAACGATTTGCTAAAGAGTGCAAAAAAGGAAGTGGTACTGATAGATAACTATATCGACGATACAGTTTTTACACTTTTTAGCAAATATCCAAACATCAAGTTTAAAATCTATACGGCAACCATTTCAAAACAGCTCAATTTAGACCACCAAAAATACAAAGCCCAATATAAAAATATAGAACTTCAAGAGTTTAAAAAAGCTCATGATAGATTTTTGATACTTGATGGTACAGAGATTTATCACATAGGAGCGAGTCTCAAAGATTTGGGTAAAAAGTGGTTTGCATTTTCTAGGTTTGAGATGGAAGCTTTAGAAGTTGTGGGGAGGTTAAGATAAATGGATAAACAGCTACCAACTCAATTTTTACTCTACAAGGGTGAAAATGGCAAAACCAAACTCGATGCTTTTTTGAAGTTCAATGAAAAAGAAGCTTTAGCTTTTAATGCTTTCCGCATCAATCAAAAACTCATGGGGTTGCATCACGTTGATGGGGGAGTTTTTAAATCCGCTAAGGTCTCGGGTGATGATGATGTCGATGTGCGCATGGGAAGCGCTCGTGTAGATGACGCTGTCTTCAAAGTCGCTGCCTACGTTTTTTACGCTTTCTTGCAAAATGTTTTTGTTCAACGTTGCAATTTCAAACAACTCAAGTAGCGTTTGAATCGCTTCATTGCACTCTTTTTTGCCAAGATGCTTGTGCAAAAGGTAATAAAGCGTCGTCACGGAAGTTGGGCATAAAAAGCCTTCTATTTCTTTTGATTCTATTTTGAGAAAAATCTTTTGTGCCAGTTGACTAAAAGGCTCGCGCTCCATGAGCAAATCTAACACAACGTTAGTGTCAAGTAAAACCCTCATGCGTGCTTCTTTTCAAGGTAGGTAGCATATTCTTCTTCCGAGATTTTCCCTTTAAGGATGCCCTGAAGTTTTGATGTTTTAGAGGGTATTGTTTTGTTGGGATTTTCATGTTTTAGCGTGGATTCAAAAAAGTGCATCACCAATTTTGAGACAGAAGTGTTGTGTTTTTTCGCGTAGGATTTGATGCCATCGATAAGGTTTTGGTCGGCATAAAGGGTGATTTTTTAGTATAGGGTTTTCAGCAAACATCATGTAGAGTTTCTCATTATTAGAACTTGTATGCTCTTTTTCCAAAAAACCCTTACATGCAAAGGAAAACCAATGCAAATGACCCATATCCCTTTTGGTGCAACTGAGTGGAGTAGCATCACGCCAAGCGAACATCGAGGCGAAAGTGGCGTTGCCCTTTGGCGCACCAAACAATGCGGCGCGATTCGCGTGCGGATGGTGGAGTACTCCGCAGGGTACAAGGCCGACCACTGGTGCCAAAAAGGGCACATTTTATTGTGTTTAGAGGGCGAACTTTACACGGAACTTGAAAACGGTGAAGTGCATCTTTTAAAAGCAGGGATGAGCTACGAAGTCGCCGATAACACCATGGCGCACCGCTCCTTCACGCCTTGTGGCGCGAAGCTTTTTATTGTGGATTAGTTTTTTACGCTTTATTGAAGGCGCGCTTGCTGTGTGGCAATAATTTTTTTATGGGCGGGTTTTTGTGTTCTATTGTTCGGTATGATATGCCTTAGTCATCTTAATGCAAAACAAAGAACAGACAACACCAAGGAGTGCACCATGAAAACAGAACACTTTGACACCATCATCGTGGGGAGCGGGACTTCTGCTTATTATGCCCTTGAAGCCTTAGCGTCCCATCAAAAAGTGGCAGTAGTCGCCCCTGAACCTCTTGGCGGTGTTTGTGCACTTAAGGGGTGCCAGCCTAAAAAGTACCTCGTGGCACACCAAGAAGCCCGCAATGCCATCAAAGATTTGCTTGGAGACGGCTTTGAAGCCATGCCAAAAAGCTCTTGGGCGGCGCTCCAATCCCTTAAAAACGCATTTACCGCGTCCGTTCCCCACAGAACCCGCAAAACGCTCCAGTCTAAAGCGCGCTTCATTGAAGGCATCGCCACCTTTTGCGCCCCTGATGCGCTTCGCGTAGGGCAAAAAACCCTGAGCGCAAAACACATCGTGCTAGCAACGGGCTCCCTCCCAAGGCGCAACGCCATCAAGGGGAGCGAACATTTACGCACAAGTGATGATTTTTTAGAAATGCCTAGCCTCCCCAAACGCATTGCCTTTATCGGGGCAGGTGTGATTGCCTTTGAGTTTGCCTATGTAGCGGCGAGTTTGGGCAGTGAAGTCACGGTTGTGCACCGTTCCAACCAACCCCTTAAAGGGTTCGATGAGAGCATGGTGGCGCGCTTTTTGAGTGCGACCAAAGAAGCAGGCATTCGCGTCATTACCAACGCGCCTATCATGGAAGTAACTAAGCAAGGCACCACGTACACGCTCATCACAGAAGAAGGCTTACATGTAAAGGCCGATGCGGTGTTTGAAACCATCGGGCGCATGCCCAATCTCTCGGTGCTAGAGGGTGATGCGGGCAACGTGCAAGCTAGTGCCAAAGGCATTGCGGTTAACGCCCACATGCAAAGCGTGAGCAACCCGCACGTGTACGCCATTGGGGATTGCACCGACACGCCCTACCAGCTTGCCACGGTTGCGGATGAACAAGGCAAAATAGCAGGAGAAAACATCCTCAAAGGCAATCACCGCACGTGGGATGGTGCGTTGGTGGCACATGCGATGTTCACCCACCCGCCCTTAGCGGCCGTGGGCATCACAGAAGAAGAGGCGAGGGAGAAGGGGCTGGATTACGCTATCAAAGAGGGCGAAACGGCCAGTTGGCCCTCCTCAAAGCGCATCGGCGAAACCCACGGAGCATACAAGATGGTGCTCTCTAAAGAGGGTACACTTTTGGGTGCAACGCTTTTGCGGTACAACAGCCCAGAAGTGATTAACCTGTGTGCCATGTTGCTAAAAACAAAGATGCCCATTGCGACGTTTAAGCAAATGGCCTTAGCGTACCCGACGGCTTCGTCTGACTTGAAAAACATGCTTTAACTAGGGCGCTCCTGTGAGCCTTTGGTAGAGTACATGTAAGGCTTCTTTGAGGTTTTGTTTCGCTCTTGGGGCGCGTTGCATTTGCCTTTGGTCGTCCGTGATGTGCCATGAGAAAAGATAACCCCACGTGTGCGGTGGGGCGTCAATACTGCTTCTGATTTCCCCAAAGCGCGCGTCGCTTAGGCGAATGCCCTCGTCTTGTTTTTGGGCCACCCAAAACCCTTTAGAAAACCACGCTATGGTTTTGACATTGTCCCAGTTTTGGTAAGGCTCTAGGAGTTCTTTGTGTTGGGGGATAAGCTCATACGTGATGGCACGCGGGGCTAAAAGCGAATAATAGCCCACCTTTAAACCCTCAGGCGTTTGGGCTAAATGCCTCCACAAAAGGGTGTTAAAAGGCGTTGCCATGGTGGTTGAGCGGTTTACATGTACACCTTTTTCTTTCAAATCTTGGGTAAAGACATGGTGGGCATAACCGTGGGCAACCAAGGAAAAAAGCACATAAAAAGAGCTGATGTAAAGCCCTAAGTGATTGGCTTTTGGGCTTTTTAAAAAAACAGCAAACCCGATGCCAAAAAGCAACGGTAGGGTGTAGAGTGGATCGATGATGAAAAGATTCCCATGGGCAAACCCGTAGCGCGAAAATGGTGCCAAGAGTTGTGTGCCATAAATGGTGAAGTAATCGATAAGCACATGGGTGCCAAAGACGGCAAACACGCCCCAAAACACTTGTCTAAAGGGCATTCTTTCCTGCCAGCGCCATCGGTGGAGAAAGAAGGCAAACAGTAAAGCACCGAAGAAGATAAACCAAATAGAATGAGACTCTCCACGGTGCCAGTATAGCTGCTCAACCCCGTCTAAAAAAGGGTGCGCCAAGATGTCTAAGTCTGGCAATGTTCCTAGTGCCGCCCCTAAAAGTAGCGCCTTTGGTCCCAAAGGTTTGTGCCAAAAGGCGTAAGCAACAGACGCGCCAAGGGCGGCTTGTGTGAGTGAGTCCATGGGGTTCCTGACATTGGTTTTTAAAGGAGAGTAGCAAAATAGTATTAACAGTTAAACCAACCCTCGGTAGCGGGAGCTTGAGGGTTGGCGTGAAGGAGGATTATTGAAACTTATCGACCATCAAATCAGCAGGGTGCATCGCCTTGATGGTGGAGCCTGCTTTGTCAAGCCCGCCGCCAAGTTGGATGAGACAGCCTGGACACTCCGCGCTGACAAATTCCGCGCCTGTGTTGTTGATGTTTTCAAGTTTTCGTTTGAGCATTTGCATGGAGACATCGGACTGCTTGATAGTGTAAGCCCCACCCATGCCACAGCACACGTCACACTCTTTCATATCCGTAATCGCATACCCCGCCGCACTCAACGCCGCTCTGGGTTCTGTTGAAAGCCCGCAGTGACGCTTGGCGTGACAAGAATCATGGTATGTGAGTGTGTGGATGGCGATGCCTTCTTTTGGGGTGAGTTTTTTCTCCTCCACAAGTTTGTTGACAAGTTCTGTAAACATGTAGGCTTTTTGGGCCACCTTGTTGGCTTGGGGGATGAGTTCTTCCATGCCTTGCTCTTTTAAAATCTCCGCCCACTCTTTTTTGAGTGCCGTCGCACAACTGGCACACCCGATGACCACATAATCAGGGTCGTCTTCTAGCAACGTTTTTAAGTTGTGGGCCGCTGATTGGGCGGCCATGTCAAAGGAGCCGCTTCCCCAGTGGGGGATGCCACAGCACGATTGCTCCTCAGGGAAGACGACTTCAACTCCACCTTTATTTAAGACTTTGATGATGTTTTTGCCAGTTTCTGGGTACACGAAATCCAGAGCGCATCCTGCAAAAAATGCCGCTTTGGTTTCGCCCTTGGGTTGTTTGATGGTTTTAAAAAGGTCACGAAACGCTACAGGGGCAACGGTAGGCAAACTGCGGTGCTCGGTAAACCCAGATAAAAAGAAAGGCAAATGGCGAATAAATCCGTCTTTGACAAAGGGTTTTTGGGCGATGGAACCCGCGCGAAGCAAGGAGTGAAACAGCTTGCGGTTGTTGATGACTTGCAAGGCGCCTTTGTAGATAAAGGGCAATCCTTCTTTTTTGGCGACTCGGTGGCGGATTTCCAAAATCAACCCCGCGATGTCAATGTTAGCAGGGCAAATCTCCGTACATTTTCCACAGCCGATGCACAGCCCTTGAATCTTTTCTGCGGATTTAAGTTCGGTAAACCATGCGGTCAAGATTGTCCCAATCCCACCCGTGTAGATGTCGCCAAAAACGTGTCCTGAGACAAGGCGAAACACCGGACATACGTTCAAACAGGCCGCACAACGGATGCACTGAAGCGCTTCTTTAAACTTGGGGTCCGCGGCCATCTTGGTGCGGTTATTATCAAGCAAGACCACATGCACTTCTTTCATGGAGCCATCGGGATTGCGGGTTGGGGCTGAGATAAAAGAGTTGTACGTGGTTGAGAGCTGGCCTGTGGCGCTACGAGGCAGGGCTTTTAAGATATGTTCTGCATCTTCAAAGGTTGGGACAAGTTTTTCGATGCCCACAAGTGCCAAATGGACGTTAGGGAGTGTGGTGGCTAGTCGCCCGTTGCCCTCGTTTTCGGTGATGACAATGGTACCTGTGTCCGCAATGGCGATGTTTCCTCCTGAGATCCCCAAATCCGCCTCAAAAAATCTTTCACGAATCTGTTCGCGTGCTACCTTGACGAGCTTTTGGATGTCATTATCGAGGGGTTTTTGGGTCTCTTCTGAAAAAAGGTCTGAAATCTCTTCTTTGCTAAGGTGGATGGCAGGTAGCACCATGTGTGAGGGGGTGTGGTGCGCAAGTTGGCAAATCCACTCTCCTAGGTCCGTCTCGTTGGACTCGATGCCAAACTGGTCTAGGTGGTGGTTAAGGTGAATCTCTTCGGTGGCCATGGATTTGGATTTGACGATTTTTTTGACACCTTTTTCTTTGCACAAATTGGCGATGTAATCCTTGGCTTCTTTGGGGCTATTGGCGCGAAAGACTTTGATGCCATTGGCCTGTGCGTTTTTGGTGAAGGTTTCTACAACTTCATTGAAATTGCTTGCAACTCCGCCTTTTACGGTAGCGATTTTTCGGCGAAGGGCTTGAAAGTCGATGCCTTCAAAGGCTTTGGCGCGGGTGGCGGGGTAATCCCATCGGTCAAGGATGCCTGCGAGGCTCTTGCTTTGGAGGGCTTCGTTGATATTTTTTGGCATTTGGGGTTTCATTGTTGTACTCCTTCTACTTCTAAATCATCCACGCAAAGAATCACAAGCCTCTCTGGCCCATGCACACCCACGGCAAGTACGCGCTCGATGTCCGCTGTTTTACTAGCCCCCGTGATGAGCGTCATGAATTTGTACTCCCTTGGGTGCATACGTTTAAAAAAATCACCCAAATCGGGAAAGATTTTTGTCGTAGGAAGGATGGCTACATGTATCCAGCACAACGCAGAGGCAAGGCGCTGGGTGACATCTTCGGAGTCTTGGGCCATACCCCCTGTTTCTGCGATTCCCATTTTAAGTTGAGAGATGCCCACCCTTGCACCCTTGGCATTTTGGGCGGTGACATCAAAGCTAAGACCTGGAAACTTTTGAACCATGGCTTTTTTATCGACTTGTTCAAGCAATGGCCCATCCGCCCACACTGCATAAGAACCAGACACATCTTGAATGTTTTCTTCTTTTAAAAAATCCTCAATAAAACCAAGCGCTTCTGTCGTGGTGCCAAAGCGTTTTACCTCGGTATTTCCAGAGGCCTCAGCGCGTGTTTTAAATAATTCAAACATACGTAATCTCCTTTTTTCTTAAGCTACTTTTATCTAAATATTCTAATTATATTTTATTATTTTAGCATGAAAAAGAGATGATGAATTACTGTTGTGGAAAGTTAAATTTTTTAAACGGAGGGTTAAAAATAGGGATATTTTTTGTTAAACGTGCTGCTGCAATAAACCGCTTGTGAGGTGGGATTGAAGTGCTTTGATGTATTTTCCATAGAGTGCTTTGTTGAGTTGTTTGGGGCCCGGAGTTGTGTCGTCTTCGCTTTTTTCTATCTCTTGGATTAAGGTGTCGACGAGATCATTTTTTGCCTCTTCGTCGGCGGTTGTTTCCATCTCATTTTCCGGATTGGCCTCTTTTTGCAAGATGTCATAGATTTCATTCAAATACTGCGAAAATACACCAAGACCTGCTGAAAATGCGCCATTTGAGGCATAAATCTCTTTGAATTTGTCCAAAACATTGTTAACCGAATCAAGGTCATAGGTAAAGGTAGTGTTTTTGCTTGTCGCTGTACCATTGCCGTATTCAACCTCTCCTGAGTAATGGTATTTAACGATGCCTAAAACGCCTTTGAGAATGTCCTCATCCGTCCCTTCGTCTAGCATTTTATTGGTGGTTTGGCTCACGGCATTTTTGAGCGTTGGGGAAGCACTCTCGGGCAAAATAACAACACCTATGCCTCCGCCATTTTCTTTATATTCTTTAAGTTCTGGAATGCTGGCAATGATTTTATTAAGATATTCGTTCAAGCTCGAATCGTAGGGCTTGTTTGAAACAGTGCCAGAAGCTTCCTCTTTGCGGTCTTCGAGTACTTCATAGGCGTATTTATCGTTTTGAATATAGAGCCAATAACCCACACCGCTTTCATGTACGTACATTGTTGCCTCCTTGATAATATGAAATTCAAGCAAAAAATATTCCACCAAAACAAGACAGTAGTAAAACGCGTGCAGGATTTGTAACCCTTACATGTAAAGGTTTTTTTTTGTGTTGTTCGTGCTAGCTTTCGATGCTTTCGATGCTTGCGAGGATGCGTAAGCCTTCGGGTGTGAGGAAAGAGCGCAGGCTTCCTTCGATGTGTCTGACGCCTCCTTTGATGGCGTATTCGTCCATGTTCTCGCCCATGCTTTCTAAAAAAGGATGCCAAAATTGCAAAAATAGCAAGATGGTGTCGCTGAGGTGGTGAATCATATTTTCAAGGGGTAGGTGCATCCAGCCTGCGTCGTGAAAGGTACGGAGCATGGTTTGGATGCGGTGTTTGTAGGCAAGGTTGTCTGTTTTAAACCGCTCTTTAAGTCGCTCATCTCGCGAGAGTAAAAAAAGCAACTCCCTGTAAAAAAAGCGGTATTCCCACGCGATGAGGGCAAATCGTTGGTGTTGCTCGGTGAGGGCTTGGAGTGTTTGAGGAGTAAAAGATGGCTCAGGAAAGAGCTTTTGATGCATCTGCTCATACAGCGCAAAGATAATCTCTTCGCGGTTTTTGTAGTGGTAATGCAAATTGCCAGGGCTCATGCCTAGGGCTGCGGCAATGTGATTAGTGGTTGCTGCTTGGGTGTTTGACGTGTTAAACAGCGCTAAGGCAGTTTCTAAGATACGTTCTTTTGTTTTCATGTGTGTTTCTCCGCGTGCATTGTAGCAAAATGCCAGTTATTCCCATAAAAACGCACTCACTTTTGCGCCCATAAAGAAAGCGTCAAAAACAACCTTCGCCCCTTTTGTGCTTGTGTATCGTGTAAGCGCGCGGGTCAAATCCATAATAGTCGTAGATAATCCCAGGGGCGGCTGCGCCCGTGAGGGTGGGGAGTTTTCTCCCCGTGCCTTATTGGCGTATGCCTTGTGTTTCGATGAAAAGGTGTACGGTTTCATCGACAGCCACGCCGCCAGCTTCGAGTATTTTATTCCACGTTAGGCCAAAATCTTTACGGTTGATTTTTCCTTCCAAAACAAGGGCTATGCGGGTGTTTCCCCAAGGGTCTACGACTTCACCGCTTACTTGTGAAGTGAGCACAACGGGTTTTGTGACGCCTTTGATGCTAAGGTCTCCGTAGATGTTAGCCCCCTCTTGTTTGGTGAACTTAAAGGTGATGGTGGGGTATTTGTCTACATCAAAAAAATCTGGAGAACGCAAGTGGTTGTCCCTGTCCTCATCATCGGTGGTGATTGTGTGTGCTTGGACAACGCCTTCTAGAGTGGCAAATTTACCATCGGTAAGGTCAAAAGTGCCCTTAATGTCAGTAAATTTTCCACGGACATTGCTAATCATCATGTGCTTGACCTTAAAGCCCACTTCTGAGTGGACGGGGTCGAGTGTGTACACAGCTGCCGATGCGAGGCTTGCAGTTAGCGCAAGTGCGGCGAACGTGTTGAGTAAGAACGGCATTTTCATTTTTTATCCTTTTTAGTGTAATTGCTCTAAAATGATAGCAAAGGTTGCTTAAAGTAGATTAGAGTAATTACACTAATCTAAACACCATGGATGTGCCGCAAGAATAGAATCTTTATTTTTTAGGAGTGAGATAGGTTTTTCACAGGGGTTTGCAACCTTTACATGTAAGACACAAAGCCTTACATGTAAAGGTGTTTAGTTATGCAAAAAGCGGGTGAAATAGTTACTTTTTGTAGTTAGCGGCCGCCGCTTTAAGAACGTTCATGGCAACATCAGCATCTTCAAAACCAAGCCCTTTCATGCCGCCATCTGGCCCCTTGTAGTTTGCAAACCAAGTATCGATAATCTGGCTCACGCCCACAAACTCCGCGTCAAGTTGTTGCATGCTTGTGATGTGTGCAAAAGGAGAATCTTTGGTTAAAACCCCAATCAGTTTATCATCTTGCTCACCATCATCAAGCATCTTTAGCACGCCAATGAGACGCACACTGACAACTTCGCCACGGGGCAAGGCTTGGCCTAGCACAAGGACGTCCAGTGGGTCGCCATCGCCCCCTAGTTCTTTTGGTAAAGCAGTGCCAGGAATTGCGCCGTAGTTGCCAGGATACCCCAAATAATGTACCACGCGAGGCTTGTTTTTCTTAAATTCCCAATACACCGCCTTGGGGTCATCCTTGCTCATTTCCCACTTAGCGGAGGTGCCCGAGGGAATCTCGATGACTGCGTTAATGGTGCCATCACTATTGACAGCTTTCATTTCCATGAGATTTTTGGACCCGACGATGGTAAAGTCGTCCTTTTGGGTCATGGAGGAAGCATGGCGCGTCGCATCAGAAAACGCCAACCCACCGATGGTTTTGGCATGTGCGGCACCCCCAGCAACAAGTGCTGTAACTAACGAGACAGAAACAAGAAGCGTTGATTTCATCTAACACCCTTTGAGATTTTTTTGGTTAATGGTAGCAGGTGTGTATTGCCAAATGGTTACCGCAAAGAGACCCATGGAGTGCAAAGGGTTTTGTGTGAGGAGGAATAGTTGGCCTTAGAGCCGAAAGATTTCTGGCTCTATGCGGATGTGCATTTGGGGTGCTAGAAGTGAATAAATGAGAGATTTTGATAAGGCTTGATGACAAAGTGCCTTTACTTTTTCCTCATCATGTTCCGAGTAAATATAGAGTTTTCCTTCAAGCGCTGCGATTCTCGCTTCACCTTCGTAACCGATAACACCTAGAAGTGCAAGAGGGTTTTCCATGGTGCATGTTAGACGCACCTCCATTTCGCTCAGAAGAAGCCGCTCCTTTTTGGCTTCTTTTTTTATTGTCAAAAGGTAGCTGCTGATGAATGAGGCAACGAGGAGTTCCACGCAAGACAAAGAAGTGGCCTTTGCGTCAAACGCGACAATATCATCAACGATAAGGCTTTGATTGCGTGTGTAAAATTTAACCTCATTGGTGGGGGTGACGAACATACGAAAGAGTGAGCGAAAGTGATTTTGTTCGTCTAGAGGAGCGTTAGGCAGCATGTGCACTTCTCAGGAAAAGGGCTGCTTGATAAAGAGCGTTTAGCTTCGCTTCGATAATGGCTTGCGTGTTGAGCGGTCGGTTTGAAAATGTTGCAAAACCACAATCTGGATTGAGCCAAATTTTTTCTTTAGGGAGGTACTGCAAAGCCTCTTCTACTTTAGCAATGATTTCTTCAGGCGTTTCGATTCTGGGTGTTCGAGGGTTGAGCACGCCTAAGCCTAAAATAATGGAGTCTGCAAGAGAGCTTTTTTTAAAAAGTGAAGCAATTTCGCCCGCACGGGGTGTTGAAAATTCCAAGTGTAGTACGTTTGCGCCGGAAGCTTCAAAAACAGGAACTAAGGGCGTATACGGACCGCTTAATAACGTACTCTCATCACTACTCCAATTGCCTCGGCATACATGTAACGCCGAACGAACCTTTTTTTGGTTTATATAATCAATAAGTTCTTGAATCAAGCGTGTTGCAAAACGTAACTCATGGCTAGGGTCTTTTCTCTCCGAAAGCGCAGCACACATGAAGCTTCTAGGTTTGCCGTGCGTAAAGACAACTTCGGTCAACACGGGCTCGTCAAGTTGAATCATGTATGCGCCGTTTTCAACCAATATGTCCACTTCTTTTTTAAGAACCCTTAGGATGTCATCACCCAAAGCCTCTTTAGTTGAATAATGCTTTGCCGAGAGGGCTGGTAGCCACATGGATCGTGTCAAAAGGTAAGGTCCTGGGAGTGTGACTTTCAAGGGCTTTTGTGTGAAGCGTTGCAGGAGCGCTAACTCTTTTGCAACCAAACTTTCACCGTAAGATACTTTGTCGACACAAATGGCATTTTTGATGCTAAAACCAGGTACGTCAAGCTTTGTCAGTATTTCCTCAAAGGATTCTTTGTCATCAATGAAGTCGAGCATTTCAACCATAGACATTAGCTTAACACCTGAGAGTTTGCGCGCAACAAAGGAGCAGTAATTATCCCGTGATAACTCACCACTTGTAAGAATGTCAACACCATTTTTTTCTTGACTTTGAACGATTTTTTGTGTTTGGTTTGCTATTAAGGTTTCAAACTGAGAATCCTCTTTATTTTTATGAAGATACTTTAGGATTTCATTTTCTCTTGGCCAGCTTCCAATAAGACTAATGGGAAACAACGGTAGTGTTTGTTGCATCTTCTAAGGCCTATTCAAAAAAATTCAAACGTTCAACGGCTTCTTGAAGTTGAGCAAACCCTGATGTTCTTCCCTTGACCCATTGTTTGAGTCCTTCCATGTCCATCATCTCTTTGTGTTTTGGATTAGTGTAGTCCATTTTGAACAATACCGCTTCCCATTCTTTCAAACGCGTTTTTGGAAAGCCTTTGCGTACTGTAAAAATACAATGGTCAAATAGAGGAGTTTTCTCAAAACAAACGATTTGTGTTTCGTCAATTGTGCCGTCTTTTTTCCATGCTTCGTAATTTAAATCCACGCAAACGGATGCGTCAATCGTACCATTTTTAAGTGCTTCAAGCGCCTCATGCTCACCACCGACGTGGTCACCGTGCAGTCCGTATCCTATGTTAAAAACAACTTCCTCATACTCTTTGCCAGCAAGCAATCCCTGTTTGGCTAAATGGCCAATGGGAATCAGTCGTGCTTGCGGAGAATCAATTGCGCCAAAGCCAATTTTTTTATTTTTGAGGTCTTGAACGGTTTGAATGCCAGTGTTTGCCCGCGTCAAAAAGACACTTGAGCGATCCTGGTCGGTATCGCGCATGGCACTTTTGGTGCATGTGTGGTTTGAACGAATCACCGAGTCAATCCATGCCAACGGAGAATTCCAGGCAATATCGATTTGCGCGTTTAAAAGTGCATCCACTTGTGTGTGGTAATCTTTATAAAAGAGGCATTCGACATCAAGATGATTTTGACGGAAAAAATCTGCAATAATATCCCAGATAACCGTAACTTTTGGGTCATAAATGACCGCACCGATTTTAATTGATTCGTGATGCATTGTGAACCTTTCTTATGTGCTTAAGGGATTTGTTGACCCGAAACGGCTTTGCCTAACCATATGTTTAAAACATCGACACTTGGAGCCATGATGTGGCTAGCGAAAGAATCTCGCAAGAGTCTCTCGAGGGAGGTTTGTTTATTATAGCTCTTTCCACCACCCACGCGCATGGCAATCGTGGCGCTTTCGATAACGTTTTCAGAAGCAAAAATTCTCGCCGCAATAATTTTCAAAACAGCATCGGCTTCTTGGTCGTCGTAACTTCTTGCTGCTTCAAATGCCAGAGTTCTCGCCGCAATCATTTTTGTATACAAGCGACTCAGGTGGATTTGTACTGTTTCAATATGGCTCAATGAAAGGTCTTGGGCATATTTTCGCGTGGTCGCATGGTGGAGGGCTTCTTGGTAAATATCAGCGCTAAGCCCGCTATAAACTGAAGCTAAGCCTGTGAGAAAAAAGGAAGCGACCGTTGTGAAAACTTGTTCGATTCCACTGCCGTCTTCTCCTATCTTGTACCCATTGTCTAAAAAGAGGTCTGTCATTTCCATTGGACATGAAGCATTGGCGCGCATGCCAAGACCATCCCATTGGGAAAATAAAAATTTAAGCCCTTTTGTTTCAAGGGGAATGACCCAGTTGTTTAGTTTTTCCCCCTCTTTTGCTGGTGATAAAACCAAATAATATGAAGCATAATTTGCTGATGTGACCATGCTTTTAGTCCCATTCAAAGTGACACCAGTGGAGGTATATTCTGCTGAGATTTCGGGCTTGTAAAAATGTGTTCCTGTGCCCAGTTCACTGTATGCGAGTGCGAGTAATTTTTTGTTTTTTACGACGTCTTTAAAAATCTTCTGTTTTAGGGATTCGTCACCGTGATTGTTGATGCACATTAATGCGACGTTGTGCATCATGTAGCATAAACCAACAGTTGCAGAACTTTCTGCTAATGCCATGCACACTTGTGCATGCTCGCTTAAGCCTTTCCCTTTTCCACCGTATGTTTCGGGAACGAGAAGTGAAAAGTAACCTTCACTGCCTATTTTGTCGAAAATCTCTTTGGGAAAAACTGCGTCTTCGTCAAGCTGTGTGGCTTTTGGGGCAATCTCTTTGAGAGAAAACTGTTTTGCATGGTTGTAAAAATCCATAGGGGGCTCCATATAGTGAAATTTGTATAGCAACAACCTGTTGCCTACTAACATGGGTTCGTGCGGTATGTTTTTGGGATAATGTTTATTTTTTAACTTGGGCAGGAGTATAACATATTGAAATAAATAATCAAGATAAACAGGAGTGTTTTTTGGTCTTAATTACTTATTTTGAATGTTTTGTTGCCTCCCAAACACCTTTACATGTAAGCCTTTTAGCTCCTCCTAAGGGGGATTGAACTATGATTGCATATTTTAATAATCATTACCATTTAAAAAATGGTTTGGTTGTAACTGAGGTTTTTCTATGTCCGCACCCCTTTACATCAAAAGTCAAACTCCCTTTCGGTTGCGTTTAAAATCCGCTGTTTTTGCCCACGAGGCTTCCGTGGAAGAAATCATGCATGCCCTTGAGGGCAGGGTGCTTTCCTGCCGGGTCAACACCAAGTGCACCTCGCTCATCCTTTACGTGGACCAAGCACATAGCACGGTTGAGCAGATTTTGAACATCCTTGGAGGCATGGACAACATGCTTTCTCTTCCTGGGGCGCAAAACACAGATTTGGCCAGCAGGTGTGAGTCTAGTTGTGCGGCTTGTACGGCGCGTCACCACGCTCCCGTGGCGTTTAAGCGTCGACTGGTGGAGTTTGGTTTGCTCAGTGTGTGCGCGGTGGGATGGTTTGTAGCGGAGCATGTTTTTGGGGTGATAATCGTGGCGACACCCTTTTCTCTTGTGGCAGTGGTGTCCATTTTTGCGGCCTTACCTTTGCTAAAAGAGGCCTATGGGGACATTAAGGCAGGGCGTTTTAGCCTTCAAAGTTTTATGTCTGTGACCTTGCTCGGGGCGATTTTTGGCGGCGAAGCGATGGCGGCCTTTGAGATCATCTACATCTTGCGCGGGGGCATGTTGTTAGAAGAGTGGACAGCAGAACGCTCACGCCGAGAGATTCACAAACTGGTGGAGCTAGACGTTAAAAATGCTTATGTGTTAGTGGATGGCTTGGAGCTAGAAGTGGCGCTAAGCGATGTGCGCGAGGGCGACACGGTCGTGGTGCGAAGCGGAGAGAAAATCCCCGTGGATGGCGTGGTGGTTTTTGGTGTGGCAGAAGTGGACGAAGCGCTCATCAATGGGCGCAGTGAGCCAGCGGTGCGGGAAGAGGGCGATGAAGTGTTTGCCAATACGTTGGTGGAAAAAGGACGCATCGGCATCCGCGTCAACGCCATGGGACAAAACACTTACATCGCGCGGATTTTAGCTAAAGTGGAAGCTTCCCTAGCGCAAAAATCCCCCAGTGAAGTGGCTGCGGATAAGCTTGCGTCGCGGCTTTTACGCCTTGGGACGGTGCTAACGGCGGGGACGTTTTTACTCACTGGCTCGGCGCTTCGGGCGTTTTCGGTGATGATTGTCATGTCGTGTCCGTGCGCGACGGTTTTGGCGGCCAGTACGGCCATCAGCGCGGGCATTGCACGGGGTGCAAGGGAAAACATCCTCATCAAAGGCGGGCAATATCTTGAAAAAGTGAGCCAAAGCAAAGTGTTTTGCTTCGACAAAACAGGCACACTCACCACAGGCAAACCCGTTGTTTCAGCGGTGCATTTAGCCAAAGGGGTGGATGAAGCGACCTTGTTTGAGTACGCCGCCCTTGCCGAGTACCGCAACACTCACCCCATCGCCAAAGCTATTATTAGTTACGCTAAAAGCATCGGGGTTGCTCCTGAGGCGTACTGGCACTGCGATGTTTTCCCCGGACTTGGGGTCAAAGCTTCTCATGATGCTTCGCGGGTGTACGTGGGCAACGAAAAGTTTTTTGCCCACCACAAGCTTTCGCTAAGAACTCTAAAAAGCCACGCTAAAGCACATTTGGAAGCGGGTGAGACGGTGGTGTACGTGGCAAGCGACAAGGAAGTCCTTGGGTTTGTGGCCTTTACCCACGAGGTGCGCGAGGGCACAAAAGAGATGCTTGAGGGCTTAAGGGCGCGTGGGGTAGAACACCTCATTCTCCTCACAGGCGATGCGCCAAGTGTGGCGGACACCTTTGCTAAGGCGTACGGGTTTGATGGGGTGTACGCAGATTTGATGCCTCAAAACAAAGCCGACATCGTCCAAGAACTCAAAGCCAACTACGGCAACGTGGTCATGGTGGGCGATGGCGTCAATGACACCTTGGCCATGAGTAAGGCCGATGTAGCTATCGCCTTTGCGTGCGGCGGAAGCGAAGCGGCTATCGAGGTAGCCAATATCGCCATCACCGATAGCAACCCTGCGGATATCGTGAAGTTGTATGACCTAAGCTTCAAAAGTCTCAACGTGGTCAATCAAAACTACTGGATTGGCACGGGCACGAATCTTGTGGGCGTTGGTTTGGCAGCAGTCGGACTGCTCTCGCCTGTGGCCGCAGGGGCGATTCACCTTGGGCACACGGTGGGGATTATGGCAAACTCGTCTAAGATTGCCTTGCGTTAGCCTTACATGTAAGCCCTTTTCAAGCAGTGTTACTTGTTGTCTCCTTTTTGTTATAAATCCGTGACATAATGGCCGGTGAAAAATCCATTTTGTGAGGAGAGGAAGATGAACATAACACGTGCATTTTTGGCGGTGGTCGTGCTTGCCACGGGAGTTGTTGCGCAAAATACAGTGGTGCAAGTAGGCCCAAGACCGTATTATCTGGTGGATGACATGGACGCGGGGCCGTTAAAAACCTCCCTCCAGCAATGCAAAGTGCGCGAGTTTAAAAAATCTGATTTTTCCATCGGACACCGCGGGGCGAGCATGCAATTTCCTGAACACACCAAAGAAGCTTACCTTGCCGCAGCACGCACGGGCGCGGGTATCATCGAGTGCGACGTGACCTTCACTAAGGACAAAGAACTGGTGTGCCGCCATTCCCAGTGCGACTTGCACACCACGACCAACATTTTAGCCACGCCGTTGGCGGCGAAATGTTCTGAGCCTTTTAGCCCTGCAGACCCTGCCACAGGCAAAAAAGCAACGGCGAAATGTTGCACCAGCGACATCACTCTTGCCGAGTTTCAAACCCTTCAGGGAAAAATGGACGCGGCTAATGAAAATGCCACAACACTCGAAGCATACATGAATGCCACACCCAGTTGGCGCACCGACCGTTACGCTTCCACGGGCACGCTCATGACCCATGCGCAAAGTATTGCGCTGTTTAAAGAACTTGGGGTAAAAATGACACCTGAACTTAAATCCGCCAGTGTCGCCATGCCTTATGAGGGGAGCTACACCCAAGAGAAATACGCGCAACACATGATTGATGAGTACATCAAGGCGGGCGTGAAACCCTCTGACGTGTTTGCCCAATCTTTTGATTATAAGGACATCTTGTATTGGCTTAAGCATACGCCTGAATTTGGCAAGCAAGCGGTATTTTTGGATGAGACTTTAGACCCAAAGGACGGGTACGCTAAAGACATCGCGGAGCTTGATGGTTTCAAAAAAGACGGCGTGAAAATCATCGCACCACCTCTTTGGGCGTTGGTGAGCTTAGATAAAAACGGCGCTATTGTGCCATCAACCTACGCAAAAGCCCTTAAAGCGCGCGGGCTTGGCATCATCGCGTGGTCGTTGGAGCGCTCAGGTTTACTAAAAGATGGCGGCGGTTGGTACTACCAAACCATCAAAGAAGCCACCACTAACGACGGCGACACCTTTGTGCTTTTAGACGTGCTCGCACAAGAAGTTGGGGTGATGGGTGTTTTTTCTGATTGGCCGGCCACGACGACGTATTATGCAAACTGCAAAGGTCTTGTCCGCTAAGGATTACGGGGAGCTTTTGGGCTCCCTTTTTGGCTTACATGTAAAGCTTGAAAATCTTCGTAGATGCGTACACCTTGCTTTGATTTGCATGGGCGATGAAGAGATTGCTTTTATCAAAAAGAAGCGAGTGTAGGGCAAATAACGTGCATACTATCCACACGAGAGCCCATAGTTTTTGAACAACGGTTGTCTTTACATGTACAGGTTCTTGCGTCTTTTTGTAGCCGTGTAGCATTGCGTCAATGCCATCGCTTTTTTTTATAAATTTATCAATCAACGCGCCGCTTACATGTAAGACAATCACTCCTAATAATACGTTTGCAAAAAACTCATGAGACTCTTTAAAAATCTTCATCTTTGCAAAAGGCGAAGAGTGTAAAAACGATAAAATTCCATGATTTTCTTCCGCACCATAAACCAACAAGCCTGTAATGACGGTAAAAAAAGTAAGGACTATCATCAAAACGATGGCATAGCTTGACGCTGGATTGTGTCCCACGTACTCTTTTGTTTTTACAAAAGCCGACGCAAGATACTTTTTTAAATCACCCAAGGTAAAATTAAAATCTCTAAATTTGGAATATTTTGGCCCCATAAATCCCCAAAAAACTCTAAAAAGCATCACGATTCCAAGTGTAAGACCAAAAGCTGCGTGGTAACCAAGCAAGGTGTCAAAATCGCCCAAGATGTAGCTTGTGGCAAAAAAGAGTATAAGTAGAACATGAGCCACCCTGTTTGCAACTGGCCAAATATAACTTTTTGTCATTGGTTTCTCCATAATGTAGATAAACGTCTATATGTCATTGCCGCTATCTTTTAGGTTTTTTGTTTCCAAATCTTCTGTGGATAAGGTGACTTTTGTTCCTTCGCCAAGGGTGCTGTGGATGTGTATCGCGATTTCATGCATGGCGAGGATTTTTTTGACGATGGACATGCCTAGGCCTGAACCCCCTGTGTGTTTTGACCTGCTTTCATCCCCGCGGTAAAATTTTTCAAAGATATTTTCTACTGTTTGTTCAGACATGCCTATGCCAAAATCTTCGATACTTAGCAACAGCGTGTCTTGATGTTTTTCCAGGCAGATAAAAATTTTAGAGTGCGCATGGGAGTAAAAAATACTATTTTGCAAAATATTTTTGATGGCAATTTTGAGGAGATGTTCATTGGCATACAGCGAAATGGCTTCTTTAATCTCAGCCTCCAATGTGCACTGTTTTTTTTCTGCCAAGGGTTTAAGTTCATGGATAACCTCGAGAAGTATTTCATCAAGATAGACCATCTCTTTGATGTTTTGTGGCGCGGTGGTGTCTAACTTTGCCACAAGAAGCAAGTTTTCTATCATCTGCTGGACACTTAATACCTCGTCCAAGGTGCTTTTGAGTACGTTTTTGTATTCTTGTGGTGGACGGTCATGTTTTAGCGCCACTTCCAATCCGCCTCGCATAATTGTCAGGGGTGTTTTGAGTTCATGAGAAACATCGCCAGTAAACTGAGAGATTTGAGTGTAGGCTTTGTCTACCCTGTCTAAAAGTTTATTGACTTCGTGAGAGATTTCATCGATTTCATCATTTGTTTTTCTTGTTTGCACCCTTTTTGAGAGGTTTTTGGCACCGATACTTTGAATTTCTTCCAAGAGAAGTTCAATAGGGCGAAATGCTCTCGAGATAAGAATATTGCCAAAAAGAACGGCAAAGAGCAGCACGATAGGAACAATAAAAAGGATGATATACCTCAGGTTTGGAAAAAGCTCTTCCATTTTTTTAGGAATGCTCACGAGCTGTATGGTGTAATCTATCTGTTCATGAGAGAATGCTAATGTTACCACCACTCTATCGCTAGCAAGTTCGAAGAAGATTTTATCTTTTTCAGGCGGGGTTTTAAGGGGTATATTTTCCGGAAAATATTGTGTTTTAAACACCTCGTCCGCTTTGACAACTTTGATAAAAAGAGGCCTAAAATCAAACTCTTCAACCTCTTCCTCTAGGGAAGTATGTTTAAAATCTATATGGTGTACGACAATATCATCCTTGACGTCCAAGATGATGACTTTGAGCGTGGCTTCCATCTTATCGTGTATCGCATCTTGTAAAAACTTTAGAAGAATCCCCCCAAAAAGGAGAAATAAGAGTGCTTGCACAAGCAGATAATATAGAAGTAATTTAAACTTCAATGATTTTCTTTTAGTCATCATTGAGGCAAAATCCCATGCCGCGAACAGTTTTGATGAGCTTGGGCTCATAGCCCTTGTCTATCTTTGTTCTCAAGCGGTAAATATAAACATTGACAATATTGCTGATGCTCGTTTCGTTCAAATCACGCATTGCTTCGTTGATTTTTGTCTCTGAGAGTACGTGGTTTTTGTGGCGCATCATGTATTCTAAAAGAGAAAATTCTTTTGCGGTGAGCTTGATGGTTTCGCCACGCCGCTTGACTGTTTTTGTGAGCAAATCCATTTCAAGGTCAGCAAGGGAGAGTTGTGTGGAAACCCCTGTCTCTTGATGGCGCAGTTGGACTCGAATGCGCGCTAGGAGTTCGGAAAACGCGAAGGGTTTTGCCAAATAATCATTGGCCCCTTCGTTTAGCCCATGGACTTTATCTTCGGTCGTGTCTTTTGCGCTTAAGATAATAATAGGCGTCATGTTATTGTTTGCGCGTAGCATCTTGCAAACGGAGATTCCATCAATATGTGGAATCATAATATCTAATAAAATAAGGTCGTACACATTGGTGCTAGCCAAATAAAGGGCTTCATCTCCACTGCCACTAATGTCCACAGTGTACCCTTCTTCATTGAGCCCTTTTTTCAGAAACTCTGTGATTTTAATGTCATCTTCTACGATTAAAAATTTCATCATTTATTTTACTTCAAACATTGTTATTTAATCCTTGAAACATCTTTAAAACCGATGCTATTAAGCATGGCTTTTATTTCCGCTTCGCCCCTCATAAAATGGATATGCGCAATAGTGTTTTGCTCAATTTTAATGACGGTGAGGGCATTTGGTTTTTGCGGGAACAGCTCTTTTTTTTCATAAATTAACAGCACAGGGTAGGGGTACTCTTTCATCTTAGGCAGCGCAAACATTTTTGTCACAAATAATGGCATCTCATGAATATCTGAAATAAATAGCGCCTTGTGCTCTTGTAAAAAAGAGGTTGGCTTGCTTTGTAGTAACGTGTTAAACAACACTGCCACCTCTTTTTCAAAAGCAATAAACAAAACCGCATAATCACGGCTATTTACTTGGTGCACCTTGTCAAATTGGTCAGGAAGGCTAAAAGGGGGTATTGCCTCTCCTGTATTGAGTATTTTTGTATGGCCAAAAATGCAAATTGACACCAGTGTAAACACAAGGCGCAGCACCATGTTATCTCCTTTGTAACTGAAGATTTACACGAATGTCCACCTCGTCTCTAACGGTTAAAAAGAGCAACGTGGGTGGCGCGATTTCGTATTCGCTCATCTTGACTGAGAATGTGGCATTGAGTGTAAGCTGTTCGTCTTTTTGTTCTATAGCAACAGGAATGGTTACTTGTTTTTGGACACCGTGAAGCGAAAGAATTCCAATTGCATCGTACTTTTCTCCTTCTTGTGTAAGCTTGTGTAGTGTAAAAACTACCTTCTCATATTTTTTGTGTTCCATTGCTTTGTGCATATTCTCATCTCTGCCTTGCTTGTCTGAGACAAAGTCAAGAACGTGAAAAAAGACTTCACCACGTAAGGAAGTCACAGGCTCTTCCATGGTAAAAGTTGCATAAATTTTTTCCGTATAGGGCTCTATGGATGAGTCACCAAAGACTTCTGTATGGGCCTGAATACTTCCTTGTACGAGTTGCAATTCTCCTCCATAAAGGAAAAATGGAACCACAATGAGCACTAAAAACTTTTTAAACACGATACACCTCCTTGGAAATTTTGTAATTTATTTTTTGACTTAAAAGATAGATAAATACCACCAAAAAGCAAAGGGGAAGATAAATAATCCACTGCTCTAAAGCCACCAGTAATCCAGCCCCTGAAGCCACCCATCCGATGAAAATCATATAAATACCGATGCTTTTTAAATCAAGGTTTCCTACAAGATGTTGCAAGATAGCTACGTTGTAGTAAGAGATAACAAGCGGGTAGACTAGACTTAATAACCACGCTTCATGAAGAAAATAAAACAAATAAGAAAGAGCAAACAGCACCAAAATACTTATAGAGGTTTGATGCTGGTTTGATTTTGAAAATATGCCAAAAATAATCCCAATGAGGTGAAAGCTAATAATCTCAATATGATACCCGCCGCGCCACAAGGGGATGGTAATATCGCGCGAGAGGGTTTCAAACAACGCCGAATCTAAAAAAACCCAAAACCCCATCATGAGTAAAGAGTAGCCTCCTGTGCTTTTTATAACAAAACCCTCTTTTGTGCACTTTTTGCAGTATTTGATTCCAAAATAAGAAAGCATCGCACCTGCACTTAACACAACACCAAGCAAGGTTCGTGAAGCGGGGTTGGTCGCAAAAAGTAAGGTTCCAACAGTGTAAGCTAACCCCAAGGAGAAGAGCAAATCAAATGCACTTCTTCCTTTGAGCGTATGGATGATGAGTGGTGCCATGCCACCAACACTAAAGCCCAAAAGAAAGAGTGTGATGATGGTAAAGTGTGGGTAAGCTAACGTTATAAGGAGTTGCAAAAAAAGCAAGGCATAGACTTTTTTTTCCGCCCTGAGGGCCACATGGGAGCTTACGTACGAGCCTATCATGCCGCCTATGGGCAAAGGAGCGATGGCTAAAAGATTGGAGTGAAATACTTCAACAATGCCAGTTTGCGCAATGAGAAGATAATAACAAAGTTCAAAGCCTACAAAAAAAACAACGGCGGGATTAATGGGTAGCATAGTGTTCCTCCTTTTGGTAAAAAAAACCTATATAGATGCTCGCAAAAAGATAATCAAAGGCGAAGATGCCAAAGGCTTCGATTCCTAGCCTTGAGGAGAGGTAGAGGGCAAGAAAAACAGACCCCACAAAGAAGCGTACGATGACGCTTAGGCGTGTGATGATGGCTTGATGTAGCGGGTGCCTTAGGGCGCTATAGTGCATCACCCCTGTTGTCATTACAAAAGCAAAGACGACGTACTCGTAAGTGCCTCCGAAGGAAAAACCTAGGAGCGGGTAGAGTGCGCCTGCAAAGAAAAAGAGAAAAAGGCCTCCGAAGCCATCGGCTAACAATCCAACTAGATTGTATTTTTGTAAAAGATTGTATTTTTCCTTTACATGTAAAAAGCTCAACAAAGAGAATAGGGTGATAAAACCAAAGAGTGAACGCAATGACCAAAAAAACTCTGTTGTAAACAAAGAGGTGTAGCCTGCTTGCACAAAGCCAGACAAGCTTAAGACCAGAAACATTCCGAGCATACCAAGTAAATAGGTAAAAACAAATCTACGGCTAAACAATGCTTTTGCAACATTCCCAAAAAGACTCAGGGTCATAAAAAGCACGCCTATACCCATCGCCACATGGGCGTGGGCAACGACGAGGTCATTTCTGTGAAAAATCCAACGGATGCTTTCTATAAATAGAAGGTTTCCTTCAATATCAACAAACAAAAAAGCAAGGATAGAGATAAGCAATAAGTTTTTTGAGTGCGGTTCGATGTTTGCATCGTGAAACCAGCGGTACAATAAAGGCACGTACAAAAAGGTGAGCCACTGAAAAAACCACTCTGCCTCATAGCTCAGCGGGCCTACAACAATGCGATACAGCACTGAGGAGAGGTAAAAAACCGTAGGAATAATCCAGCAAACATGCCAACGTGCCCGAAAGGCCGAAACGGACAAATACTTAAAGATAAGATAATAAACAGGGATGAGTGTTAGGCTCATCCCAAGTGTGTTGTCTCCGTGTGGTCCGCTAATGGTTGCTTCAACTTGCCCGATGTTAGGATTCATCAAAATCAAAAGGGCAAAAGGGGCTACGACCACAAAGGCCAAACTGACTTTAATCCACAAGGGTTTTTTTTCATACAAATTGATGTAGCGGTACAGACTTGCGATATAAAAAACTCCCGCAAAGGCGAGTAGGGCATTGAGGCTATAGTGAAAGTCGTAAAAGGCGAGGTCTCTTTTGACGCCCATGAGCAAGGAGAGCGTCATAATGGTTAAAAATACGTACCAAAAAATCGTATAAATCTCTAGCAACCTTACGCTTTTTGCATCGTAACCCACATCTTTAACAATAAGAAAAAAAGGAAGGTACGAGAGCATGAGTGGGATGAAGCCATACAGCATGAGCGAGATGTGCGCTGAGCGCAAATTGCTTGGATTTAGCATTTCTGAGTCCACAAACATGCCTAAAAGATTAAGGGAATAGATGATCCCAAAACTAAGCCCAAGGGCAAAAAAGCCCACAGAAAAGTAAAAATGTTTTTTAGCGATTGCTTGAAATTTTTCCATCACAAACCTCATAAATAGTATCAGCACATGTGGCTAGTTTTGTGTCGTGTGTTGCCACAAGAACCGTGGTGTTTTTCTTGGTTACTTCCTTGAGCAATGCAAAAACCTTGTGAGAATTTTTGGAGTCCAAGTTCCCTGTTGGCTCATCTGCAAAGATGATTTTTGGGTCATTGGCCAATGCTCTGGCGATAGCAACCCGCTGCCTTTGTCCTCCCGAAATCTCATGAGGATACTTTGAACTTATCTCTTTAATGCCCAGTCGTTCTAGGGTGTGTTCGATAATCTTATGCTCCTTATGGTCCATAGCAAGGGCGATGTTTTGCGCCACGCTAAGGTAGCCAATTAGGTAGTGAAACTGAAAAACAAATCCGATATTTTGACGTCTAAAGGCATCAATATTTTTGATCTCTTTGCGCGATTGATTGCAAAGGTGTAGCTCACCTTGTGTGGGCATGAGCAGTGTGGAAAGGATGGATAAAAGTGTAGATTTGCCACTGCCACTCTCGCCAATAAAGCTTACAAACTCCCCTTGTTTGACATGCAAACTTACATCGCGCAAGGCGGTATCTTGGCCATAGTGATGGGTAATATGCTTGGCCACTATCACTGTTTTCCTCCTTGGATTAAGATGATAGGGTCGATTTTTGAAGCACTATAAGCAGGAAGCAGTGCTCCTAAAACGGTGATGATAAGTGTCGCAACAAAGATTTCAAAAGAGAGCCAGGCACTTATCTCGCCGTTGATATAGCCTTGAAACATTGCTGTGTTTTTGATGGCATAAAGAAGGATATTGGCAAGAAAAAAGGCACTTAAAAATGAGAAAACACCAATGAGCACACTCTCAATAAACAGACCAAAACTTATCTTTTTTGCACTAATGCCAAGGGCTTTCATGATGCCAAACTCTTCTCTTCTTTCATTGACGGTGATGCTCATCACCGAAGCGATTCCCAAAAGGCCCATAATGAGTGCGATAAAAGAGATGACGTTAGAAGAGGTGTTGATGATTTTAAATTGGTTGTAATTTTCTACAAAGTGTTGCGTCGATTTGGCTTCAATTTTTTGGCTTAGTTTTTGGATGTTGGAGAGAACTGCGTCGCTATCTGCGCCCAAATCGACATTGACCAAAAGCATGGAGGCTGATTTGTTAAAGATTTCTCCCGCATCTTGAATACCCATGACAATGCCGCCATTTTCAAAACCAAGGTCACTCTCAAACACCCCGCTAATGGTAAATATTTTATCTGCAATCTTGACTTCCTTGGGGTGGTTTAGCTGGGTTTTGATGGTTTTTCCGACGATAACTTCGCCAGCTTTTGGGTAATCCCCTAAAAGCAAAGTGTAATTTGAAAACCTGTTAGAAGAGGTTCCATAAATGGCAACGATGGGCAAATGCTCAACAGGACTTGCCCCAACAATCAGCGCCGCAACCTTGCTCACGCCCACTACATGCTCTATTTGGGGGATAATTTGCATGTCCACGTTGCTAAAAAAGGTATCTGAAATCTTTGCTTGTGTCACGATGATGTCGCCATCTGAGTTGAGGATGGAGGAGTACATGGAGATGACGCCATGAGAGATAGCGGTGATTAAAAAAATGGCAATTAAAGAAAAGGTGAGACTTGCGTAAATGAGCATAGTTTTTAACCTACTGGCCCTTAAGGCTTTTAGCGCGTTTGCTACCACAGAACAACCTTGTGTTTGATGGTGGCAGTATAAAAAGTTAGCGTGAACGTCACATGAAGGGTATATGAATTTTTGTTCATAATCGAAAAAAAAGGAGCCGCGCGTGCTATACTCTCACTTTTACAAAAGGAAAACCATGCAACCTTCAAGAGATTATTTTCACAAAAAAGCCGAGCATTTTGGTAAAAATTCAGGGCACACGGATAACGTCAGCGCCATCGCCGAGGGGATTTTAAACACCTTTGTTTATGAGCGTACCGCGACGCATGTGATGGACTTTGGTTCAGGCACGGGCTTGCTCACCCAAAAAATCGCCCCCCATGTGCGCAAAATCACCACCGTGGATGTTTCGCCTGCTATGAACGCGCAACTCAAAGCCAAGCTAGAGCACTTTCCTTGCGAAGTGGAAATGCTCGAATGCGACCTTACATGTAAAGAAATTGAAGCGGAGTTTGATAGCATCATCTCCTCCATGACCATCCACCACGTGGAAGATGTGGGCGCACTGTTTGAGAAGTTTCACCGCTTGTTAAAAAACGGCGGAAGCATCGCTTTGGCGGATTTGGAGAAGGAAGATGGCTCCTTTCATAGCGAAGACACGGGCGTGTTTCACTTCGGGTTTGAGCTTGAAACTTTCAAAACATGGGCCGAACAAGCAGGCTTTGAAGAGGTAGAGATTGGCATCGTCACCGTGGCTAAAAAACCCGCCAAGGAGTACCCGATATTTTTATTGACAGGACGGAAGGGGTAGGGATTTTGTATTGCTTAAATGGCTCTACATGTAAAGCATAGACACTATGAAAATTAACCGTTTATTTGAGATTACGACCGTATTGCTCAACCGTGGAACACTCACAGCACGGGAACTTGCCGAGCATTTTGGTGTCTCAACACGAACGATTCTTCGTGATGTGGATGCCTTGGCACTCTCAGGAGTTCCTGTTTTGATGAAAAAGGGTTATGGTGGTGGTATCTCTCTTTTAGAAAACTATGTGATGAACAAAACGTTGATGTCGGAACACGAGAGTGAAAGCCTCTTGTTCGCCGTTAAAACCTTGCAGGCAACGCAGTATCCAGATGTGGATAGTGTCCTTGAGAAAATGGGTGCACTTTTTAAAAAGGCGGCACAACATGACTGGGTTGAAGTTGATTTTTCGCATTGGGGGAGTTTGCCCAATGAAAATAATAAATTTAGAGAGATTAAAAAGGCTTTATTAACGCGAAAAGTGATTTCTTTTGAGTATGTCAATGCTGAAGGTGAGCAAACGAGCCGTTTGGTTGAACCTCAAAAGCTAGTTTTTAAAGCCAACGCATGGTATTTAATCGCGTATTGCACCGCCAAAGAAACGCTACGAACTTTTCGCATTTCACGGCTGAAAAATCTCAAAATCACGACAGAAACCTTTCAAGAAAGAATCTTTGAAGCTACGACAACGAAGACCTTAGAAGCATTTACCTCTCCAAACATTGCTTTAAAACTGCGATTTAATGCCACAGTTCTTAACCGTGTGTATGATGATTTTTCAGATACATTGATTGAAAGAAGTGAAGATGGAAGTGTGATGGTCGAAGTCTCTTTCCCTGAGGGAGAGTGGCTGTATGGGTACCTTCTCTCCTTTGGTCCGTGTGTGGAAGTGCTTGAGCCAACATACTTTAGAGAAGAACTTGCGACAAGGCTTGCTAAAACACTCACACTTTATTCATAGCTTTTTATAACATGACACACTGTTGTCGTATTCCTTTGTCTATACTTTGAAATCTAAAGAGAGAAGAGAGGAAATTATGGATGATGTAAGCAATGAATTTAAAGGTAAGCGTATTCTTGTCACAGGAGGCACCAAAGGTATTGGTGAGGCGATTGTGAAACGTCTTAAACAAGCGGGTGGAACGCTTATCACGACAGCGCGCTCAGAGCCTAGCGATATGTCAGGATTAGACTTATTTATAGAAGCAGATGTGAGTCAAGCCAAAGGGTGCGAAACAATCGTTCAAAAAGTAGTGGAGACTTTTGGTGGCGTGGATGGTGTGATTCATAATGTTGGAGGCTCATCAACGCCAACAGGAGGCGCACTCTCTTTAAACGATGATGATTGGATTGAGACTTTTAATGCCAATTTATTTGCAGCGGTTCGTTTGGATAGAGCGCTACTGCCCTTGATGCAAGCACAAAATTCGGGTGTCATCATTCACATCACATCGATTCAACGCAGGCTTCCTGGTGAGATGACCATGCCATATTCTGCCGCCAAAGCGGCTTTGACAAATTACAGCAAGTGCCTTGCCACCCAAGTCGCCCCTTACGGGATACGTGTCAATACCGTCGCACCTGGATTTACGGAAACAACGGCTGCAAAGCGGCTCATTGAGCGTATGGCGAAGAACCTAGAGACGAATTATGAAGGTGCACGAGAAGCATTGATGCACTCTCTTGGAGGCATCCCGTTAGGTCGCCCTGGTCGTCCCGAAGAGGTCGCTGAGTTGGTTGCGTTTTTAGCATCAAATCGTGCTTCTTACATCACAGGGTGTGAGCACATCATTGATGGTGGGACGCTTCGTAGTCTTTAGAGCTTTGCTTTAAAGACGTGTAAAGAGTTCTGTAAGAACTCTAATAAAAAAGGAGAAATCAATGTCAACACATCAACTACCACACCTTATTTCAGCGTTTGTTCGCGCCAATAATGAGCATAATTGCGATGCGATTCTTGCATGTTTTGCTAAGGATGCACTCGTTCAGGATGAAGGAAATGATATTCAGGGCATCGATGCTATTCAAAAATGGCTAAAAGAGAGTATTGAAAACTATCAATTCACGCTAGAGGTATTGCATTTGAGTGAAAATGAGAATGAAACGGTACTGAGCGCACAAGTTTCAGGAACATTTGATGGAAGCCCGATTCCTTTGGATTATCATTTTACGATTTGTGATGAAAAAATTGTGAGATTGAGTATTCGATTGATGGGTGCTTGATAGGAGTTTACATGTAAGGAAAAATCCTTACATGTAAAGCTATTTTTGAAAGTGCTTTAGCGATAAAACGGTTCAAGTGTTCAGGGGGCTGTTTAAAAATTTTATGTCCTCTTGAGACTTGGCTTGCTCAACTTGCTAGGAGGTGATGTCATTAAGCTCTAAAAAAAAGGGCACAGTTGGAAGATTGCCTCACCTTTTTCCTTCAACACACCTTATCAATTCCTCTACCACATCCACATAATCTTGCTCTTCTCCGCTGGCTTTAGCCGAGAGGATGGCGCCTTCGAGGGTCGAGGTGATAAAAAGGGCGAGTTTGGTGGTGTCGCAGGGGGCCAGTTCGCCTGAGGAGATGGCTTTGTCGAGGATGGTTTTGACGTTGGCACGAAAGGTGGCGTAGATGGTGTGCATGAGGGTGTTAAAATCCGCGTCGATATTGGACATCTCTTGGACGATGTTGGCAATGGGACATCCGCGTTTAAAATCCCGCGTGGACGTGTCGCGCAGTTTTGCGTAAAAGGTCTCTAAAAAACCGCCCTCATGCGTGGCAACGTAGCCGTAGCGTTCGTCAAATTTTTTCAAAATCGTCTCTTTAATCGCAGCAAGTGCCATCTCTTTTTTGTTGGCAAAAAAATGATACATGGAGCCTTTGTGAACACCTGCTTTGGCAAGGATGGCGGCAAGGGATGCTCCTTGAAAACCCTGCGAATAGACCTCTTCAAATGTCGCTTCAATGAGTTTTTGGCGTGTTGATTCCACGGTGGCTCCTTGTGTTGTTGGGAGGGATTATAACATAGTTGGCGCAACTTGACTAATCGGTCAAATCGCGTTAAAATTAGTTGACTGATTGGTCAAGTCAAAAAAGGTGCGTTACTCGAGACGCTCAATGCATGGATACCATTACTTAAAAAGGAAAAGTCATGCCACTAATTACAACCGTGAAACCTGAAAATGCCACCGGCGAGCTTGCAACGCTGTATGAAAAAATACAAGCCATGCGCGGACGCGTAAGTAACACCGCCCAACTCTTTAGCGCAAGTCCTGAACTGGTTAAGCAGCAAATGGCCTTTGTAGAGTACTACATGCTCAACCAAAAAAGCCTTTCCATGCCCCTTTTGGCGTGCATGCGAATGCTCATTTCAGACAAAAACAATTGCACCTATTGCATCGATTTTAACGCGTCTATTCTCATCAATATGCTTGGTTGGACACCTAAAGAGGTCGAAGCCGCGCGCGCAAACCCTCAGGATGCAAAACTAGAAGAAAAAGAAAAAGCGATGCTTTTGTTTGTGCTCAAAGCCGTCCGCACTCCTCACGATATCACCGCTTCGGACGTGCAAAGTTTGCGTGAGCTTGGCTACAACGACGGAGAGATTTTAGACGCGACCAACCACGGTGCGAGGATGGTCGCGTTGGACATCATCTTTGACGCGTTTAAGATTGAAAAAGACTTTTAACCCTTACATGTAAGGGTTAAAAACGTTTCATAATCTTCCCCAGTACCACAAGCAAGACCGTGGCACAGGTGGTTAAAACACCTAAAAGTACGAGGGCAGGGAAGATACCAACGTGTTCAAAGATGTAGGCAAAGGAAAAGGGCGCAAGGGCGGCGGCGATGATTTTGTAGCGGTTGAGTTTGCCGGTGAGGTGGCCGTACCCTTGCGTGCCAAAAATGGCCAGCGGCAAAGCACCTCGCGCCACATAGTTGATGCCCTGGCCCGCGCCAAAAAACGTGATGAACAGCGTTGCAAAAAGCACACTTACCCCACTTAAAAGCATGAGCCACACGCCCAAGGTGAGCAGTCCGTAAGACAAAAGTGCAGAGTGGAAAGGGGAGATTTTGCGCGCTCCTAGCATCTCTAGCACGCGCGCACCCACTTGAAGCGGCCCTAAAAGCAAGCCCAAGGAGATGGCCAACGAAGTTTCAACGCCCAATGCGTTTAAAAGCCCCACAAAATGGGTCTGAACCGCGGCAGTGGGGATGGCGATGAGTGCAAACGAAACACCTAAGAGCACAAACGCCGTGCGTTTATCCCCCTCTAAAACAGGGGATTTTTCAGTTTTCACAGGAATAAATCCGCCCACGCCACGTCCAAGCACCCACCAGTGCAAAGGCGCACAAAGCAAAAGGTGCAAAAGCGCCAAGATCCCATACACTTCCCGCCAACTCAAAAACCCCAAAAGCCAGCCCACTAACGGCCAAAAAATAGTCGAAGCAAACCCCGCAATAAGCGTAATCTGCGTCATGGGAAGCCGCGCTTTGTCCTTGGCGATTTGCGAAAACGCCACAAACGCCGCCTCGTACAACACAAGCGTAGCGCTCATCTGGGTAAAAAGCATGGCAAGTACGTAGCCTAGCTTGGTTTCCACCAACGCCAAAAGCCCAAGCCCCAGCGCCGCTAGCAAGGAGCCCGCACTCATGATGATGCGCGCGCCGTACCTGTCCAAACTTCGTCCCGCCCACGGTGCGATGAGTCCGCCCGCCAAAAGCCCAAGGGAGAAAACCCCAAACACAAAACTTTTGCTCCACAAAAAATGCCGCTCAAGTTCCAAAGAGAGCAGGGTGAATGCGTACAACAAGGTGCCATACCCAATGGTCGTGGTCACACCAAGTCCTAATACAGAAGCAACGGTTTTTTCAACAAAAAAAGGGCGCATGGAAGCTCTTGAAAGAAGATTTTAGCAAGTGTAGCGGGTTTTTCTTTACATGTAAGACTTGTTGGTTTTTTATGTGTCGAAACAAAAATACATTGCCTCTTGTTGTCTTTTTCGTTTACCGTTGGGTGTTAAGATTCCAAAAATCAAATGTGGAGTTATAAATGAATCTTATAAAAGAGTTGATAAAAACCTACCTTCTATTTTTCTTTATATTTTTTTCAGGAAGAGTAGTTTTGTATGGTTTGTATGCCCAGAGATTTGAAGAGATAACGCTTTTTGAATCCCTCCTAAGCTTTCTCTATGGGTTAAGGATGGACACGATTACGATTTCTTATCTTTTGATATTTCCTGTTTTACTGCTCACATTGACTCCCAAGCGCACGGAGTTGTTTGTTTCAAAACTCCTAAGTACGTATGTGTTAGTGTGCCTTTTGACGCTCATTTTTATTGAAAATGCAACGTTTCCATTTTTTTCCGAGTATGATGTGCGGCCAAATTATCTTTTTCTGGAATACCTCAAGTACCCAAAAGAAGTAGGTTCGTTGATGTTTAAAGAATACAAGTTAGAGCTTTTGCTTTCTTTTGCGATGATGGGGCTTGCGGCGCGCTTGTTTTTAAACTCCACTGCTATCAATTTTTCCAACGCTTTTAACGTGCCTTACCGCACAAGAATCCTGCTCTTGCTCCCTCTTTTGCTTGTGCTGTTTGTGGGGATTCGCTCCTCTTTTGGGCACCGAGCAGCCAACACGTCCGATGCTTTTTACAGCACCAATCGCATCATCAATGAAATCACTAAAAACTCTATGCATTCGGTTGCGTATGCTTACTATAGCAGTAAAAAACATGGAAGCAAGAGCATCAAACGGTATGGAAAAATGGAACTTTCGGAAGCCTACAGCCTTGCTTCACAGATGCTTAACATTGGTTTTGATGACCCAGCACATCCTTTTAACAGAACAGAAAAGACACAATTTCCCTCCACTGGGCCAAAAAATTTGGTCGTTTTTATTCAAGAGAGCATGGGTGCGCAATTTGTAGAATTTTCTGGTGGCGCACAAAATATGACACCCACTATGAATAAGCTTGGAAAAGAGTACCTTGCTTTTTCAAATCTTTATGCCAATGGAACACGAAGTATCCGTGGGCTTGCTGGACTGAGTTCTGGTTTTTTGGCGGTACCTGGCGAAGGGGTTGTGAAAAGAACAAAGTCCCAAAATGATTTTTTTACCCTCTCCTCACTCCTTGAACCCCACGGGTACAAATCAAGCTTCATTTACGGAGGTGAAGCACGTTTTGACAACATGAAAAGCTGGTACCTTGGCAATGGTTTTGACAGGGTCATCGAACAAAAAGACTTTGAAAATCCAACCTTCACGAGCACGTGGGGGTGTTTGCGATGAAGACCTTGTTATTAAGGCAAACGCGCTATTTAAAGAGCACTTTCAGAAGAATGAGCGGTTTGTTTCTGTTATGTTTAGCCAGTCCAATCACTCGCCCTTTGAGATTCCGGAAAATAAAATTGCGTACGTCAAAGGTGTCCCAAGACAAAGCGAGGAAAATGCGATAAAGTACGCCGATTTTGCCATTGGAAGGTTTTTTGAACTTGCCCAAAAAGAAGCCTACTTTAAAGATACCGTGTTTGTTGTTGTGGCTGACCATAACGTTCGTGTGCATGGCGACGAGGTTGTACCAGTTGATATGTTTCATATCCCCGCGGTTATTGTGATGGAGGGTATGGTGCCACAAAACTATGCAAAACTTGCCTCGCAGCCCGATGTGCTAGCAACCGCGCTGGATCTATTGGGCTTGGAACTTTCCTATCCCATCTTGGGTCATAGCATCTTTTCAGATGACAAAAAAGAGGTCGCCTTGATGCAGTTTAACGACACCTATGCTCTTAGGCACAAGGATAAAATAGCTATCATTGCCCCTGATATTCTCCCTCAAACGTATACTTATGCAAACAAAACCTTGACGTTAGCAGCACATGACAGTGTGCTTGAACGCTCAGCCATCGCCATGGTTACGGTTTTGGAAGACATGTACGATAAAAAATTATACCGATAGGTTAGCCAACAAAAAAGGAAAAAGCGTTGAGAAACCAGCCAAAATATCACTTTTTGAAAAACACATCCTATGCGCTTCATGGGCTTGTAGACATTGTAAAAAACGAGACCTCTTTTAAGATTGAACTGCTGTTGTGCGTGGTTTTGATTCCTTGGATTATTTTTTACGATGGAGAGCTTGTCTATAAACTTTTTTTATTTACCTCTCTTTTTGGCGTATTGCTTGCAGAAAGTATTAATAGTGCCATAGAACGTGTGGTTGATTTGGTAACGCTTGAGCATCATCAAATGGCAAAAAGAGCCAAAGACGTTGGCAGTTCTGTCGTTTTTTTATCCATTGTTTTATTTCTCGCTACATGGGGGAGCATTCTTTATCGTACTTTTTAGCTTCATGTGGTTTTGCTTTACATGTAAGACCTTAAAGCACTTCATGGTACACTTTTTCTCTATTTTTTAAGGAGTACGTATGGATACATTTGAAAATGTAAGTGTTGTTAAAAAGGCCAATGTCTATTTTGAAGGCAAGGTGACAAGCCGCACGTTGGTGTTTGCGGATGGGAGTAAAAAAACCCTAGGCGTCATGCTTCCTGGAACTTATAGTTTTACCACCGGGGCGGCTGAAGTGATGGAGATTCTTGTGGGAAATTGCGAGGTGCATTTGGGTAAAAATACCTTACATGTAAGGGCGGGAGAGTCGTTTGACGTGCCCGCACTTAGCACGTTTGAGATAACATGCCCTGAGGTTGTGGATTATTGTTGTTCATTCGTAGAATAAAGAGGGGAATCCCCCTCTTTTAGGCTGCTAAGCCCTTTGCCCAAGACTCCATGAGTGTGTGGAGTTCTTCCTTGGGTGCTTCAAGAAACTCGACGATAAACGTCTCTTCAAGTTCGCACACACCGATGCTTCGTGGGCGCGCGGCGAGGATTTTGGTATCAGGGATGGCTGGCCCAAAACAAAAAAGGATGTTTTGCGCATCTTTGAGTCCCGCCACCATAGGGCCATCGAGTTTTTTGGTGTGGCTGTAGTGGTCAAAAACCCCAATAAACGCCGCAGTAGGGTGGTTTTCTATCTTCTCTTTAAAATACGCCAAGATTTCTGGCACGCTTTTAAAAGCGGTTTCATCTTTGTCGATTTCCAAAGAATACACAGGGTATTTGTCCATAAAAATACTTTTTTTCATAATTTTCCTTTACATGTAAGATTATTCTTGGATGCAAATTTCACGTTTTTGCATGTGAATGAGGGTTTGGTAAATGACGATGCAAATGACTACCGTAGTGACGCCAATCATCCCATAGGATAAGAAAAGTAGAGCCGCATCGTGCGTGGAAGCGTACATGCGCATGGCGGCGATGGCCATGGCGGCAAGGGGAAACACAAAGGCCCACCACGAGATGAAAAACTTGATTTTGACAAAGTTTTTGTACATAAACCCAATGAGCAGTGTAAAAAACAGCGCCAAGTTAAAAAGAACATGGGCAAACACATCGATGTGTTCAAGCATCCGCACATACGCGATAAACCCGACCGCAGGAGGCGCGATGAGGATAAACAGGGTCGGCATGAACTTGGTGGCTAGCTGATTGTGAAAGATGATGCGGTTGAGCAAAATGGCAAAAACCACCACCCAAAAAAAGATACCGACACTAAAGAAGTACATGAGCACTCCTTGCCCCGCAAAGCCAACCCCTGCGATGGGCACAAGCACGTTGCCTACGATGGGGATGAACCACGCAGGGTTAGAGTGGTCTAGTTCTTGGTTGTGGTTAATCCAAAAGGCGATGGTGTGCATGGTGAGGTAAAAATGCAAGGCCGTCCCAGGGTACCAAAACAACGCCGAAATAGAAGGATAATGCTCTTTATAGATAATAGCAAGCATGAGCATGGAGATGGAAACTGCCGCAAAAAAATTGATGCGCACGGGGTGGGCAAATTCGTTTTTGACCGCCATGGGGTAGCGCAGGTATTTGGTGAAGTACAGCAAGGCGATGACGCAAAACAATCCTGTCGTCACTACCATCAGTACACTCCCAATAAGATGAGGAAAATGGAGCCATTCTCCCGCCTTTTGGTACATAATCGTCAATCCGCTCATCCCCATGACAATGGCAAACATCATGATGGGGAAAAACTTCAGCCGTTCTTGGTTGGTCGCACACACTGCTTCCATACGTTACTCCTACACACAATAAAATTTCGCGAAGCATACTCTTTTTGTGAACATATGTCAATAAAAAATCTGCTACAATACCGCAGAAGAATACCTACTAAGTAGGTGCAAAAAAAGGAAAACCATGGGAAGACAAAAGATAGAACGCGCATGTTCGTTTAAGCCTCTTTACACGCTATTTGCCCCCGAAAACGTCGTGGCGGAAGGGGAGATGGAGCTCAATAGCGACGAGATGGAAGCCATTTACCTCATGGACTATGAGTCCATGTACCAAGAAGACGCGGCCAGCTTGATGAACGTTTCGCGCCCCACCTTTTCGCGCATCATCAAAAGCGCGCGCACCAAGATAGCCACGGCATTGGTGCGGGGCTATCGGATGCGGATTGTAGATACTAAGGACAAATTTATCGTCGCCTTGCCCGTGCTTTCACAGACGGATTT
This sequence comes from Sulfurospirillum sp. HTRB-L1, assembly GCF_059415125.1. Classification (NCBI taxonomy): domain Bacteria; kingdom Pseudomonadati; phylum Campylobacterota; class Epsilonproteobacteria; order Campylobacterales; family Sulfurospirillaceae; genus Sulfurospirillum; species Sulfurospirillum sp. HTRB-L1. Next base: position 149,142 of record NZ_JCAHZR010000005.1, read on the forward strand.
TTCCACTTTTCCCAACACTGCCCCATGGATGGCGCTGGTACAGTTGGCCAACCAAAAGGTCGTTGCGGTCACCTTTGTGCCAAACCCCGCCGCTTCGCAAAAACCCAGCGCGTGCTTGCCCGACTTTCTCAAATCCCATGGGGTGAGCTATTATTTGGGGGCAAGGGTTGGCGAAGGGCTCAAAAACATCCTCCTTGCGCGCGGTATCTTTGTGAAAAAAATCCCCCCACTTGGCGCACTTGAAGAGATTCCCACGCACATTTGTAAGTGTCTTTAGCCTCGACCATGTTATAATCCTCCTTTTGCAAGAAGGGTGTAGGCGCCCTGTGTTGTTTTGAGGAACGCACCCTCTTTTTTAAGGAGCATCATGGAGTTTTTGACCCTTTTTCTAGCGTTTATCATCCCTCTTGCTTGGACGCCAGGCCCTGTAAACATTACCTTGGCGGCGGTGGGAACAACTAACGGATTTAAACAATCCCTTAAGTTGATTTTGGGCCTCAATGTAGCGTTTATGCTCCAGTCTCTTGCTACAGGCTTGGGCCTTGCGCACCTTTTTTCCCTCTACCCCTCAAGCTTTCTTGTCATCAAAACCATTGGTGTTGCCTATCTTTTGTACTTGGCCTATAAGATTTCACAAATGCAACTTAAAGACAAAAAGATTCCCCTTGGTTTTATCAATGGAGTTGTCCTAAGTTTGCTCAACCCCAAAGTCTACATGACCCTTGTTTTGATGTTTACGCAGTTTAAAAACCAGAGTGAAACCTTGGGTGGGATTTTGGTTCTTAGCACACTAGCCATGTCTTTTTTCTTTGTGGGTAATACACTGTGGTCTTTGTTTGGGTCTAGTTTGAGAAGATTTATTGCAAACGAGACTGTCTTTGTGCTGCAAAAATACCTGTTTGCCCTTTTGCTTTGCGGTGTTGCGGTTTACATGGTGCTGCATTAGTACCCATCGCCTTTGAAATTTTTGGGGACATAAAGCAACCTGTGCTATAATCCCGCTTCTATGGTAGGGCAGGTGGCTGCTTGGGGTTCTCACGCCCCAAGAGGAAAGTCCGGGCTGCAATGAAGTAAGGTTCCATCTAACGGATGGCCGGGGTAACCCGAGGGACAGTGCAACAGAGAGTAGACTACCCTTACATGTAAGGGAAAAGGTGAAACGGCGGGGTAAGAGCCCACCAGCGTTTTAGGTAACTAAAATGGCTTTGTAAACCCAACCTGCAGCAAGAAGGGATGGTTTTTTGCTTCATACTCACAAAACCCTTCGCTAGAGCGTCTTGGCAACATGACGCGTAGATAAATAGTCACCCACGACAGAACCCGGCTTACGTCCTGCCATAGAACCTTTCATTTTGAAATCAAATTTCCCCTTGCGTTTGTTCTTGGGTACACTCTCGCCATGGCAAAAACTCTTTTTGAAAAAATGGCGATTTTAAGTGACAGCGCCAAATACGATGTCAGTTGCAGTTCCAGCGGGAGCGACCAAAAAGGCGCGAGTCTTGGCAAGTCCCATGCAAGCGGGATTTGCCACAGTTTTAGTGCTGATGGGCGGTGTATTTCCCTCTTGAAAGTGTTGATGACCAACGTGTGTATTTATGAGTGTGCGTATTGCATCAACCGCGCGAGCAACGCCATCCCGCGCGCGGCCTTTACACCCCGTGAACTAGCAAACCTTACCATCGACTTTTACAAGCGCAACTACATCGAAGGGCTGTTTTTAAGTTCAGGCATCATTAAAAGTGAAAACCACACCATGGGCTTATTACTCCAAACCTTGGAGATTTTGCGTTTTGAGTACGGTTTTGGGGGCTACATTCACGTCAAACTCATCCCAGGATGTGACACCGAACTCATCGAAAAAGTCGTCGCACTGGCCAGTCGGGTGAGTTCTAATATCGAACTGCCTAGCAACCGCTCCCTTGCTCTTCTTGCCCCCAATAAAACCAAAGAAAAAGTGATGCAACCCCTGCGCGCGGCGCGAGACATCAGCTTACAAAAAAGTGCAGTGCCCATTCCCATGAGCACCCAACTCATCATTGGCGCCACGCCCGAGAGTGATTTTGACATCTTGCGTTTAAGCAGTGCGTTGTACGAAAAAGCGTTATTAAAACGGGTCTATTACAGCGCGTACATTCCCATCAATGACAATGTTTTACTCCCTTCCACCCTTACCGCGCCGCCATTGTTGCGGGAGCATCGGCTCTACCAAGCGGACTGGTTGTTGCGCTTTTATGGGTTTAGCGCCGAAGAACTGCTAGACGAAGCGACCCCAAAACTAGATACCGAACTTGACCCTAAAACCTTTTGGGCCTTGCGCCATTTGGAACATTTTCCGGTGGAAATCAACACCGCGCCTAAAGAGGTTTTGGTGCGCATTCCGGGCATTGGGGTGCGGGGCGCTTTGAAAATCTTGCACGCTAGAAGGTTTAGAGCTCTTGATCACGCCACGCTTTCGCGTCTTGGTATTTCTCTTAAACGGGCCAATTATTTCATTACATGTAAAGGGGCGTACCAAAAGGAGGTGCCTTTGCGCGAAGACCACCTTCGGCGCGCTCTTTTGGGGCCAAAAAAACGCTTACAACCTAGTTTATTTGACTGGTACCAAGGCGTGATGGGAGGCGAAGTGTGACCGTGGTGTATGAGGGTACGGCGGAGGGGTTTTTGAGCCTTGTGTTTGAGGTGTATGCCCACAAACTTTCCCCCACGCACATCCTTAGGGCCCATCCCCAGAGCCTTTTAGAAGTGCATGAAGTTAGAAGCGACCAAGCGCGCGCAAGGCGCGTGATGGAGGGGATAAAACGCACTTTTTCGCCTTTACATGTAAGGGAAATTCAGCAGGTCTTGCTGTGCGATACACTTGCCTTTGAACTTCCTCTTTTAGAGACCATTAAACTGGGCTTTAAAAATCCAAAACACCTTGATGACCCCACCCTTGAGCCCGTGTACAAGGTGCAAAAATGGGCCAAAGCGTACAGCCGTGCATTGCACTGCATGAAAGGGTTTGTGCGTTTTGAGGAGGTGGAGGAGGGGGTGATGTATGCCAAAATCCAAACAGATTATAATCTCATCGCCCCTTTGGGGTGGCACTTTGTGGAGCGCCTTGGGGCACAAAAATTCATTTTGCACGACGTAAAACGCGGACTTGCTTTTGTGAGCGAACACAAAGAGGTATACGCAGTTGCCCACGTGGAGGCGCCAAAGGTGAGTGAAAACGAGCTTACATGTAAAGGGTTATGGCAAACCTTCTTTAACCACGTTTCCATCCAAAACCGCACCAATCCCAAACTCCAACGGGCCTTTGTACCGCTAAAATACCGCACGTATATGAGTGAGTTTGAAACCAAACACCACGTTGATGCACAATGCGCCAGCGTGGCTTTACATGTAAGTGCTAAGACGCACGTCGGGAAAGATGCCGCTTTGGTGCATAAAGGGCAAGGTCTCTAGGCCTTTAAAAAACCCGTACCCTTCGATGAGTGCGCTTTTCATTCCCATAGCATTAGCGCCCAAAACATCGGTGTGGAGGGTGTCGCCTACCATCATCACCTCAGACGCGTTGATGCCCCAGCGTTTTTTGGCAAGGTGCAACGCGTAGGCAAAAACGTTGTTAAAAGGTTTGCCCACAGCGTGTAAATCGCTAAACAAGGAAGCGGGCTCAAGAAGGGTGTAAAAGCCCGGTTGTTTGGGAAAAGCACCATCTTCTGTGGGTGCGGTGAGGTCGGGGTTGGCGACCCAAACGGTGCGCGGTCTTTGGCGCAACGCCTCACACCACTTGGCGTGCAAGGTTTCATCCCAACATCCGGTGCTTAAAAACAAAAACCCCTCGCTCTCCCAAAACCCTTCGTCTTCTTGAAAACTGACGCGCAAGGGCACTTCCATCTCGTGGCGTTCGCCGATGATGCCCCAATGGGTGGAGGAAAAGGGCAAAAGCGACCACAGGACTTCGCGGCTTGAGACGATGTCGTGGGGTTCAAAAGCCAAACCCATGGCTTCAAGCTTGTCGCACAGGTAAGACTTGGGGAGGGTGGCGGAGTTGGTGAGCATCAAAAAAGGAAGCCCGCGCTCTCGAAGGCGTTTGAGTAACTGTTGCGCCCCTGGAATAGCCTTTGTGCCCACATTGAGCACGCCAAATGCATCTAAAAAAAAGCACCCCGCTTGGTCTAAAAGGGTGTCAATATCCTTTACATGTAAGGGAGTTTTTAAAGCACAAGCCTCAGGGAGATGCCCACGCACCCCCTCGTACAGTGAAAAAACAGCGCGTGAATCCATCAAATAATCATCTTTCTAACCTTTGCAGAAATCGCCTCAGAGACGATAACCGTGCCTAAAATCACGACCACAATGAGGCTCACTTGTGGCCACGCAAGGGTATTCATGGAGTGTTGCAATTGTAAGCCAATCCCCCCAGCACCCACCAAGCCTAAGATGGTGGATTCGCGGATGTTGATGTCCCAACGAAAGAGCGAAATCCCCAAAAAAGAAGGCAAAACCTGCGGAATGATAGCATAATCAATCACCTGCATGCGCGACGCGCCTGTGGCCGATACCGCTTCTACGCTCACGGGATTAATCTCTTCAATCCCTTCGTACAAAAGCTTCGAGACAAAACCAATGGAACGCAACGCGATGGCTAAGATGCCCGCTAGTATTCCCGGCCCTAAAATAGCCACAAGCAACAACGCCCAAATGAGCGAGTTAATGGAGCGCGACGCTACGATGATAAACAGCGCAATAGGCCGCACAAAACGCACCGAAGGGGTAGTGTTGCGCGCGGCAAAAAAGGCTACAGGAAAGGCGATGATGATGCCAAGCAATGTCCCAAGGGTCGCGATGTTGAGCGTGTCCCACAGCGCGCCATAAAGGGAGTGGATGTAGCCCCAGCGTGGTGGAAACATGCGCGAGAGCAAGTCCGCGGCTTGTTCGGGCGCGTCATAAACAAAAACCCAGAGGGTATTTTCGGTCATGAGGTTCCAGCAAAACACACTCAGCGCGACCACAGCAAACCAACCGCCCCAGATAATCCACGCTTTTTTGCTCATGCGGCGTTGCCAGAGCTTTTCTTCTTCTAACTGACCCATTTGCGTATCCATCCTGAAGCGTATTCGCAGGCCATGACGATGAGAATGATGACGATGAGCACTGCGCCCGCGGAGTCGTATTCGTAGCGGTCGATGGCAGTGTTAAGGGTCGCTCCAATACCCCCAGCACCCACGATGCCAATGACGGCAGATTCGCGAAAGTTGATGTCAAACCGATAAAACGAAAGTCCCACAAGGCGTGGCATGACTTGGGGCCAAATGGCGTAATGAAACCGCTGAAACCATGACCCGCCTGTGGCACTGATGGCTTCGAGCTGGCGCGGGTCGATTTCCTCGATTTCCTCGGCCAAGAGTTTTCCTAAAAAGCCGATGGTCGCATAGGTGAGGGTTAAAAACCCCGCAAACGCTCCAAAACCAAAGAGCGCCACAAGAAAGATGGCCACGATGATTTCTTGCATGGAGCGGGAAAAAGCGATGAAACTGCGGCAAAAATAGTAGATAGGTTTGGGGGAAATATTGCGTGCCGCGCCCATCCCAAAGGGGATGGAAAGCAAAATACCTGCAACAGTAGACGTGACCGTCATGGTGAGGCTTTCGATGATGCCAATCTTGATGTCTCCAAAACGGGAGGTAAAATCAGGCTGCAAGAATCCTTGCACAAAGCGCGCACCCCGCTCTAGTCCTTCGTACGCCCGCAGCCAATTGACTTCAACGCTTCCGATGCCTACAATCAGGTATGCTAACGCGGCTACGTAAAGGGCGATGCGCCATGAGGCACTGGGGATGATGTAATGGGGCCGTTTCCACGTGGTCGGGTAGCGCACTAGGCCACCTCTTGTGAAACTTCAGTTTCTTGGGCAGTGAGGGTGTCCCAGTTTTCATCCCCATAGATGGCGGTGAGGGCTTCTTCGTCTAGGCGTTCTGGGCTACCATCAAACACTACGCTTCCTCCGTGCAAGCCGATGATACGGTGGGTAAATTGCATGGCAAGGGGCACGTCGTGGATGTTGATAATGGCAGGCAAGCCACGCTCAAAGCAGATTTCTTGGATGAGGCGCATGATTTGGCGTGAGGTTTTGGGGTCAAGGCTTGCCGTGGGTTCATCCACGAGCAAAAGGTCAGGCTGTTGCATGAGCGCTCTTGCGATGCCGACCCGTTGGCGTTGGCCGCCTGAGAGTTCATCGGCGCGTTTGTTGGCGTGGTCCATGAGTCCGACGCGTTCAAGCAAACCAAAGGCCATTTGGATGTCTTTTGCGGGAAAACGGCGCAAAAACGTACGCCAAAAGGGCAGGTAGCCCAGTCTTCCGGAGAGGACGTTTTCCATGACGCTAAGGCGTTCTACAAGAGCGTATTCTTGAAAAATCATCCCGATGTGTCGGCGTTGTTCGCGCATTTTGCCGCTGGAGAGGGCGCTTAGAAGGGTGTTATCTAGCCAAATCTCTCCGCTTGTGGGGTCGATGAGGCGGTTGATGCAGCGAATGAGCGTGGATTTACCCGCACCGCTTGGGCCGATGAGTCCGACGATTTGCCCTTTTGGAACCTCAAAACTCACCCCTTTAAGTACGAGGGGCGAGTGTTTGTACTGCTTGGTGAGTCCTTCAATGCGTAGCAAGAGAGCGCCTTATTTGCACGTATAGGAGACGCCCATAGCCGCATCGATTTGACGAATAACTGCCCAATGGCCCTTGAAGGTAATGGGTAAGAATTGTCCTTCAGCCTTGAACTCGTTTTGAAGCTTGGTGCCTTCCCATTTGAAGCTAAAAAAGGCTTCTTTGATTTTTTCTTGAAGCTCAGGCTTGAGGTTGTACGCTACGCCATAGCCTGTAGTGGGGAACGTGCCTGATTTGTAGATGGTCTGAATTTGCTCAGGTTTAACAACGCCACGGTCCATCATGCGCTTCATGACAGAGTTAGCAATGGCGGCAGCGGGGTAGTCTTTATTGGCAACACCTAGGACGGAGTTGTCGTGCTTACCAGAAAAAACAGGCTCATAGTCGCGCTCGGCTTTGAGTCCATATTCCGCTTCCAAGAGAGCAGAAGGGGCTTTGAAACCGGAGTTTGAGGTTTGTGAAGTGAAGGCAAGTTTTTTACCTTTAATGTCTTCAGGTTTGGTGATGCCTGAACCTGGGAAGGTGATGATTTCCATCTCGTAACCAAAAGAACCGTCTTTGGCTGCCATCATCGTAAAAGGACGAAAGCCAGCACACGCCACGGCGATAGGGTTAGAACCCGTGTTAAAACCCGCTACATGTAAACGGCCTGAGCGCATCGCTTCGATTTGCGCGGCGTTGGATTGGACGGGAAAAAACTGCACTTTTTTGCCCGTAACTTTTTCCATGTGGGTTAAAAATTCAGACCACACATCTGCGTACACCGCAGGGTCTTCAACAGGTGTATAGGCAAACACAAGCGTGCTAGGGTCTAGCCAACTTTTGGGGTCAGTAGGGATGTCGGCAATCAAGTCACCGTCATTGTCGCTGTAGCGTGGGTCTAGCTTAAACTCCGCATGCGCGGCACTAAGGCCAAGCAAAAGCGCCACAAAAAGGGTTGCAAGTCGTTTCATTGTTCGTTCTCCCGAGGATAAAATAATGGAGAAAGTGTAGCGCTAAGGGATTACGAGGCGGTTACATGTAAGGAGGGCATAAAAGCGCTTCGCATGCATCTGCGTTCTAGAAATTCATTAGATACAAATATGGTATAATTTTGGCATGAAATTCGAATTTGATAAGCAAAAAAGTACCATCAATAAGTCAAAACATGGTATTGACTTTATCGAAGCACAAGCGTTGTGGGAAGATCCTTATTCTTTTGAGATTCCCTCTACACACAGTGAAGGCGAAGAAAGATATTTGGCGCTAGGCCGTATTCAATCTAAGCATTTTACGGCGATTTTTACCTATCGGGAAGATAAGGTTAGAATTATCTCAGTGAGAAGATCGAGAGAAAAGGAGGTAAAACTGTATGAAAGCATCAGAGCTTGATAAAATTTTTGACGAGGGACAAGAGGATATTTTGGAGTATTTTGATACCTCAAACATTAAAATGATAAACGAGGAATCAAAAAGGGTAAATATTGATTTTCCTGCCTGGATGGTAACCTCCTTGGACAAGGAAGCAAGGCACATCGGGGTAAGTCGTCAAGCGGTTATCAAAATGTGGTTAGCTGAAAAGTTACAAAGTTTAAATTCCAAGGTGCGCACACAATAATCATCGGCAACACACTACGCTTTCCCAAATGGGGTTTACATGTAAAGAACCCTTACATGTAAACCCTCTCTCACAAATCCTCAGGCTTCAACAATTCCACATCTTCGCTCAACAGCGCCACCATTGCTGCTTGAAACACATCCTCATCAATTTTAAAGATAAAAATCCCAAACTCTTTTTCGTTGATCGTGTAAGTGTAGCGGATGTCCACGTTAACAGAAGCGAGGATGCGCACAATGCGGTTGAAGCTGCCAATGTGGTTGTTGATTTTTACCCCCAAAACGTAGGAAGATTGGGCCATGAAACCCTGCTCTAGCAAGACTTCTTTGGCACGCGCCACTTCAGGAGTGAGCAAGCGCAAGAGGCCAAACTCAGTGCTATCAGCCAGTGTGATGGAGGTGAGTGAGATGCCCTCATCCTCCAAAAGTGAGGTGATAGCCAAAAGCTCTCCTGAGCGGTTTTCTACAAAAACAGTGAGTTGTTCGAGTTTGTACGACTCCATCTTAGCTCCTTTGGTCGATGACGCGCACGGCTTTACCTTCGCTACGCACGATGGACTTGGGCGCGACGAGGCGGATGGCAACGTTGATGTAGAGGTGGTTGAGCAAGGTGCGTTCACACTCTTTTTTGAGCCGTTCGAGTGCGGCCACGTCGTCTCGCATGAGCCCTTCGTCAAGCTCTACATCCACTTCGAGTTTATCAAGGTGCCCTTTTTTCTTGGCGATGATTTGGTAGTTGAGGGTCACCCCTTGCACACAAGAGAGCACGTGTTCGATTTGAGAAGGGAAGACATTGACCCCGTTGATGACAAGCATGTCATCACTACGCCCCGCGATGCTCTCAATCCGCGCCAAGGTTCTGCCACACGCACAAGGTTCGCGGGTGAGGCTCGTGATGTCACCCGTGCGGTAGCGGATGATGGGCAAGCCGTGTTTGGTAAGGGTGGTGATGACAAGCTCACCGCGTTCGCCCTCAGGCACGGGCTTACATGTAAGGGGGTCGATGATTTCAGGGTAAAAATGGTCTTCATGAAGGTGCAATAAAGCGCTATGTTTACAGCTTCCCGCCACCCCTGGGCCGATGATTTCAGAAAGGCCGTACACTTCGTGGTAATCGATGCCCCACGTGGTGGCAATCTCTTCTTTGAGCCCAACGCTTGCAGGTTCCGCGCCAAAAAAGCCCACTTTTAGGCGAAAATCTTTGTGCAAATCATACCCTTCCGCTTTGGCAAGTTCGGCCATGTGTAAGGCAAAAGAGGGTGTGCCGGTGATGGCGGTGGCGCCGAAGTCTTTGAGCAAAAGCAACTGGCGCGACGTGAAACCCGTAGAGCTAGGCACCACGGCGATTTTCATGCGTTCTGCGGCGGTGTGAAACCCAAGTCCACCCGTGAAAAGGCCGTAGCCTGTGGAGTTTTGTAAGATGTCACAACAGGTTAGTCCGCCCATGGTAAAGATGCGCCCGACCACTTCGGCCCACACATCCATGTCATGCTCGGTGTAGCCCACAACGGTGGGTTTGCCCGTGGTGCCACTGGAGCTGTGAATACGCACAATCTGGTCCATCGGCACGGCAAAGAGCCCAAAAGGGTAGTTGTCCCGCAAGTCTTGTTTTTTGGTAAAAGGCAAGCGTTCAAGGTCACCAAGTGTGGTGATGTCGTTTGGGTGAACGCCTGCGTTGTCAAAAGCATTTTTATAAAAAGGCACGCGGGTGTACACGCGCTCAAGGGTCTCTTTAAGGCGAGAGAGTTGTAGGGCTTCTAAGGAAGCACGCTCAAGGGTTTCGTCTTTACTGGGGGTCATTCTTTCCCCTTACATGTAGAAGTGTTGGGCTTGGATGATTTCCACACCATGGGCGATGAGCGCTAAAACGGCCTCGTCAAATTGCTCTTTTGGAACGCTAAAGATGAAAATCCCACTGCTAGACTCGTAAAAACTATAGCAATACAAGATGTTTATCTCTTTGGCACTAAGCAGCGAAACAACACGGTCAAAACTTCCCACCACATCATCAATCCGCACGCCAAACACATCGGTGAGACGCACGCTTAAGCCGTGGTTTTCTAGGACAACTTTGGCTTTTTCAGGGTTGTCTACGATGGTTCTAGCCAGCCCAAAGTCTGAAGAATCTGCCAGTAAAATGGACTTGATGGAGACACCGCCTTGGCTGAGTGTTTTGGTTAAAAACCCAAGTTCGCCTGGTTTGTTTTCTAAAAAAACGGAGAGTTGTTTGATGGCATAAGACATTACAGGCTCCTTTTGTCGATGACGCGCACGGCTTTGCCCATGCTACGCTCAATGCTACGCGGTTCCACAAGCTTGACTTTGGCGTTGATGTAGAGGTTGGAGAGTAGGGCGTGTTGGATGTGCTTTTGGAGTTTTTCTAGGGCTCCTAGGCTGTCCATGGGCATGGCTTCGGTGACTTCAACCATCACTTCAAGCACATCAAGGTACCCTTTTTTATCGGCAATGATTTGATAGTTTAGGCTGATTTCATCGATGCAAGAGAGCACGTGTTCGACTTGCGAAGGGAAGACGTTGACGCCATTGACGATGAGCATGTCATCCACGCGCCCCATCACGCTGTGCATGCGCACATGGGTGCGTCCGCAGCGGCAAGGGGTCGGGTCAAGGGCCGTGATGTCGCCCGTGCGGTAGCGGATGATAGGCAAGGCTTGTTTGGTGAGGGAGGTGATGACAAGTTCCCCTTTTTCGCCGTACGGTAACACTTCGCCTGTTTTTGGGTCGATGATTTCAGGGTAAAAATGGTCTTCAAAAATGTGCAACAAAGGAGACTCTTTGCAGCTATTAGAGACGCCTGGGCCGATGATTTCAGAAAGGCCGTAGATTTCGTGGTAGTCGATGCCCCACACCTGCGCCACCTCTTTTTTTAAGCCTTCACTGGTGGGTTCGGCTCCAAAGATGCCGCATTTGAGTTGAAAATCCTTGTGCAAATCATACCCTTCTTCTTTGGCAGCTTCGGCCATATGCAGGGCAAAAGAAGGGGTGGAAGTGAGTACGGTGGCACCAAAATCTTTCATGAGTAAGAGTTGGCGCGACGTAAAGCCCCCAGAACTTGGCACGACAGTGGCCCCCACGGTTTCTGCGCCGTTGTGCACGCCAAGACCGCCTGTAAAAAGGCCGTACCCGTAGGCGTTGTGTACCGTGTCTTCGGAGTTGACGCCACACATGGTAAAGACCCGCGCCATCACTTCATTCCACACGTTCATGTCTGAGCGCGTGTAGCCTACGACAGTGGGTTTGCCTGTGGTGCCGCTAGAGCTGTGGATGCGCACCACCGCGTCTTGTTTGACCGCAAACATCCCAAAGGGATAGTTGTCTCTAAGGTCTTGTTTTTTAGTAAAAGGCAACTTGGAGATGTCCGCCATAGAGCGGATGTCTTTAGGTACTACGCCCGTGTCTTCAAAGGCTTCGCGGTAAAAAGGGACATTGTGATAGACCCGCATGAGGGTTTCTTGGAGACGTTCAAACTGTAACGCGTGCAAGGCTTCGCGAGGCAAGGTTTCTTCTTTGGACCAAATCATGCGCTCTCCTTGGCGTCGTTAATGGCTTGGTGCAAGACAGCGATGTTTTTTTCTGCTAACTTGGCATTCATCTTCGTGATAGCCTGTTCGATTTCCTTACATGTAAAGGGAAAATTAGGGTCTTTGGCGAGGGTGAATCCTAGCATGTACACATTGAGTGCATCAATAGGAAAGGCTTTGTTTCGGGCTTTTGAAAAGGCATCGGTGTGATACACTTCGTATGCTACGGCAGGAAAATCTGCGGTGGCATTGACGGCAACCGTGCCTGATTTGGGTTTGAGGTAGTGGAGGTTGCGCAAGGCTTCGGTACCTTCAAGAGCGATGAGCAAATCTGCTTGGCCTTCATCAATAGCCGGAGCGTAAAAATCCCCAAGCTTGACGTAGCATGACACGGAACCACCCCGTTGGCTCATGCCGTGGTTTTCCGTGCCAAGGCATTTTTGACCCACTAGTGAAGCGGCGATGCTGAGCACCTTAACCAAAAACACCGCGCCTTGTCCGCCCACACCCGCAATCACAATCTGATATTTCACCTTACACCTCCTCTTTTTCAACAAATGCATCCACAGGGCAAATGGCATCCAAGCACGACGAACAACCCGCACACAAGAAAGGGTCAATGGCCATTTTCCCGTTTTCATCATAGTGCATGGGCGGGCATTTAAAGGCCGTGATACACCAGTCACATTCTACGCAAAGGTCGGGGTCAACTTCTACAAAAGCACGGCCAAGTTGCCCCTCAACCTTCTCTTTATCTAGCACACAAAATTCACGCACAACCGCCACCACTGGGCCTGTGGCTTTTTCATACGCATCTTTAAGTGAGCGGACAAAGTTGATGGTCTTGGAAAGTTCTGCTTCGTAAACATACTCATGGCACGCTACACCACACCCTTCCACGATGCGCTTGATGTCCACGTGGGCAGGATTGCTGCGCTCTGGCGTGGTTTGGCGTCCTGTCATGGCGGTGGTGGAGTTGTCTAAAATGACAAGCACAAACCGGTGGTTTTGGTACACGGCGTTAATGAGTGGCGCGACGCCCGAGTGGGTAAAGGTGCTGTCTCCAATGGTCGCTACTACGGTTTTTTTAGGGTCGGCCAGTGCAAATCCGCTCGCCATGGAAACACTGCCCCCCATGCACAAAATAGAGTCAATGGCACCTTGGTTAAGACCGAGGGTGTAACAGCCAATGTCGGAGGGGTAGATAGCGTGTTCTTTTTTAAAGACATCGGTGATGGCATAATGCACGTCGCGGTGCGGGCACCCTGGGCACATGTTGGGCGCACGACGGGGGAGTTCACCGGTAAACTTTGGGCTTTGGTAGGGGTTTGTTTTTTTGACAATGCCCACCTTTGCTAAAGCTTGCATCACTTTGGCTTTGGAGAATTCATCGATTTCATGGACGTGTTTGGTGAGTTTGCCGTAGAGTTTTGGGGAGCTGAGTTGCTCCTCGATACAGGGGTAACTCTCTTCAAAAACCACCACTTTGGTGTACGCGTTAAAAAGGCTTTCAAGCTCAGTTTTAGGGAGGGGGTAGGGCATGTCAAGCTTCAAAACGTCGGCTTTGATATGTTGCTCCGCTAGGGTTTCACGCACATAGCCATCTCCTGTGCCACTGGTAAGAAAGAGGAATTTTTCACCCTTAAGGGCAGCCACTTTGGGAGCGATAAGCTCTTTCCAGTTCCATGCTTTGATGTGTTCAAGGCGTTCAAGTTGTTCAAGGCCTTGGCGAAAGCGTCCCGCAGGAGGCACAGCCGCCCAACGGGGAATATTACGCTCAAAATTTCCCTCTAAGGGCGCGACACTTTGCCCTTCATCTACTTCACAAATCTCTCTAGCATGGCACACGCGCATCACGGGGCGGAGCATCACCACGGTTTCAAACAGGTGTGAAATCTTTGTGCCAAGTTTGACCATATCATAAGCCTCTTGGGGTGTGGCAGGGTCAAGGACGGGAATGCGCGCAAATTTGGCAAAACTGCGGCTATCTTGCTCGGTTTGGGAGGAGTAAAAGCCCGGATCATCGGCACTAATAAGAAGCATGGCACCTTTAAGACCAATGTACGAGGCACTCATGAGCGCGTCGCTAGCGACATTAAGCCCCACTTGTTTCATGGTGGCACAGGTGCGTTTACCTGCAATCGCCCCTGCGTAGGCCACCTCAAACCCCACTTTTTCGTTGGTTGCCCACTGGGCGTACGCATCAAGCTTAAAGTGCTGTTTATACTTTTGGAAGTTGGCCAAAATCTCGCTTGAAGGGGTGCCCGGATAGCCTGAAACCATATCAACGCCCGCATGGATGAGTCCAAGCGCGATAGCGTCGTTGCCCATTAATATCTGTTTCATAGATGATTGCCTCGTGGTAAATTGGCACTGCCTTATCAAGACCTGTTCGCTCATTCTCGGTTTGCCATCCTTGGCAAACCTCCGAGGGTTTTCGGCCAACGCTCGTCCTGAGCGTTTTATGGCCTCAAAAATCCGCTCATAGATCTTGATAAGGCAGTGCTGTAAAATCGTGTTTTCAAGGTTAGTCAAACTAACTTTACAAAGTGCTTATTTTTTAAGGATTTTTCTTTACATGTAATAATAAGTTACAAATTTACATTTCTTTTAAGAAAGCCTCCAAAAAGATGAAATTCCTTAAAATGGGATTTTTTTACCCGTTTAGTTTAAAAAAAGAAGGGAAAAAAGAGGGGTTAAAGATTACTTCAAGAAAAATCGGCCAGAATAGACCAAAATTTGACAAAAAGGGTGCGCATGGGCGTTTTTGACTTTGGCGTGGGCGCGGCGTTTTGGCTGACGGTGTTTAGTACACTGTTGTGTGTTGGCTATGGGGCGTGGCGATGGAATAAGGACGATGACACGGCGGTGGATGTGGCATTGCAAAGCTGGGCAAGCGAAGAAGATGCCATTGAGGGGGATTTGTAAATGGGTATGATTGAAAATGTGGTCATCATCGCCTATTTGGCCATCGTGGGGTATTTGGGCTTTTTAGGCTTTAAAAAAACGAAAAATACGACCGATTATCTCCTAGCAGGGCGCGACACCCATCCTTTTGTGATGGCGTTAAGTTACGGGGCGACGTTTATCTCCACCGCGGCCATCGTAGGCTTTGGCGGTGTAGCGGCGTGGCTGGGGAGTTCGCTCCTTTGGTTGACCTTTTTTAACATCTTCGTGGGGATTTTCATTGCCTTTGTCTTTTTGGGCAATCCTACGCGCAAGATGGGCATTCGCTTGGGTGCGCACACCTTTCCTGAGTTGCTGGGAAAACGCTTTGACTCGAAGTTTATCCAAGTCTTTGGGGGTGTGCTGATTTTGCTCTTTATGCCCTTGTATGCCTCGGCGGTGCTCATCGGTGGGACGCATTTTATCGCAGCCTATTTTCAAGCCGATTACCACCTTTCCTTACTTGTATTTTCCATCATTATCACAGGTTATGTCATCGCAGGAGGGCTTAAGGGTGTCATGTTTACTGACGCGCTCCAAGGGGTGATTATGTTTGTGGCCATGGTGCTTTTAGCTATTTTTACGCTAGATTCTTTGGGCGGCTTGAGCGAAGCATACGAAAAGCTTGGCGTCGTATGGGAGGCAACGGTAGCTCCTTTGGCAGACGTAAGCATGAAAGAGCTAAAGCCTGGCAGTGCGGATTTTATGATGAAACTTTCCATGTTGTGGGGGTTTAAGGGGTGGGCGAGTATGCCCGATTTTCTCTCCCAAGGCTGGCTTTTTGTGATTACCTCCATCACTCTAGGCGTGGGCATTGGCGTGTTGGCGCAACCCCAGCTTGTGGTGCGCTTTATGACGGTACGTAGCAAGCAAGAACTTAACCGCGCGGTGCTTATTGGTGGGGTGTTTATCTTTGCCATGACGGGGATTATCTTCATCATCGGAGCCCTTAGCAATGCGTGGTTTTATGAATTTAACGAAGGTAAAAATGCCTTGCAAAGCGCGGGTGGGGTGAATCAAGTCATTCCTTATTTTATCAACACTGCTATGCCCAAATGGTTTGCCTTTATCTTCTTGTTCGCACTCATTTCAGCAGCCATGAGTACGCTGTCTTCCCAGTTTCACACCATGGGAACGGCAGTGGGTCGGGATGTGTATGAGCAGTTGTTTAAAAAAGAAGGCAAAAGTTCCATGCTTATTACCCGTACGGGCGTGGTGGTGATGATTGTCTTTGCGGTGGTGCTTTCGTACCTCTTTGAAGACCAGCCCGCTATCATTGCGCGAAGTACGGCCATCTTCTTTGCCTTGTGTGCAAGTATCTTTTTACCCACGTATATTGGCGGACTGTTTTGGAAGCGCATGACAAAAGAGGGGGCTATTGCTTCCATGCTCTTTGGTCTTGTGGTGTCGAGTTTTTGGTTGGTGTTTGTGCATTTTAACGAAGCCAAACACCTTGGGATTGCTAAGGCATTGTTTGGGGTGGATTCGTTGCTGAGTGGAAAGATTATTTTTGTGGATGCCCTTGTGGTGGCACTGCCCATCTCCGCCGTGGTTGCCGTGGTGGTATCGCTCATGACAAAAGCCGATGAGGCAGCACTAAAGCGAAGTTTTAGCTAGCGTGGCTTGCGAGGTATTTTTTTGTACGCTTAAGCTTGACAAGTTCATTGTCAAGCTTCCCCTTTCGCGTTTCTAAAAGCGCGATAGCCTCTTTTGTGAGTGCTGCTGCTTCTTCGAGCTCTTCTTTACATGTAAAGGTGGTGGTGTGAAAGGTAGCGACTAGCGTTTCACACTGGAGTAAATCTTCGGTGATGATAGCAAGCTTGAAGGCTTTGAGCCAGTTATTCATAGATGCGCGTGCTCTCTTTCCAAGCTTCTAAGAGGCTTTTGGTTACGTTAATCACCTCGTCCAAATGGGCTGTTTTACTTTCGATATTGGCAAGTGCTAAGAGTTGAAGTTGGCGAACATACAAGCCACTCAAATAATGCGCCACGTCCCCTCCTGAATAATTAAGAGAATTTAACAATTCTGCAAAAATAGCTGAACACCGGTTAATCCAGTAGGTTTTTTTCTCGATATCTTCATTTTCGATAGCTTTTCTTGCCTGTGCCGCGAATCGCAAAATCCCTTCATAAAGCATTTCAATGAGCTTTTCGGATGACTCAATGGCAACATTGTTGCGCGAATAAGCCGCGTAGGCTAGATTACTTTTCATTTAAACCCCTTGTTAATTGCTGTTAAGTTGTGCATCAATCATAGATTGAAGTGTGGAAAATTGGTTATTAAGATTAGCAATCATGACATCATAAGCAGCAAACTGTGCCACCATGGTCGCGTACTTGCTGTCTAGCTGTTCAATAGCACGCGTTCTTTCTTTGGTAAGGCGCGTTTGCGCGTTTGTAAACTGCTCGCTTAGGAGAGTAATGGAACCACCGTTGCTAGAGACCATGTTTTCGATGGATTGGTTGAGTTGGCTAAAAATGCCCTCATTGCTCTCAAAACTACCAGTGACAGTGCGCGCTGTGTAGCCTACGGCATTAAGCCCTGTTGAGCTCCCTTTGACGGAAATATCCCATCCCTCTTTTTGGCTTAGGGTTACTTTGGTTCCAGAAGAATCCAAAGAGGCCGTAATACCCTCAGCAACAAGGGCTTTGTTGATAGCATCACGCAACGCCAACGCATTGTCCTCCGCACTTGAACCTTCAGGTGTGGTAAAAATAATTGCGGTGCCATTGATGGTTAAATCGCCATATTTTAAGTCAAGTGCGCCCGCACTTACGGTATTTTTAGGGGTGTAAAGTGTGGTATTTGGCGTACTCATGCCCTTGAAAAAAGATTCGACATCCAAGGCATTGTTAGTAAGCTTTTCTTTGAGCGTGGATTCTGTTAGTTCAAGAAGCCCGCCTTCGTTGAGGGCGAGGCCGTATTGGTCTAAAGAACGCCCCTCAGAGTCCATGCTTGTTAGTAAACGGTTAAGAACAGTTTTGATAGCATTGATTTGGGAATTTCCCTGTAAAGAACCCGACTCTCCCGTTTCACTATCATAATCCGTAGCGACAGCAAGGTTGTTGACCAAATCGTTGTAAGCAGTTACAAAATTGTTCATCTCTTCAATCAACGCATCGGTGTCTTGGGTAACGTTAAAGGTTGTTCTTCCGGTTTCTGTTAGTTTTAGTGTTAACCCAACGGTAATATCATCGATAGTATTGGTTTCACGTTGTACAAAAATGCCATTGTAGGTAAATTTTGCATTGCTCGCGCTAGAGAGTCGGCTTGTTTGGGCATCATCTTCTCCAACAAGGTCATTATGGTTGAGTCCAAGATCGTCTAGCACAGTATTGCCAGAAAACTCAATTTTTTGACTCTCACCCGTGTTGGCCGATTGGATGATGAGTCTGTAGGGATTTTCACCGCCCACGTTCATGATGCGTGCCTCGACTTTTCCATCGGTGCCATTGTTGATGGCATCGGCAAGTTCAGTAAGCGTCATGCTTGCTTTAACGTCAATAGAATAGGTTTTCCCATCAATAGAAATGCCAAGGGTGTCGTTACCGCTTGCAAACGTTGATGTTTGGCTTGCCTTGCCCACGGTTTGAAAAATATCTTTTGCAGCAAGTTGGGTAACGTTGACGGTGATTTCTTGGGTCAACACGCCCGCCTCCGCCGTTAAGCTAGCGGAAGTTCCTGAAGTGCTGACATTTCTACCTTGAAAGAGCAAGTCGCTTGACAAAGCAGAGGCGGCACTTTTGAGTGAATTGAGGTAGCCTGTGATAGCCGTTAAGTCTTTTTGTTGTGTAAGGTTTTGTTCTAGCTTGGTGTCAATAGGTGTTACTTTTGCGCTTTCGTCAACTGCACGGAGTTGTTCGATAATCTCATAGGTTAATACACTGCTACCAATACCAAGTGAACTTAATGCGCCAGTTGCCATGGTCTATCCTTTTTTATCAAAAATAAGTCCGATAATTTCTCTAAAATGCTCCGAAAGCTTCATAGCTTCCTCGGTTGGGATTTTACGAATGGTTTTTCCACTACTTTTTTCCATAACGCTCACATACAACGTTTCGATTTTGTCATTAAAACCAAAAGCAATATTGGTGTTAAGTGATTCCATGTGTGTGTTTAGACTACGTACGGTTTCGTTTAACTGCTGTTCGATTTCTTTTCTCTCTTGCGCATTTTGTGTTTGTGCGTCTGTGGCTATTTTGCGGGAAACATCCGCTTGTTCCACCTGCCTTGTTTCGACAGTGGTGTTCGAAGCAGGTTTTACTGTGGTGGCAGCATCCATCTGCTTACTGACAGCGCTAAAAATTTCCATCTGCAACTCCTTTGCTTGGGTGCTTTACCAGCTATTTATTGTAAGACATATCGACGGAACAAAAAAAAAGTTTACATATAAGGAGGTGATACCCCTGATGATTAGGGGTATCGTGTGAATTAATGGGAAAGAATTTGTTCGAGGAAAAGTTTAAGGCGGTCAGATTCTGGGTTTTTAAAGAATTTATCAGGGGTGTTTTCTTCAACAACCTGCCCTGCATCCATAAAGATGATACGATCCGCTACTTTTTTGGCAAAGCCCATTTCGTGGGTGACACACACCATAGTGCGCCCTTCTCTAGCAAGTTCAATCATAACATCAAGCACTTCTGCAACCATTTCAGGGTCAAGGGCGGAGGTGGGTTCATCAAAAAGCATGATTTTTGGGTTTTTGCACAAACTGCGCGCAATAGCAACCCGTTGTTGTTGACCGCCTGAGAGTTGGTTGGGGTATTTGTGGGCTTGCTCGGCAATGTTGACACGTGTGAGGTACTTCATCGCCAGTGCTTCTGCGTCCTTGCGTGACATCTTTTTAACCCACATGGGAGAAAGGGTGAGGTTATCAAGAATAGAAAGGTGCGGAAAGAGGTTGAAGTGTTGGAAAACCATGGCAACTTCTTCGCGAATCGCTTTGATTTTTTTAACATCGTTGGTGAGCTCAATATTGTCCACCACAATGGTTCCTTCTTGAAACTCTTCGAGGCGATTAATACAGCGGATAAGCGTTGATTTTCCCGAGCCAGATGGCCCACATACGACAATGATTTCACCTTTTTTAACACTCAGATTAATCTCTTTTAGGACGTGAAAGTCCCCGTACCATTTGTTGAGATTGTTAATTTCAATAATATTATTTTCTTCCATAATTTGTCCTATCGTAAATTTGTATTAAAGCGTTTTTCAAGTCGCTGGCTAAACCGAGACATGGAATAACAAAAGAACCAGAAGATAAACGTTACAAACACATACCCTTCTGTTTCAAACCCTAACCAATAAGAATCCGCAGCGCTCAGACGTACCATTCCCAATAAGTCGAAAAGCCCGATAATCAGTACCAATGTGGTGTCTTGAAAGAGGGCAATAGAAACGCCGACTAAGTTAGGGATAGCAACTTTAAGGGCTTGGGGCAAGATAACTAAGCCCATTTTTTGCCAATAAGAAAGTCCAATAGCATCTGCTGCTTCGTATTGCCCTTTAGGGATAGCTTGAAGGCCGCCGCGAATATTTTCAGCAATGTAAGCTGCTTCAAACATGGCAATCCCAATGAGTGCGCGAAGGAGCTTATCAAAGGTGATGCCTTCGGGAAAAAACAAAGGAAGGATAATGGAAGACATGAACAAAATCGTAATCAGAGGAACCCCGCGAATAAACTCAATGTACGTCACACAAATACTACGAATAATAGGCAAATCCGAAGCGCGTCCTAGGGCTAAAAAGACCCCAATAGGAAAAGCAACGATGATACCAGTGGCCGCGACAACAACAGTGAGCATAAGTCCGCCCCATCTGTCTGTGGGGACCATTTCAAGCCCCAATGTTCCGCCGATGGTCAAGACAGCAGCCGTGGCTAAAAAGAGGTTAAAAAGGGCAAATTTTATCAAAGTGCCTTTAAGGTAGCGCAAGGCAAAAAGCAAAAGAATGAAAAGTCCAAGCCCAAGATTAAGCCGCCACCGTTCACCTTCGGGGTAGAACCCATACATAAACATGTCGAGTTTGTAGTTAATGAACACCCAACAAGCACCGCCATTTGCCGCACAGTCTTCACGTGTACTTCCAACAAAAGTCGCATCAAAGTATGCCCACTGAAGAAAAGGTGGGATGATGATGTATAAAAGTCCTACGCCCAAAAGGGTTAAAATAATGTTTAGAGGGGAAGAGAAAAGATTCTCATGCGCCCAGCGCCACGCGCCTTTAGAATAAACAGGAGCGGGCTTGATTGGTTTGATGTCATATACAGCCATCTTAACGCTCCTTGATTTTCATTTTGTGATTAAACCAGTTTAAAATTGCTGAAACTAGCAAACTGATGGTGAGATACACGAGCATCGTAATGGCAATGATTTCGATGGCTTGTCCTACTTGGTTGAGCGATGTTCCGGCAAAAACCGTCACAATCTCAGGATACCCAATAGCTGCAGCTAGTGAAGAGTTTTTAATCAGGTTAAGGTATTGATTGATGATAGGAGGAATAGAGATGCGAATCGCTTGGGGTAAGATAACAAGTTTGAGGGTTTGATAAGGGCTCAAACTTAACGAATCTGCCGCCTCTCGCTGTCCTTTTCCCACCGCTTCAATGCCTGAACGTACGGCTTCAGCGATGAAGGTGGCCGTGTAAATGGTGAGGGCAAAGGTTAGGGCTAAAAATTCGGGTGAAATGGATTTTCCGCCTGAGAAGTTAAAGCCGCGAAGTTCAGGATAACTAAACCCAAAATCCGCCCCGCCAATGAAAAATGCGATGATAGGAACAAGGATAAAAAGGGCAAGACCAAGCCAGATGACAGGGAAAATCTCCCCTGTTTTTTCTTGGCGAATATTGGCCCATCGGTTGATGAAAAATACAGCAACAATGGCGACAAAAAAGCCAACTAAAACACTGAGGGTCGTGCTATTCCAAGAAAACTGAGGGATGAAAAAGCCGCGATTATTGAGAAAAAAGGTATCAAAAAATTCTAAACTATGACGAGGGCTAGGAAGGGATTTAAGAACAACGTTGTACCAAAAAAAGATTTGCAAAAGAATAGGAATATTGCGGAAAATATCGATGTAAGCAGCGGCAAGTTTGCGAATAAGCCAGTTGTTTGAAAGCCGCAAAATCCCGATAAAAATCCCAAGGATAGTGGCCAATAAAATGCCCGTAAAACCAACAATAAGTGTGTTGAGTAATCCCACCAAAAAAACACGTGCATGGGTGTCCGTTTCGGTGAAAGAGATGGGGGATTCATAAATCCCAAATCCTGCCGTTCCTTCAAAAAATCCAAACCCCGTTTGGATGCCTCTTTGTTCTATATTGTTGAGGGTGTTAACCCCAATATACCACAAAAAAGCAACGAGGCCTACGACAGTTAAAAGTTGAAAGAGAAAACCTCTTACCTTTTCGTTTCGTAAAGCAGCTAGCATTAAATTCCTTTTACATGTAAAGTGCGCGGGCAGGGGTTAACCTGCCCGAAATATCTAAAAAAGTGATTATCTAAAAGGAGGAGAGTACTGTAAGCCGCCTTTGTTCCATTGTGCGTTTAGACCGCGCTCAATATTTAAAGGAGTGCTTGTTCCGACATTGCGCTCAAACACTTCGCCGTAGTTGCCCACTTGCTTGACAATGTTGTAAGCCCATTCGGGTTTTAAACCAAGATTTTGGCCCATTTGACCTTCAGTACCTAGGATGCGTTTGACTTCTGGGTCCGTTGCTTTTGTTTTAAGTTCGTCTGCATTTTTGCTAGTGATGCCGTATTCTTCAGCAGCAACCATGGCAAAGAATGTCCATTTTACAATGTTAAACCACTTGTCATCCCCTTGGCGTACCACTGGTCCTAAAGGCTCTTTAGAGATGATTTCAGGAAGAACGATGTGGCCAGCTGGGTCGGAGAGTTTTGTGCGAAGTCCGTAGAGTTGTGAAGCGTCTGAGGTGAGGATGTCACAACGTCCTGCTTCGTAGCTTTGAACCACTTGGTCGTTGGTGTCGTAAGAGACGGTTTTGTATTTCATGTTATTGGCGCGGAAATAATCGGCTACGTTAAGTTCTGTGGTAGTTCCTGTTTGCAAACATACAGAAGCGCCATCAAGCTCAAGGGCGCTTTTAACACCAAGAGATTTTCGTACCATAAAGCCTTGGCCGTCGTAGTAGTTAACACCAACAAAGTTAAGGCCCAAGGAAGTGTCACGCGATTGTGTCCAAGTAGTGTTGCGAACAAGGACATCAATTTCACCAGATTGAAGGGCAGCTAGACGCTCTTTAGCGTTGAGCGCAATGTAGCGCACCTTGGTTGCATCTCCAAGAACAGCCGCAGCAACTGCGCGACAACCGTCTACGTCCATACCGCGGTATTGACCGCCTGAGATAATTTCAGAAAAGCCTGGCAAGCCACCATCGATACCACATTTAACAAAACCCTGTTTAATCGTGTCATCAAACGTATCTGCTTGCACGCTCAAACTTCCAACACTTAATGCAGTCACCGCTGCAAGTGCCAACTTTGTCAACTTCATACGAACTCCTCGTGGTAAGTTTTAGATTCGTGACACAAGCCCAAGGGACTTGTTGCCATGTCACCTATTGTAATGAGAATTTATACAGCCACCATTAAAAACCCAGTGAAACCTGTGGGAAAAAAGCAATTTTGACCCCCTTGCTACCATAAGAAACAAGCAAAGGGAGAAAAAAGTGACACTTTGAACCGACCGTAAGTTCAACATAAGTTTTTGATAAGTGACAAGAACGTTGTGATTTTAACATAAAACAGACTGCGGGGAGAAAAAAAATGGTTATTTTTTACGCACAAAACTGTTTTATGCTACAATTTTGAAAATTTATCTTTGGACTGTTTATGAAAATCGCACTTTCTTGCCGTTCCGTCTTGTTGGACAAGGCTCTCTCCCTCTTTTTAAAGCCCCACATTGTGCCCTTGAAGCAGTGTGACTTTGTGGTTTGCGACCATGAAGCAACCCTAGGCACCCCCTTGTTTCGCATTGGAATTAATACGCCTTTCCCTTTTTCTAAAAGCGCTTTAATGTTGGCGTTGGAAAATTTTTACACCTCCTTAAAAACCACTGCGCTCATAGAGCAAGAACCCCTTGTCCATGCCGCGCCCGTAGCAAAAGATTTTTCCAAACTCGAAGCAGCACTGAGTGCCATCACAGCAAAGTACCAAGAAGACGTGCTTCAAGCAGTGAGGGAGCATTATGAAGGATAAGGCCTTACATGTAAGCATTGGGGGCGGAAAATTTCGTGGTAAAAAACTCAAACTTCCCTCCCTTTCCACAACCCGTAGCACGAAAAGTATTTTGAAAGAATCCTTGTTTAATACCTTGCAATTTGACCTGTGCGATGCCGTGTTTGTGGAAGTGTTTGGCGGAAGCGGTTCTATTGGGATTGAAGCGGTGAGCCGTGGGGCAAACCATGCGTATTTTATCGAAAAGGACGCGGCAGCTTTTGGGGTACTTGAAGAGAATTGCGCCAGTGTAGACAAAACGCGCTTTACATGTAAAAGAGGAAACGCTTTTGAACTTTTGCCCAAACTTGTCGCTTCTCTTACGGCGCCCGCATACGTTTATTTTGACCCTCCCTTTGCCTTTCGAGAGGGAATGGACGAGGTATACCAAGCGTGTTTTGACTTGGCTCAAACCCTCCCACCCCACAACATTAGAATGCTTATTTTTGAACATATGCATTCTTTAACGATGCCTCAGACCCTTGGGGATTTTGTCCTTCAAAAAACCAAAGCCTTTGGAAAGAGTGCCTTGAGTTATTACATGTAAAGAGTGGAACGCTTCTTGCTTTTTCTTCTCGACTTCTGTCGAAAAAAGGAAAACAATGAAGCGGATTCTTGTTGGGTTACTCTTTCTCTCCTTCCATTTACACGCCGATCGCGTTAAAGATATTGCCAATGTGATTGGCGTGCGCGAAAACCAATTAATCGGTTACGGCCTTGTGGTGGGTCTTAGCGGCACGGGCGATGGCTCCTCTTCCGAATTTACCCTGCAATCCCTTTCTAATCTTCTCCAAACCGTAAACGTAAAAATCGACCCCGATGATATTAAATCAAAAAACATTGCTGCGGTGATTGTTACCGCCAAGCTTCCTCCTTTTGCACGCCAAGGCGATACATTGGACACCATCGTTTCTTCCATTGGGGATGCAAAATCCCTTGAAGGAGGCACCTTGCTTATTACGCCGCTTAAGGGAGTGGATGGGGAAATCTACGCCCTTGCCCAAGGTTCAGTGAGCATTGGTGGGCGCAACATTCGTGGCGCGGGACAACCTAGCCATGCTACTTCTGGCGCTATTTTTAGTGGTGGCATTGTGGAGCGGGAAGTGGTGTATGATATTTACAACCAATCCAACGTCAACCTTAGCCTTAACCATTCTGATTTTAAAACCGCCCTTGCTATCCAAGAAAGCATCAATACCCATTTTGATGCGCGGGTTGCCATTGCGATTGACCCACGAACAGTGACGATGCAACGCCCCCACAATTACTCCATGGTAGAGTTTTTAGCCAAGACCTTAGACTTGTATGTTGCCTATGAAAAAGAGGAAAAAATCATCATCGATGAGCGCACGGGAACCGTGGTGGCGGGAATCAACATTTTAGTGGACCCTGTGGTTATTACCCATGGTGAAATTACGCTCAAAATCCGACCCATGGATGCGTTTAATCCCGAAGAAGTAGGGCAGGTAGATTTGCAAGATGGGGTTGCGCTAAGCCCTAATAATAACCTTTTAAATATGCAAAATGGTCGTACAACCGTTGCTAATGTCACCCGAGCGCTTAACCGCTTGGGCGCAACACCCAAAGAGATTATTGCCATCTTGGAAAACATGAAACGCGCGGGTGCTATTCGCGCAAAATTGGAGGTCATCTGATGAATATAGATACAAGTCTTGCCACCCTTTCTCGCATATATGAAGTGCCTTCGGTAAAGATTGAGACGGAAGATGATGCGCGATTAAAAGAACAAACAGATAAGTTCGAGGCATTTTTTATTAAACAAGTACTAGACATCGCCCTAAAAAATGAAAACACGCTCTTCCCTAAAGACCCTGGGGATAAGATTTATCAGTCTATGTACAACGACACCATGAGTGAGAGTTTTAGCGGGTCATTTGGGTTTAGTGAGTTGTTATTTAATTTTTTAAAGGAACAAAGTTAACAAATTAGGCGCACTGCCGATGTAGTAGGAAAGTTATTTTTTACGACAAAGGAAGTGTCATGATTCAAGCGGTGCAATCGCAAGCTTCAGTGCTTGCGTCGCAAGTGTCGCAACGCGGCGACAAAAACGAACCAGTAGATATAAAAACCAAAGAGACGGACCGAGCAAGTGCTTTAAAAGAGCAAATTGCTAAAGGAACCTACGCGATTAACCTCGAACAAACAGCCAAGGCTGTGGCGGAGGAGTTGCTCGGCTGATCTCTTTACCTTAACCCGTAAAGGACGATCATGCTACACCATTACTTACAAAATGCAACCAAGGACATCCAAAGCCTCATCCAACTCACGCAAGCGGATATTGTAGAGATTAAAGAGGCAAGGCACCAAGGTGTTCAAGAGCGTGCAAAACTTAAAAGTGATCTCATCTACGCCTTTCAAACTAAAAAATCCCTTCTTGATAATGAACTTGTAAAGCTGATGGGAGAGAACCAAGGGAAAGAACTTTCAGAGGTATTGAGCGAAGAAGAAAAAGACGGGCTAAGCATCATGAAAGAAGAGCTTGCTTCGTTGCATAAGCTTAACAAAGAGTACGCTAAATACGTGGTGATTGTAGGTGAATTTTACAATTCCTTGCTAGAGAGCATGTTTCCCCGCGAGATGGATGGCTACCACAAGTCCCTTCCAAAGCCCGCGTCACTTCTGAAGGTGAGGGCATAGCTATGAGCCTTTTTAGCACGCTTAACACGGGGGTTTCTGGGCTTAACACGGCCAGTTTATCCATTGCAACAACAAGCCATAATATCGCCAATGCAAACAACCCTTACTACACACGCCAACGTGTCGTAACCTCTGCGAGTATTCCTTTAAAAACAATACCCGGAGACGTGGGCACGGGAGTAAAAGTTGACACCATTGCGCGGATTCATGATGAGTTTCTTTATGCCCGCCTCAAACAAAGTACTAATTCTCTCTCCTACAGTAGCTATTCACAGCAACGTTTGCAAGAAGTTGCGCGCTACTTTCCAGATTTAGACGATGTGGGGATTCAAAATGACATCAAAAATTATTATGATGCGTGGAACAATTTTGCCTCCAATCCCAGCGAAGGGTCGCAAAAGATTAACCTGATTCAAAGCGCAAAAAGCCTAGCAACCGACATCCAAAACACACGAAATCAAATACGAACTTTGCAAGATACTGTCAACGATGAACTCAAAACCAATGTGGATGAGCTTAATCGCATTGGGGAGCAAATCGCTAAGATTAACGGCGAGATTTCAAGAGTAGAAAGTTCGGATCAAAACCGTGCCAATGATTTGCGCGACCAACGCGACCAACTTGAGCTTACCATGGCGGGATTAATCGACTTTTCTGTTTTTAAAGGGCAAATGGTAACGGAAAACGTTATTGATGTAAATTTAACAGATCAAGGGAAAGATTATCATCTTAATATTGCAGGATTTTCTTTTGTGGATGGTACAACTTTTCACCCGATTGTGATTGATAATGCCAACAATGAAAGTTCGTATTATTCTGTTTATCATGAGCAACAAGACGGTAAGCGTATTGAAATGACGGGATTGTTGCAAGGGGGAAAGATAGGGGCGATGCTTGATTTGCGCGGGCGTGTCATCGAAGCAGGTGGTGGCGGGTACCCATCGGATGGTACCTTGCAAGGCTATATCGATGATTTGGATACGTTTGCCAAAACACTGATTGTGCAGACCAATAATATTTATGCGCAAAGTGCCCAAGCACGCATGGAGTCTTCTTCTATGGCAGGGTTGACGCCCAATACATCACTGATGAATTACGACAATAGCTTTCAACGCGGCACTTTTGAAGCAGTGGTGTACGATGCACAGGGCAATGAAGTAGCGCGTAAAACTATTGAAATCAACGTCTTAACCACCATGGATGATGGTTCGGCACAAAGTATTGTGGGGCAATTTAACCGCAATACGGATGATAACAAAGACAACGATGCCACTAACGATGTGGACGATTATTTCTTCGCCAATTACAACTATGACCCTGAATCCAAGCAAGGCTCCCTTAGCTTTGCACCAACAGATGCACAAGCTGGCTATACGATTGCCATTGTAGATAATGGCAGTAATTTTCCTGGCGTGGTGGGCATGAGCCGTTTTTTTGATGGAGAGAGTGCGGCCGATATAAAAGTAGACAACGTATTTATCACCGATCCAACCAAGCTTCAAGGTTTTAGCGCTCCGGTTGAGGGGAACAATACGCTAGCCAATGCTATGGTGCAAATGCAGTACGATAAACTTTCTTTTTTTCGTGCTAATGGAACGGTCGCCAATGAAACCATCGAAGGGTTTTATCGTTTTGTGACGGTAAAAGTGGCAACCGACACGGAATCCGCTGGGCGAAGCAATGACACCAATCAGGCACTTTATAACACGATTTACTCTGAATTTCAATCCGTTAGCGGGGTGAGTATCGATGAGGAATTGATTGACTTGATGAAATTTCAAACTGCCTATTCGGCCAATGCCAAAGTGATTACGGCCATCGACCAAATGCTCGATGTGCTTCTTGGGATAAAATAGCGCGTGAGACGTCTGCCTCTTGTTAGCGTGGTTGTTCTTGGGGTGATTGTTTGTGTCTCTTTTTTGGGACATTGGATTTACCCCATCAGCCCCACGGACTTACAGCCAGATGCTATTTTATTGCCCCCTTCTTTTTCCCATCCCATGGGAACGGACAGGCTGGGGCGCGATGTATTTGCGCGGGTGATTGCAGGAGGGCAGGTTTCTTTGTTGATTGGCACGGGTAGCGCTTTGATTGCAAGTTTGGCGGGCTTGATGATTGGGGTGAGTGCAGGTTTTTTGGGGAAAACAGCCGATAAAACCATCGTTGTTTTGATTGATTTGTTTTTAACCTTCCCCACCTTTTTCTTGTTGCTTGCTTTGGTAAGTTACGTGGAAGCTTCGGTGTGGGTATTGGTTGTGGTGATTTCCATCACAGGGTGGATGGGGATGGCACGCTTGATTCGCAGTGAAAGCTTTGGTATTGCGCAAAAACCTTTTATTAAAATCCTTGTGATGGCCAAGGTTCCTTCGGTGAAAATCATTCTTAAATACTTCGCTCCCTTGTTGGCTCCGATTTTTTTCATCAGTTTTACCTTTGGGGTCAGCGGTGCCATCTTGGCCGAGAGTGGACTCTCTTTTTTGGGGATTGGCATCATGCCCCCGCAAATGAGTTGGGGGACGATTTTGGCCGAAGGAAAAGAGGTGTTAGACATTGCGTGGTGGCTTAGTTTTTTTCCTGGATTGATGATTTTTGGAGTGACTTACGCTTTAATTACGCTCTCGGATTACTTCCAGTCTCGTACCAATCAAAATGAACTTCACGCTTAAAGCTCACCTCGAAGCGGAGGTGAAAAAGCGCAATAATGCGTGCGAACTCCTTCCTAGCGCCTCTCCTGATCCTTTGTGGATTGCTAAAGAACACCAAGACGAATACAGCGCTTTGGTGTGCGCCTTGTTTGCCTATGGCAACGCGCGGGCTATTGTAAATTACCTTTCCACCTTTCCTTTTGATGCCTTACATGTAAAGAGTGAGGCAGACTTGCATGCTTTTACCTGGAAGCCCTATCGCTTTCAAAGTGCCTCTGACGTAGAAGCGTTTATGCTTGCCCTGTGGCGCTTGAAGCAAGAAAACTCCCTCAATACCTTGTTTTTAGAAGGGTATGACACTTCCCAGCGTGTGATTGAAGGGGTTGCTAACATCATGAGGGCACTGCATGCAAACATAACACACCCAAGCAGGGGCGTGGAATTTTTAATCGGAAAACCCTTTACATGTAAGCCCAAAAGTCCTCTAAAACGGTGGATGATGTATTTGCGGTGGATGGTGCGCAAAGACGCTATTGATCTTGGACTTTGGCATGGGGTGGCGCGCAAGGATTTGCTCATGCCCCTTGATACACACACCTACAAAGTTGCGCATGCTTTGGGGCTTTTAAAAAGAAAGAGTTATGATTTTCGTGCCGTTGAGGAACTTACCTGTGCCTTAAGAGCATTTGATGAAAACGATCCCGTGAAATATGACTTTGCTTTGTTTCGTTTAGGCCAAGAAAGAGGCTTGTAGCGGGTGTTTTGAGAGAAGTTTCATCTAAACTTAACAAAACGACTGCTATAATCAGCCCAAAATTTACACAAAGGCGTGCTGGATGAAAGACCTATTTCTCTTTGCTGGGTTTGTTTCTTACGACCACTCTTGGATATTTATTTTCCACGTATTTTTAACGGCAGTGGTATGTTTACTGATTGCTCGCGCAGCAACTTCTTCAATGCAATTGGTACCACGCGGGGTGCAAAATGTAGCGGAAGCCTATTTGATGGGCGTAATGAAAATGGGCCGTGATACCTTTGGTTCTGAAGAACTCGCCCGCAAATATTTGCCGATGATTGCTACGGTGGGTTTGATGGTACTAATCGCCAACGTGATGGGGATTATTCCAGGTTTTGAATCTCCTACAGCAGACATTAACTACACGTTGGCTTTGGCGATTATCGTCTTTCTTTACTACAATTACGAAGGTATTCGCACCAATGGGGTAAAGAAATATTTTGCCCACTTTATGGGGCCATCACCCTTTCTAGCGCCTATTATGTTCCCTGTTGAAATTCTCTCCCATATGTCACGGGTAGTCTCGCTCTCTTTCCGACTTTTTGGCTGTATTCGTGGAGATGACCTTTTCTTGGCCATTATCCTTGTGTTAGCCCCTTGGATTGCGCCTTTGGCACCCTATACCCTTCTTGGTGTTATGGGCTTGCTCCAAACCTTTGTTTTCATGATGCTCACCACCGTATACCTCGCGGGCGCAGTGATTATAAGTGAGGACCATTAGGCACGCCTTTGGCCTCAAAACCCTTTTTTGATACACTGGCCACACTCTTAGCAGGTGCCTCTTGGGCATTTGCTTTAGTGGGGGCTAGTGTTGGTTTTTACCTCTTCTTCCCCTACGGACTCCTAAGCGCCTTGCTTGTCTCTTTTGTTGCGGCTTTGCCCGGACTGTTGTGTGTGATTTTTTTTGAAATTGCATTATTGCAAAAACAAAAGCTAGAAGAAATGAAGCGCCACACCGAACTTCTTGAATCCATCGATGCTAAATTAGATGTTCGCTTCTTATCTCATCACTGATCCTCATTTTTATTCCCAAGACCCCGTGGTGTTACGCAAAATTCTTGCGGGAGTTTTTATGCGCCATCTCCCAACCCATGCGTGTTTACGTGATAAAAGCACCCCAGAGTATGCTGCGCTAGCGAGTGTGTTTGTACCTTTCGTTCGCTCTTATGGGGTAAAGGCTGTGTTACACAGCGATGTTGACTTGGCGCTTGCTTTAGAGGCAGACGGGGTTCATCTCCCTTTTCCTTTGGCACATCGCATTGGGCAGGCAAAAGAAAATGGGTTATATGTTATGGTGAGTACACACACCCAAGAAGAGGCATTAATTGCGCAAAAAGAAGGGGCAGACGCGATTACCTTTAGTCCTATTTTTCCTACGCCTGGCAAAGGCCCCGCCGTTGGTTTAGAGAAACTAAAAGAAATAATCGGTATACTAAGCCTCGACGTATTCGCACTTGGTGGCATTATCACCGATGCGCAAATTCGCTTGTGCAAGCAAGCGGGCGCATCCGGATTTGCCTCCATTCGATACTTTTGTAATCCACGCTAAGGCAACCCATGTTTGAAACCGTTATTGGGCTTGAGGTTCACGCTCAGCTTAACACAAAAACAAAAATCTTTTGCGCGTGTTCGACGCGTTTTGGAGATGCCCCCAACACCAACGTATGTACCGTGTGCTTAGGCCTTCCAGGTGCCCTTCCTGTGCTTAATAAAGAAGCCGTAAAAAAATCCATCAGTTTTGGAACGGCCGTGAATGCTACGGTCAATAAAACTTCTATTTTTAACCGAAAAAATTACTTTTACCCCGACCTTCCCAAGGGCTATCAGATTAGCCAGTTTGAGATTCCTATTGTGGAAAAAGGGGAGATTTTTTTAGATTTTGAAGATGGCACCCAAAAACGCATCGGCGTAACACGTGCGCACTTGGAAGAAGACGCAGGGAAAAACATTCACCACGGCAACGAAAGCCATGTAGACTTAAACCGTGCCGGAACGCCTTTGCTTGAGATTGTCAGTGAGCCAGATTTGCGCAGTAGTGAAGAAGCGGTGATGTATTTGAAAAAACTTCATGCCATCTTGCGCTACCTTGACATCAGTGATGCCAACATGCAAGAGGGGAGTTTTCGGTGTGACGCGAACGTCTCCATTCGCCCCAAGGGCGACACGAAACTCTACACACGCGTGGAAATCAAAAACCTGAACTCGTTTAAATTTATCCAAAAAGCGATTGAATTTGAAGCGGCCAGACAGCGCGAAGCGTGGGAAGATGGGCTGTATGCGCGCGAAGTGGTGCAAGAGACCCGCCTCTTTGATACGCAAACAGGAGTGACACGGAGCATGCGTGGCAAGGAAGATAGCGCAGAGTATCGCTATTTTCCAGACCCTGATTTGTTGCCAGTAATCATTCCTGATGCCATGATGGAAGAATGCCGCAAGATTCCCGAGCTTCCTGATGGGAAAAAAGCACGCTTAGTAAAAGAATACGGCATCAAAGAATACGATGCCGCAGTCATTACAGGCTCAGTGGAAATGGCCCATTATTTTGAAGCGATGGTCAAAGAAGGCGCGGGGGCAAAAACTTCGGTGACATGGCTTACCGTAGAGCTTTTGGCGCGACTAAACCATGGGCTTAGCATTGAAACTTCTCCTGTGGATGCGTGCAAGCTTGGTGCGCTGGTTAAACGCATTGAGGATGGTACCATTAGCGGCAAGGCAGCCAAAGAGGTGTTGGACTATCTGATGGACCATGCTGTTGGTGTGGACGCGGCCATTGAAACGCTAGGCTTAATGCAAGTGAGTGATGATGGGGCGATTTTAGAGATTATTGATGCCATTATCGCAGCCAATGGGGACAAGGTAGCACAATACAAAGGCGGCAAAGAGCAACTCTTTGGCTTTTTTGTGGGGCAAACCATGAAAGCTAGCAAGGGCACTGCAAACCCTGCAAAAGTCAACGAACTTTTGCGAACAAGACTCAATGGTTAGCCTGTGAACGTCGGTGTTATTGGGGGAGGAAAGTGGGGGCAAGCACTGCACTTTGCCTTTTCAAGAAACCACGAAAGCCGCTTGTATTCGCGCACACCAAAGGAGATAGAAGGCTTTGCTTCCCTTGAGACGGTTTTAGCCCATTCGCTGCTCGTGTTTGCCTTGCCAGCCCAAGTAGCAAGCGTGTGGCTAGAGGCGCACTTTGTGGATAAGGGGCAAAGTATTTTAGTGGCGGCGAAGGGGATTGATGTAGCAGAGCATCTGTTTTTGAATGAGATTTTTTCCAAACATCTCTCAACAGACCGCCTCGCTTTTCTCTCAGGCCCCTCCTTTGCAGCCGAAGTAATGCGCTCACTGCCTACGGCGCTGGTGATTAGCTCCTCTTCTTCGTCCCTTGCCAAAACCTATGAAAAACTTTTTCCCGCATTTATTAAAACCTACACAAACGACGACGTGGTCGGTGCAGAAGTAAGTGGGGCGTATAAAAATGTCATTGCCATTGCCAGTGGTATTTGCGATGGCTTGGAGCTTGGCAATAACGCAAGGGCAAGTTTGATTGCTAGAGGGCTTGTGGAGATGGCGCGCTTTGGGGCACATTTTGGCGCCAAAGAATCTTCTTTTTTAGGACTCAGCGGTGCAGGAGACCTGTTTTTGACGGCTTCAAGCACGCTTTCGCGCAACTACCGTGTTGGATTAGGACTAGCGCGCCAAAGACCTCTTACGCAGATTTTAGAAGAATTAGGCGAGGTGGCCGAGGGGGTTTACACCGCCAAAGCGATTGTCTCCATGAGCCTCCAATATGGGATTTACACACCTATCGCCAAGGAAGTAGCGCGCATGCTTGAAGGCAAATCACCCCTTGAAAGTTTACGTGATTTATTGAGCCAATCCGCATGAAATTTTCTTTACATGTAAGCCTTTTGTGCGGCCTTTTTGCCTCCCTTGCTTTGGCTTCTCCTTCGGTGGAGACCATGGTAGGACAAATGGTGATGGTGGGGTTTGAAGGCCAAGAAAACGCACAATTAGCTCCTGTGTCCAAGGCGGTAGAAGAGGGAAGTGTTGGCGGGGTGCTTTTGTTAGGACGCAATATCGCAAGTTCCCAACAGCTCAAAACCCTCACCCACACGCTCCAATCGCACGCATCAGTGCCTTTGTTGATTGCCGTGGACCAAGAAGGGGGAAGGGTCGCGCGTTTAAATACCACCAATGGATTTAACGCTTCCCCTTCAGCCAAAGAAGTGGCGATGGAGATGAGCCTTGAAGCGGCGGCTACTTTGTACCAGAGTATGGCGCAAGAGCTTAAAGCCCATGGTATTAACTACAATCTCGCCCCTGTGGTGGACCTTGAAAATCCTAATTCCCCCATCATTGGAAAAATTGGGCGGAGTTTTAGCCCCTATGCCACCACCACAAGTGTGTATGCTCAAGCCTTTGTGGAAGCCTTTGAGGGTGAAAATGTTGCCACTTCCTTAAAGCATTTTCCAGGGCACGGAAGTGCGGTGAGTGATTCCCACCTTGTCCTAACCGATGTTACGCACACGTGGAGCTTTGATGAGTTGCGGCCGTATTATGATTTTATTCAACTGGGTAAAGCCCAAAGCATCATGGTAGCGCACGTTTATTTGCGCCGTTTTGACCCAGATTTTCCTGCCTCTTTGTCAAAGATTTTGGTTAATGACCTCTTGCGCGAACGTATGGGATTTAAAGGCGTGGTGATTAGCGATGATATGCTTATGAAAGGTGTTTCCCATAACTTTTCTTTTGAAGAACGCATTATTCATAGTATTAATGCGGGGGTGGACATCATCATTGTTTCGGATTTTTATATCCAAGGTGTGCCCGTGCCTAAACGGATACACGTTATTGTACTAGAGGCACTAGGCCGTGGTGAGATTGAATTACAAACCCTTGAAGCAGCGTACTCGCGTATTTTGGCCTTTAAAAAACCTTTTTACCCTCAGTAATAGATGCGCGTTAAATAAAGCCCGTTTGGCGGCACGGGTTTTGTGAAGACTTGGCGTTTATTGGCAAGTTGTGCCCGTAAATCCTCCAAAGACAAACTCCCTCTCTCATGCGCAAGGGCCGCCCCAATCATCATCCGTACCTGCGAGCGCAAAAACCCACTTCCTCGAAAGGAAAACACACTCAGATGTTTATGGGCATACACCCGTGCATCAAATAAGAGGCGAATGTTGTGGGTAGTGGGGCTTCCTACTTTTTTAAACAAGGTAAAATCATGGGTGCCTATAAAACACGCCAACGCTTCGTTGGTGCGTTCAAGAGAGAGAGGCTGGGGCTCAAAGAGGCGGTAGGGGGCTAAAAATGGAGAAAAAGGACCGTGGTCAAGCACGTAGCGGTATTGCCTTGCCTTGGCGCTATAGCGCGCGTGCATGGCGTCACTGTGAAGGGTGATTTTCGTGATGTAAGCGTAGGGGGAAAGATGGCGATTGAGCGCAGATTGCAAGTGTGTGAGAGCATGCCAGTGGGGCGGCAAGTCTACGTGTACCACTTGCCCAAGGGCGTGCACCCCTTTGTCTGTGCGCCCCGCACCCGCAGGTGTGGCAAAGATATTGAGCTTGCGCAAAGCGGTAATGAGGCAGTGCATCACCGTGTTGGTGTCGTGGGCTTGTTGTTGAAACCCACCAAAACGCGACCCATCATAGGCAAGAGTAAAAAACGCACGCATCTTAGTATCTTCGTACAATCTTTCGCTGAAAATAAAGCCAAGAAACAACCAAAAAAAGTCCAAAAATCAAAGGAATGCTTAAAAGTGGCAAGGTTTTATTGACAAGCATAATGAGGGCAAAATAGGTAAAAAGTACCAGAAAAGTGGCCCCGTAAATCCCCCGTTTTTGGTAACGGTAAGTAACAATGCCAAAACTTAAGGCAAAAAGTGCGGTTGCCATGGGGAAAAGTGCGATGAGAATATCTAAAGAGAGCCCTTCGGCACGGCGTTTATTGGTCTTGGCCTCTTTCCAGTATTCAACCAGCGAGACAACCTCGGTAAGAGAGCCGCTTCCGTAGGTTTGGAGAAACATTTCATCAAAAATGAGTTCATGCATGCGAGAAGGGGCAAATTCATACCCGCGTCCTTTTTCCAAAGAAAGAACAAGTTCCCCTTGGGTGTTGGCAATCCTTCCTCCTTCGGCAAGCAAAAGGCGTTCATTGTTTTGCGGGCTTTTTGTGGCATACATGACAACTTGTTCGTATTCGTCCCCACCTTCTTTTTCATGCTTTGATTCAATAAACACAAGCCAATCTGAAAACCGTTGGCCAAATTCGGCTGCTTTGAGGGTCAGCTTGGCATTGGTGCGTTTGTAATCAACAAAATTTTTGTTTAACTGCCCTGCAATGGGGAGTAAAACAAGGGCGTTTGCCAACAAAAGAAGTGAGGTGAGGGTGGCAAGAAGGAAAAAAAAGCGTGCAATTTTCTTGGGGGAATAACCCAATGTGAAGAGCACAATGGTTTCATTCTCGCGGGAAAGCTTAAACAGGGTGAGGCCCAAAGCAATAAAAAAAGAGATGGGGATAGTGAAAAGCAAGATTTGAGGAAGCATAAAAAGATAGAGTTTGCCAAGTTCTAAAAAAGTGATTTCGATGACGGAAGTGACCCGCGCAATCTGAATGAAAAAAACAATAGACATGATGAAAAAAAGTGTGGCAAATAAGGAGCCAAACAGGGAAAAAAAGTGGCCTAAAAAATAACGGTTGATTCTATCCATAGTAAACCTCAATGAGCCTAGTTAAGGGGGTTTGGAGCAGATAAGTGATAAAAAGCCCCAAGGCCAAAAAAGGGATGAAGGGCAAGGCTGTGTCTTTTTTGGAAAAGAGGTAAAAAGCAAAAAGCGCTAACACTGCCGCTATGTAAATAGCCACAAGTCCTAAGTTGATACCAAGGACGGCTCCTATGATGCTAGCGATGAGAATGTCGGCTTCTCCCATGGCTTCTTTTTTGGAAAGGGTTGAAACTCCCATGCGCAACAACGCAAAGCCACCGGCAAACAAAAGCCCGTGTTCTAAGGAAAGAAGGACATCTCCGCTTAAAAAAGCAAGCCCAAGGGCGGGAAAACTCAAAGCATCAGGAACCGCTTTGTAGCGAAAATCAATCACCGAAAGGGCTAATAATAAAGCAAAACAAAAGCCCAGTATTAGCGCTTCAGCCCAAGGTTCCCAAAGTGCCACAAGTACAAAAATCCCGCCACATGCGAGTTCCATGAGAGGGTATTGGATGCTAATGGGAGCTTTACATGTAGCGCATTTACCCCGAAGGCACAGCCAGGACAAAAGGGGGATGTTGTGATACCATCGCAAAGGGGTCTTACATGTAAGGCAATGGGAGCTTGGCAATACCACGCTTTGCGCCAAAGGGAGGCGGTAGATGGCGACGTTTAAAAACGACCCCACGCACAATCCCAATAATCCCATTAGGCCAACCACCATATTAAAGCCCTCCAAAACGTCGGTCTGCTTGCATGTAAGAGGCTATAAGTTCTTCTAATTCTTTACATGTAAAGGCAGGCCACAAGGTGGACGTGAAGCGCAATTCTGCATACGCTGCTTGCCACAATAAAAAATTAGATAACCGCATTTCACCTCCTGTGCGAATGAGTAAGTCCACAGGAGTAGGGTTATCAAGCGCCGCTTCAAGGGTATCGGGCGTAATGGGTGTGTGGGTGCTAGCTAGGCGTTGTGCCGCGCGGGCGATTTCATCCCATCCGCCGTAATTAAGCGCCAAGACTTGCGTGAGTCCTGTGTTCTTGGCGGTGGCTGTTTTGGTGTGCATGATGGCTTTTTTAAGGGAAGGAGAAAAAGGATGCATGTCTCCCATAACCTCAAAACGTATGTTGTGTTCCAAAAGGGTGGGAAGTTCTTGCTTTAAAAATTTTGCCAACAACTTCATCAAAAAATCCACTTCCGTTTGGGGGCGTTTCCAATTTTCCGTACTAAAAGCATACAATGTGAGCATGTGCACACCCGCTTTGGCCGCATAGGTTGTGACTTCTCGCACCACCAAAGCACCTTTTTCGTGTCCTTTGGCGCGCGGTAAGCCTTGTGCCTTTGCCCAACGTCCGTTGCCGTCCATGATGATGGCAAGATGAGAAAGTGTATTCATGGGCTACCCTTTCACATCAAGCAATGCGTGGGTGCCTTCCCATAAGGGCGTGAGGGTCTCGTTGGAGCGTAGTGTAAGCGCAAAGGGCAGGGCTTGGGTATGGTGTGCTAAAAAAGTAGCGGTGCGCTCAAACAGTGTTTCAAGGGTAAGGGTACGTTTCATCACGTTGAGTGTTCCTCTGAGGGCTCCAAGGTTTTCATAAGCAAGGTAGAAGTCTACCAAAGAGTCGTTTAAATTCTTATTTTCTTTCCATTGAATGAGAAATTGCCGCTCTTGTATTTTTAAAGGCAGGTGCACAATGCCCTCATGAAGGGCTAAAAGCATGGAGCCAAGGGTGTGGAAGAGGGATTTGTCTTGGGCAAGGTAGAGTTCATGCAACAGCCACTGCTTTAAGACCAGGGAAGGCGTTTTTGCCTCCAAAAGCATTTCTAAAAAATCAAAAGAATCCATCTCCAGTAGCCCGCCGTCTGATTGGAGCACACGGGGCTTGAGGCGTAAATGGCTGATGGTCAAGATGCCTTCTTTGGATTCGCTAAAATTTCCCCAATAACGCTGTGAGACACCGAGTTCCTTGTGGCTCCTTGTGGTCATCTCTTTGTGCCCCACCTTGAGCCGATACCGTCCGTGCCCCACTTTTTCAAGCACCTCGATGCTAATGGGAAGGGCGGCGTTAAAGCGAATGGTATGGTGTGCCTTGATGGCGTGGGTGAGCGATTGGGCAAGACCCATTAAAAGCACGCCTCAATAAGCTCCAATGCCGCTTCAAGTTTGCCAAGTGGCGCAAAGGTAATCTCTTTGTGTGGCGTAAGGAGGTGCAATTGGGTGGTGTCGCTTCCAAAGGTGAGTGTGTCGTTTAAAATGTTTAAACACACCGCATCAAGTCCCTTGGCTTTTAACATCGCACGTGCATGGGCATGGGCATTTAGGGCATCTGTTTCCGCCTTGAAGCCAATGCAGCGTATGCCCGTTGCTGCTGCTTGGGTGAGAATATCTTCGTTTTCCACTAATTCTAAGTTCCACGAAGCACCTAGGTCGCTTTTTTTTGCCTTTCCCTCAAAAGACTTTTTGGGCAGATAATCACTCACCGCTGCTGCCATCATGAGGGTTTCGTGGGAGGGAATAAGTTCAAAAAGCGTGCGCTTTAGCGAAGCGGTATCGGTGTAAGAAAGACGGGCAAAAGGAAGGTGCGGGGCGTGGGGAGGAGCACTGGTGAGTAAGGTTGGCGTAGCCCCTTTTAAAAAAAGAGCCAAGGCGAGGGCTTCGGCCATTTTTCCACTCGAATGGTTGCTAAGGCACCGCACGGCATCAAGGGCTTCGGTGGTACCTCCGCCTGTAACAAGAACCTTTTTTCCCAAAAGAGCAGGGGTGCGCAAAAGGGTTTGCGCGATGCAGTAAAACACGCTCTCAGGTTCTGCCATAGCACCTTTGCCATGGGTTTGACACGCAAGGAGTTTGGCGATAGGCTCGACAATACACGCTCCCCGTTGGCGCAACAATTTGATGGAAACTTGCGTGGCGGGGTGTTCTATCATCTGTGTGTTGGCCGCAGGTGCTAAAACAAGAGGGTGAGGGCACGCCAGAGCCGTTTGCAGTAACAATCCATCGGCAATGCCGTGGGAGAGTTTGTTTAGGGTGTTGGCCGTGGCTGGAGCGATGCAAAAAAGCTCCGCCCAACGGTGGACGTGGATGTGGTTGTCTTGGCTTGTCCAATCTTCGCTTTTTGCGTGTAAAACCCGCTCGCCTGTGATGGCTTCAAAGGTTAAAGGTGTGACAAAACGTTTGGCTTCTTCGCTCATGATGACGCGTACACTGGCTCCGGCTTTGATGAGCAAGCGGGCAAGTTCAACGCTTTTATAAGCAGCGATGCTTCCTGTGACGCCCAGTAAAATCCGTCGTGAGGCTAAAAGGTGTTCCATGGTTACTGCTTTGTGGGGAAAAAACGGTGGAAAAAACCCGCTTTAATGGAGAGTTTGGCGCGGCTAATGGCCAGTGCTCCTGTGGGAACATTTTGCGTGATGGTCGAACCTGCGGCGATAAGCACATCATCTTCAATGGTAACAGGAGCGATGAGTTGCGTGTCGCTGCCGATGAAAACATTTTTCCCAATCTGCGTGCGGTGTTTGGCTTTGCCATCATAGTTACATGTAATCGTCCCGCACCCCACATTGGTACCCTCATCAATGCTTGCATCTCCAAGGTAACTAAGATGCCCTGCTTTAACGCCTTTGAGGGTGGAGTTTTTCACTTCCACGAAGTTGCCAAGGTGAGAATCTTGGATGTGGCAATGGGGGCGAATCCGCGCCAAAGGGCCTACGTGAGAGCGCTCAATGGTGCTAGACTCCACAACGCTGTTGGCTTTGATGGATGAGCTGATAATGGTTGAATCCCCCAAAATACTGACGCCATTTTCAAGAAAACACTCCCCCTCAAAGCGTGCTCTAGCGTCAAGAAAAATGGTTTCAGGAAGGCGCATGCTCACCCCTTGTTCCATCCATTTTTCCCTTAAGCGCTGTTGCATGGCGGTTTCGGCTTGAGCAAGGTGAAGTTTGGAATTAACCCCCATAAACGCCTGCTCGTCCACCATGACTGCCTTGACTTTTTCGCCTTGCTTGGTGGCGATTTCCACGAGGTCGGTGAGGTAATACTCGTTTTGTGCGTTCGTATTGCGCAGGTTGGGCAGGGCGTTTTCTAAAAACTTTTTTTGAAACACGTACACGCCCGCATTAACCGTGCGGAGGGATTTTTCTTCCGCGGAGGCATCTTTTTCTTCGACGATGCGGGTGACATTAGAAGAAGCGTCCACAACAACCCTGCCATACCCAAAGGGATTGCGCGCTTCAAAGACGCTCATGACAATAGCTGCGTCGTGGTTTAATAAGGGAGCGAGTGTGCGTGCTTCCACCAACGGCATGTCGCCGTTTAAGACAAGCACGGTGTCGTGTTTGGGCTGCGCGGCTTTGATGGCCCCGCCCGTGCCGGGGAAGTTGGCATGGTCTTGCAAGGTAAAGGTGATACCTTCAAAATACGAGGCCATAGCAGTTTGAATAGCTTCGTGCTCGTGGTAGAGCACCACGTGAATATCATCGCTTAATGTTTTGGCTTCGCAAAGGATGTGGTAGAGCATCGGATGACCGCTAATGGGGTGTAAAACCTTTGGCAAAGAAGACTTCATGCGTGTGCCAAACCCTGCAGCCATGATGACAACAGAAAGATTCATGGGAGCGTCCTTATTAAAAAAGGGTATTGTATCAAAAATAGGTGAGAAGCGGATTAAGCTAGTCTCACCTATTTCCTTACATGTAAGGAATGCTTTGAGCGTATTTGTAGAGACTTAAAGGTTCTTTAACCAATCTTTAACCCAAAAGCAACTAGAATATCCGCATCTTTCACAAGGGGCGTAAACGCATGGATTTGGGAACGGTTGTTGGGTTAGTCATGACGCTGGCACTTTTAGCAGGCGCAATGGCTATGGGTGTAGGGGTAGGTCCTTATATCGATGTTCCTTCTATTCTCATCGTATTTGGCGGTACAACAGGTGCGCTGCTCACTGGCTTTAAGATGGAG
Source organism: Sulfurospirillum sp. HTRB-L1 (assembly GCF_059415125.1). Taxonomy (NCBI): domain Bacteria; kingdom Pseudomonadati; phylum Campylobacterota; class Epsilonproteobacteria; order Campylobacterales; family Sulfurospirillaceae; genus Sulfurospirillum; species Sulfurospirillum sp. HTRB-L1. The sequence goes on from NZ_JCAHZR010000005.1 coordinate 190,873, forward strand.
CAGATGAAAAACATGGTCAAAATCTTTATGATTGCGATCAAACCTCCTCAAGAAAATGTTCCAGAATTGATTAAAAAAATGGTAGATTACTCCACAAAAGCGCGACGGGATGGTATCTTGGCCTTAGAAAATGATGCCAACAATGAATCCAATGCCTTTTTGCGCAAAGGCCTTTCCATGGCGGTAGATGGCAACGAGCCTGACAATATCCGCGATTTGCTTGAGATTGAGATGGAACAAACCAGTGCACGTCACAAAAGCAACGCCGATATTTTTGACCGCATGGCAGGATTTGCGGGTTCTATGGGGATGATTGGTACGCTCATCGGCCTTGTAGCGATGCTTTTGAACATGGCAGACCCTTCTGCTATTGGCCCTGCGATGGCGGTAGCCTTGCTTACCACGATGTATGGGGCGATGATTGGTAACATTGTTGGCGCTCCTGTGAACAGTATTTTGCTCATCCGAGATAGCGATGAAACCTTGGCGAAAACGCTCATCTTGCAAGGCATTATGGCCATTCAAGCGGGAGACAACCCCCGTACCCTTGAAGCCAAGTTGCTCTCTTTCTTGCCCCCCAATGAACGTACGAGTCAGTTTGAGTAAGCAGTAATTATGGCTAAGAAAAAAGACCCTTGCAAGTGTCCTAAATGCTTGCCAAACTGGCTAGCAGCCTTTGGCGACTTGATGTCTTTGTTGCTGTGCTTTTTTGTGCTTTTGCTTTCCATGTCCACCATGGATGCCAAAAAAGTACAAGAGGCCATCGGCTCTCTTGCGGGCGCGTTGAGCGTTCTTGAGGGAGGTACGAAAACAGAAATCAGTCGCGAACGGCAACAACAAGCCACCCCCATTGAACAGCAAGAAGAGACTACCCAAATGGTCAAAACCCTTGCGCGTACCATTACAGATGTCAATGAAATGCTCAAAGCAACAGGTTCGCCCGAGGTGACCCTGGAAGAATCTGAAGATGGTTTTATTATTCGTTTGCCTTCTAATTTATTGTTTCGGCCAGGTTCTGCGGCCATTGACAATGACGATGCTATTTTGTTTTTAAAGCGCATCGCCATGGTGGTGCAACAGCTCCCCGAAGATTTGCACATCAATGCAAGGGGTCACACAGACAACACCCCTCCTGCACAAGATAGCCCCTTTAGGGACAATTGGGAGCTCTCCTCCGCCCGCGCGGTCAGTGTGATTAAAGAATTGCTTCAAAACAACATTAAACCCGAACGGGTAGTGGCTTCGGGAAAATCCTCCTATGAGCCTTTGGCATCCAATGCAACGGTAGAGGGGCGCGCTAAAAACAGACGTGTCGACTTGCATTTTTACTCTCTTAACAAAGACAACAAAGGCGCAGCCCAACAAAGTGTGCTTGACCAACAAGGTGCGCAGTGAGAATTCTTTTTGGGATTTTTCTCCTCAGCGCCTCGTTGTTAGGCGTGGACGAGACGGTGACCATCCCTACGGTCAACCTTAGCCTAAGCGCACCCAGTTCCCCTGAACAGCTCGTTACAAGCCTTAATGTTCTCATTGTTTTAACCATTCTCGCCCTAGCGCCCTCGTTGGTTTTTATGATGACGAGTTTTTTACGCCTTGTTATCGTTTTTTCCTTTTTGCGCCAAGCCATCGGCACCCAACAAATGCCACCCAACACGGTGGTCATTTCGCTGGCGCTGATTTTAACTTTTTTTATCATGGAGCCCATTGCAAAACAATCTTATGAGGTAGCGGTAAAACCCTATCTCGCGGAAGAAATTGGCTACCAAGATGCCTTTGCCTTGGGTATTGAACCTTTCAAGGAATTTATGATTCGTAACACAAGAGAAAAAGACTTAGCCCTTTTCTTTCGGATTCGTAACCTTGAAAACCCTGCCACTGTCCAAGATGTGCCCTTGACCGTAGCCGTCCCTGCGTTTATGATTAGCGAGCTAAAAACGGCGTTTGAGATAGGTTTTTTGCTCTATTTACCCTTTTTGGTAATTGACATGGTGGTGAGTTCTGTGCTTATGAGTATGGGGATGATGATGTTGCCCCCTGTGATGATTTCGATGCCCTTTAAGTTGCTTATCTTCGTGTTGGTGGATGGCTGGAATTTACTCGTTGGAAATTTAGTGGAGAGTTTCAGGTGACACAAACCTTGCAGATAGGCCGTATAAATCAGCTCATGATTGAGCGAAAAAGTGATCCTGGGTTGTATTTAAAAGCGGGTGATGGGGAAGAGGTTTTACTTCCTAATGCTTATGTTTCCATCACGATGGAGATAGGTCAAACCCTAGACGTGTTTGTCTACACAGACTCCGAAGACAGGCTGGTTGCTTCAACGCGTATGCCTGAGGCGCGTTTGGGGGAATTTGCCCTCTTGGAAGTTAAAGATGTTACCTCCTTTGGTGCCTTTTGCGATTGGGGCTTACCAAAAGAGTTATTTGTACCCGTAAAATTTCAAAAAACACCCTTTAAGGTTGGCCAAAAACGGGTCATTCGGGTGAGTTTGGACGAGCAAACCAACCGCCTCATTGGCGTGGAAAAATTTGGCAAGTTTCTCACCACCCGCCGCCCAGATTTTGCCACAGGGGACGAGGTAGCGTTGTTTATTCTTGCCTCCACGCCCCTTGGATTTAAGGCTATTATTAACAACCGTTTCACGGGAATGCTCTTTCATAATGAAGTGTTTGAACCTTTACATGTAGGGCAACGCACCAAAGGGTACATCAAAGAAGTACGGATGGATGGCAAGATAACCCTTTCTTTGCGTCCTTTGGAAGATGGAGATGGGTTTGCTAAAGAGAAAATCCTCAACGTTTTGCGCAGCAATGGCTACGCGCTTCCTTTTGCCTACAAGGCTTCACCCGAAGAGGTGTATGCCCATTTTGGCCTCAGTAAAAAAGCCTACAAGCGTGCATTGACACAACTCCAAGCCGAAGGGGTGATTAGCCTCAGTGATGAAGGAATGCGCTTTATCGGGGCCTAAGGGTTGCTAGAGAGTTGAGCGTAATGGCGCTAAGAATGATAGCGCCTCCTAAAAATGTGGCGTGGGTGGGAATTTCACCCAGCCACCACCATCCCCAAAAAGGCGCCAAAAGACTCTCCGTAATCATCAATAATCCCATATGTGCAGGGATGAGATACTGTGTGCCTGTTCCAATCAAAATGCGTGAAAACGGGGTGACAAAAAGCCCCATGAGGGCCACAAACAAAAGCCCGTACAAAGAGATTTCAAAAGAAAAACTGAGTCCGCAAAAAAGCGCCATAAAAAACCCGCCAAAAGAGACAAAAGCTACTCTACTCGCTTTTTTATAACGCGAGAGGGTGACAAACAAAAAAGACATGCACACCACAGCACCCATGGCATAGAGGTTGCCTTGAAAATCCCCCGTACCCAAGTCGTCTGAAAGGATGATGTACAATCCAATAAAAACAAAAAAAGCAGCCACATAAATACGCAAAGGCGTGGGTTCTTTTAAGAGTACAAGGGCGATGAGTGCACTCACCACGGGTGCGCTGGCGAGGATTAAAACCGTGTTAGCGATACCTGTGAGGGAAACAGCCATCACAAAACAGTAATTGCCCACACCCATGCAAAGTCCCGCCAAAAGGGCACCTTGGGGTTGTGCGCTTAAGCTTTGTTTCCATGTCTTGACGCCTTGAGAAAGCAAGATGAGTTGTGTGGAGAGTAAAACAAAAAGGCCAAAATAGACCCCAACAACCACTCCTGGTGCGTTGGCAAGGCGAATGAGCGGTGCCTCAGCACTCATTAGTGCCACGCCTGCGAGGGTAATGAGTAAGCCTTTGGTTTCTTGACGCATTTTTTTCCTTTAAAGCCAGACCCCATTTCTAAGAAAATACCCAAGGGGATAGGCGCTTAACACCACTACAAGAAGGGTGTTACATGTAAAGGAGAGAGTGTACCAAAAAATTTTCACAGGACGCTGAAGTGTGGCGCTAACAAGGACAAAAAGAGCACCAAGGCCACCAAGAAAAAGTAAAAGGTAGAATAAATAGCCTATAAAATAGTATTCACTTTGAAGGAGACAAAAAGGACATTTGTGGGTGGGAAGTTCGTACACATAAGGAGAAAAAAAACGAATAAGGGCATGCACTGTCACCGCCATCCACAAGAAGGTAGCAAGGCCAAAAAGAACTGGACGGCGCAGGTAGTACAACAGGCCAAGTAAGCCATAAAGGCCAAAAAAGAAGCCCAAAATGACGCTGTTTTCATACCATGGGTTCTTGCTTGAGGCTTGGTCAAATAACACGCTACAACAGGCCACGGGCGTGTCGGTGGGGATGTTGAGAAAATGGGCAAGTTCAAGCAAAAACTCTACCACCAAAATAAAAAAGAGCCCTTGAAAAAGCAAGAATTTTTTTCGCGTAAAAGGGTAAGTGGTTTCGCTTAAATCCACACGATGCAGCAAAATCCAGGCGCACAACAAAAATAGCGTGAGTATTTTGACAAAAAACATCCACGCCCCCCAAGGGGTTGCGCTAACAATACCCGCCCCACACATGGCGCCTAGTACATGTAAAGAAAGCCCATCAATCACCCAGATAAAGAAAAAAAACAAAGGGAGTTTGAGCAGTAAAATAAACATGATAATAGTGGCAACCAAATAACTTTTTTTATTGAGTCCATACTGATAGGAGGTGGTAAGACGGGGGTTAAAATCAAGGCCGATGCGCAAGGAAGCCAAGAGGGCCACAAGGGCTAAAAAGAGCAAAATCCCCTCCACTAAAAGGAGGGTTTGCACGTAAGGGTTTGCCAAAATCACACACGCCGCCCGTGGGAAAGTTCAACATGGTTGCTGTTCCATGCTAAAAGTAAGGGGTCGTGGGTGGCGATGAGCAAGGTTTTTCCCGCTTCACGCAAGGTATCAAACGTCTTTAGAAGCTCCTTGGTTAGGGCGGCATCAAGGTTGGCACTGGGTTCATCGGCAAGGATAACGTCGGGGTCATTGATGAGTGCGCGTATGAGCGCTACCCGCTGTTGTTCGCCGCCTGAGAGAAAAGAAGCAAGGGTGTGTTGGCGTTCAAAAAGGCCAAAGCGTTTCAAAAGTGACTCGGCACGCGGGGTGATGTCTGTGCCATCAGGCAAAGCGGGGAGGGCCAAGTTGTTTAAAACACTCAGTCTTGGAATGAGGTGAAATTGCTGAAAAATGATGCCAATATGCCGACGGCGAAGGCGCGAAGCAAAATGCTCAGGCAAGGAAGAGAGCGGTTTAGAGGCCACATGGACAGTGCCGTGGCTAGGTTGGTAAAGGCCAGCACACAGGGCAAGCAAAGTGCTTTTACCACTCCCGCTCACCCCTTTTAGCAACATACATTCTCCTTGCTTTACATGTAAGGAAATGTCCCAAAGGGCTTGAAACTCTTGGGGTGTGCCTTCGTTAAAAACCTTGCTAACGTGTTCTACTTGAATCATCGCATCACCTCTCCTGCATCTTCCACGCTCGCCTTCCATGCAGGAAGGATAGAAGCGGCCAGATAGAGTGGCACGGTGGCAAAAAAGAGTAGGAAAAAAAGCGGTACATCTAAAGAAAAAGGAAGGGAAAAAGCGGGGCGCAGGGCACTGTAGCCCGTAAAGATAAGCCGCAAAAGTGGGGCGTCTAAGAAAAACACGTACCCAAGGGCGAGGGTAAATCCCACTAGAAAACCACCTACGCTAATGAGGGCCGCTTCAGTGAGTTTGTGTTTGATGATGTGTTCCACCTCCCATCCTAGGGCTTTTAAAATCCCAATTTCCCGTTTTTCTTGGGAGCTTAGACCGCTGGCTTTGTCGTATAAAATCATCGCAAACGTTGCAAAGCAAATGAGGCTTAAGGCTAAAAACCACCCGCCTTTCATGTCGTACAAACTTAAGTAACGCTGGATGAGCACTTCTTTAGTAAGCACGCGCAAAGTAGGGTTTGCCGTGATGATTTTAGAAGCCACGGTGCCCACTTCTTCCTCATTGGGCACCCTAATAAAGGCATCGGTATAGCCTTGAGGCAAGCCCAAAATGGCGCGTGCTTGTGCCATGGGCATCAAGATGACATCATTGCTTAGGAGGGAAAATTCAGGGTCAAAGGTGCCCGCATGGGTAAGTTTTTCAAATCCGCCCCCGTGTTTTAAAAAAGAAAGGGAATTGCCAGAGATGTATTTTTTAAGCAAATGGGCCAAAGAAGGAGAGGTGAGCATAGGCGGAAAGGGGGTGTCGAGCGCTTCTAAGTGTACACTTGAGGCAAGGGCATTGTACTGTTCCACATAAGGTTCGATGCCCACAAGGGTAACATAAAGGTTGTCAAGTTCCAAATAATACATCCCCCACACCCGCCCTTGCACCATGCTCACCCCCGCAATGCCCCAAAAAGGCTCCAAGGTTGCAGCAGTAATGGGGGCGCTCTGGCCGCCTTGCAGTTGCTGAATTGTAAGTTCTGGCAAGGAAGAGGCACTGTGCAAAAAGGCCTGTTTTAACCCATGGGTTATCATGAGTGCTGTACTCAAAAGGCCCACTAAAAGGGTAAAAATGATAGCAATAAGGAGGTTTTTGCGCCCAAACCTTCCCAGAGAGTGCAGGGTGTAATCAAACAGCGTCCTCATGGAAGAATACCTGTTTGAACAAAACTCCCGCGCAAGTGTTCGCGAAGTTCAGGGTGGGTGTCAAACACTGTCCATGAAGGTTGGGTGAGAGGGTGGCGCAAAAACAGGTGGCCAGAATGAAAGGCAGGAGTAGCAAAACCCGTCATGGCAGTGAAAGAAGTACGTGGAGAAGAAGCGGTGTAAAGGATGCCAAGTGCTCCAAAGAGAACCCCAAAAAGCGCTGTTGCGCCAACTAAAAACCACTGTTTGTGCGTCATCTTTTTCCTGTTTCTTTAGCGTGACAAAAGTATAGCTTGTTGGTGTTAAATGTTTGTTAAAGCAGTGGGATATTGGTAGGATTTTCCTTCACGCTTGTTACCTTTTGGCTTTTGATAAAACCTTTTGGTAGCTTTTTTTCACGCAATAAACCGATGCATTTTTGCGCACTTATAATAGGTAAGGCTGTTCCCTTTGGTGACATCCATATTTGAGGGGGAACCAAGCACTAGACTCCGTAGTTTTGGGGTATTTTAAAAAAATATAGCTATAATGGAGGCATTTTTTACACTTTTCCACATCCGTGTGGAGACAATGGTAGGTGCATATGACATTAGATGTGATAGGCCTGCCCCTGACGGTATTGTTGCCGTTTTTGGGAGCAGGAGTGGTAGCATACCTTGCTGGGATACACAGGGTTGCAAGTGCGTGGGGCGCAGGGATTATTACGCTTTTGTGCCTTGCTATGTTGTCACAATTGGCACATTTGCCATTTGAAGGGCACACGCTTGTGCAATCATGGACGTGGATTGAAAGCATTGGGCTAAATTTTTCCTTTCGCCTTGATGGCTTGGGAATGTTTTTTGCCTACTTGATTTTAATCATCGGGTTATTGATTGTGATTTATGCGCGGTATTACCTCTCAAGCAAAGACTCCATGGGAAGGTTTTACGCGTATTTGCTCTTATTTATGGGTTCCATGGTAGGCATCTCCTTATCTGAAAATATCCTTCAATTGGTTGTTTTTTGGGAACTCACTTCCCTTAGTTCTTTTTTGCTTATCAGTTTTTGGCAACACAAAAAAGAGGGACGTGATGGCGCGATGATGGCCCTTGTGGTCACAGGAGCGGGGGGATTGGCCCTTCTTGGGGGCGCGTTGCTCTTGGGGCACATCGTTGGAAGTTATGAACTTTCGGTGATTTTAGCCAGTCGAGAAGTGATTCTTGCGAGTCCTTGGTATACACCAACGGTGCTTTTGGTGCTGTTGGGCGTATTGACCAAATCAGCCCAATTTCCTTTTCACTTTTGGCTACCCCATGCCATGGCTGCACCCACGCCTGTTTCGGCCTACCTTCACTCCGCCACTATGGTTAAGGCCGGCATCTTTTTGCTTGCCCGCTTGTATCCTGCTCTTAGTGGTACAACAGAGTGGATGCTCATCGTCACGAGTGCAGGGCTTGTTACGCTTTTGTTGGGGGCGTTTACGGCATTTTTTAAACATGACTTAAAAGCCTTGTTGGCCTATTCGACAGTGAGTCATCTGGGGTTAATTACCTTGCTTTTTGGACTCTCCACGCCTCTTGCGGTGGTGGCAGCACTCTTCCATATTATGAACCATGCGGCTTTTAAAGCCTCTTTGTTTATGGTGGCGGGTATTGTGGACCACGAAACGGGCACGCGGGACATGCGCCGCTTGAGCGGATTGCTTTGGCTTATGCCGCACACGGCAACCTTGGCGATGATAGGCGCGGCTTCGATGGCAGGAATCCCTCTATTTAACGGCTTTTTGAGCAAAGAGATGTTTTTTGAACGCACGGTGATAGATGGGTTTAACTTCTTGCTTCCTGTTCTTGCTACGATAGGTGGTGCGCTTTCGGTGGCTTACTCCATTCGCTTTATAGGTGATGTCTTTTTTGGCCCCAAGGCAGAAGGGTTGGAAAAAACGCCCCATGAGCCTGCACAAGGAATGAAATTCTCCGTCAATATCTTAGTGGCCATTTGTTTTGTGGTAGGCATTATTCCAGTGTACACAGCGGCACCTATCTTGGCAGTAGCAGTGGAAGGCTCTTTGCAAGGGCAATTACCCCAGTACTCTTTGGCGTTGTGGCACGGGTTTAATATACCGCTTCTCATGAGCGCCTTAGCCCTTGCTGGCGGGATTTACATGTATACCAAGCGTGTGGCCTTGTTCGCGTGGTATGAAAAAGGGTTCGCGCATATTGATGCTAGGGTTCCTTACAATGCCATACTAGAGACTTGTTTTTCTCTTGCTAGACGCTGTAGCGGGGTGTTGCACACGGGTTCGTTGCAATTTTCCGTGTACAGCTTCATTGGTGCTTCGTTAGTGATGGGCGTGATTGGGTTTATGTATGGCTCAGCACCCCTCTTTGGCGAGCGCGCATTTTTACCTGTGGATTGGATTAGCATCATTGTTACAGCAGGATTGATGATTGCGACGCTTTCCACGGTGCGATTTCACCGTAAACGGTTACTCGCACTTGTGATTATTGGGATGGTGGGCTTGATTGTTTCGTTAGTGTTTATCAAGTTTTCCGCTCCGGATTTGGCGCTCACGCAGTTGAGCGTGGAGGTGGTTACTGTGGTACTTATCTTGTTAGCCTTGTATTATTTGCCCGCCACAACCCCCAAAGAATCTTCACCACACAAGGTCAAATACGATACCATCATCGCCGTACTTGGAGCGATAGGGGTGTTTATACTCACCCTTTCTGTCTTGACCCGCGAATACACTACTATTGGAGATTATTTTCTTGCCAATGCCCTTAGTGGCGGCGGGGGAACCAACGTGGTCAATGTCATTTTGGTTGATTTTAGGGGCTTTGATACCTTGGGTGAGATTACCGTGCTTGGAATTGCAGGCTTGGGCATCTTTGCGATGCTTCAAGGCTTAAGGCTCTTTGCACCTTCACGCGATGAAAACGGCGTGCGTTGGTCCAATGATATCCACCCTCACATCATGCAATCACTGCTACGCTTGTTGATGCCTTTAATGTTGCTTGTGGCGGTTTATATCTTTTTGCGAGGCCACAACTTGCCCGGCGGGGGATTTATCGCAGGGTTGATTGCAGCAGTGGCACTCATCGTGCAATACCTCGCCAATGGCATTGAATGGACAACCAAGCGGCTTGGGTTTGATAAGCACTTTTTGATTGGTTTTGGGGTATTGATTGCGGGTGTGACAGGTTTGGTTTCCATGTTGCTTGGCTACCCGTTCCTCACTTCCGCGTTTACTCACCTGCACTGGCCTATTGTAGGCGAGTTTGAGATTGCCAGTGCTATTGCCTTTGACCTTGGTGTCTTCTTGGTCGTCGTGGGAGCAACGGTGATGATTTTGGTGCAGTTGGGAAAATTAAGCCTTACCTCCCATAAGCTTACCGATGAAATTACCCAAGCGAAGGAGGAAAAGTAATGGAAGTTTTAATAGCCCTTATTATTGCCACCCTTGCGGGGGCGGGGATTTTCTTGACGCTAAAAGCGCGAACATACCCTGTAGTGCTTGGGTTGACGATGTTGGCTTACGCGGTAAACTTGTTTTTGTTTGTGATGGGGCGCTTACATGTAAACATGCCTCCGGTATTGCGTGATGGCATTGAAACCTACGCAGACCCTTTGCCCCAAGCTTTAGTGCTTACGGCTATTGTTATTAGCTTTGGAATGACCGCCTTTGTCATCGTTTTGGCCCTTCGCGCACAGCACGAACTTGGAAACGACCATGTTGATGGCAAAGGCCTATGCCAAGCTACAGGAGAGAACCAATGACCCACAGTGCGATTTTACCGATTTTACTGCCACTGTTTGGGGCGATTGCTGTACTGTTTGCCAAAATGTTGAGCCACAGAGCCCAACAAAGGCTCTCTATGGTAGTGATGGTGTTGCTAGTAGTGCTTAACCTTTGGATTATGTGCTCCATGAGTAGCGCAGATCATATGGTGTACCAACTTGGCAACTGGGCCGCGCCCTTTGGCATTACCTTGGTGCTAGACTCCTTGTCGGCCACGATGGTGTTGCTTACTTCTATCCTTGCCTTTGCGGCCCTGTGGTATGGGATTGCTACGGGCGTGGATGGAAACAGTGTCCATTTTCACGTGCTGTTTCACTTGCAGCTTTTTGGGATTAACGGCGCATTTTTAACGGGCGACGTGTTTAACCTCTTTGTCTTTTTTGAAATCTTACTGCTTGCTTCTTACTCATTGTTGTTGCATGGAAATGGAAAAGAGCGCACAAAGGCAAGCTTGCATTATGTGATTATTAACCTTGTGGGTTCCACCCTCTTTTTGTTCGCGGTGGGAACCTTGTACGGGATTTTAGGAACGCTCAACATCGCCGACATGGCCCTAAAGGTGAGCGAACTTTCTCCTGATAATGTCAATGTCGTTGCGGCGGCGGGTTTGTTGCTGCTCTTGGTGTTTGGACTAAAAGCAGCCATGTTTCCGTTGTATTTTTGGCTCCCAGGGGCCTATTCACGCACCAGTGCGCCCGTAGCGGCACTCTTTGCCATCATGACAAAAGTGGGCATATACAGCATTATTCGTATTCACGGGACGATTTTTGGAAGTGAGGCGGGGGTTTTGAGTTTTTACCACTTGCCTTGGGTGCTGTTTTTGGGCCTCATCACGTTAGTGTTGGCAACCTTTGGGGTCATGAGCGCAAAGGCACTTAAAGAACAAGTGGCATACTTGGTGCTTGCTTCGGTAGCGACGCTACTTATTGCCCTTGGGATTAACACTCCCGAAGCTCTTGGAGGCGCGTTGTACTACATGCTGCACTCCACCTTGGCTGCGGGCGGGTTCTTTTTGTTGGCAGATTGTATTGGTTTGTTGCGCGGAAAATACCACGACGCCATCGTTCAAACCGCCGCATTTAAAAAGATGATTTTTGCAGGAAGCTTGTTCTTCGCTTACGCTGTTGCAATGGCGGGGATGCCGCCATTGTCGGGCTTTTTCGGAAAAATGATGATTCTCTCAGGTGCTCTTGAGAGCGACCATGTGGGTGTGGTGTACTTTTTTGTTTTACTAACGGGATTGTTTATCATCATCTCCTTAACCCGTACGGGGTCTTTGATGTTTTATGACACCGCTCCAAACGAAACATCCCTTGAGATTGCAGTGAAAACCTCTTGGTTTTATCCTGCGCTCTTTTTGTTGGCCATGAGTGTGTGTTTGGTCGTGTTTGCCAACCCTGTTTCTGGCTTTTTGAGCGATACAGCAACCATGTTGTATGATGCAAAAGGGTACATGCAATTGGTGTTGCAACCCATGATGGAGGGACAATAATGGCAGAAATTAAAAAACAAAGCACGTGGTTTCCTCATCCAGTTTTGAGTATTTTTCTGGTGATTTCGTGGTTATTGCTGAACAATACTGTTGCCATGGGGCATGTGGTTTTGGGCGGCATTTTGGCGATTTTGATTCCGTGGTTTACTTCTCGGTTTTGGCCTGAAAAACTTTGCCTGAAAAACCCAGGGGTCTTTGCGCGGTTTGCCTTGGTGGTGGCCTATGATATTCTCATCGCCAATGTCACGGTAGCGCGGTTGATTTTGAGCCCCAACGACCTTTTGAAGCCCGATTTTTTGGAAATCCCACTGGATATCGAACACCCACTGGGGATTAGTGTCTTAGCCAGTACTATCTCTTTGACACCAGGAACAGTTTCGAGTGATTTGAGTCAAGATAGAAAAACATTGCTTGTGCACGCCTTACATGTAGAAGACAAGGAAGAGGAAATTGCGCGCATTAAGGCGCGTTATGAGAAGCCATTGATGGAGGTTTTTAAGCCATGTTAAATTTTGTTTTGCCTGCGGCGTTTATTATGATTGTGTTGTCGCTGATTTTCAATATGTACCGATTGGTTTGGGGGCCAAGTGTGCCTGACCGTATTTTGGCCTTGGATACCTCCTATATCAACGCGGTTGCGTTATTGATTTTATTTAGCTTGTACCTTAAAAATACCCTTTACTTTGAAGCAGCCTTATTGATTGCTTTGATGGGATTTGTGGGAACTGTTGCCCTTAGTAAGTATTTACTACGTGGCGACATTATCGAGTAGAGGAGGGTACTATGGAGATTGTTATTTCACTGTTAATACTGCTAGGGGCTTTTTTTACGTTGGTAGGGTCAATCGGGCTCATTAAGTTGCCAGATTTTTTTATGCGATTGCACGGACCAACCAAAGCGACCACGTTGGGCGTGGGGTCTATCTTGATTGCTTCAACCTTGTATTACATCACCTTTAAAGGTGAGATTAGTTTGCATGAAATTCTTATCACCCTGTTTTTGTTCATCACAGCACCCGTAAGCGCGCATTTGATGGCAAAGGCTGCGCTGCATGAGCGTAAAAAAGAAAAAGGGAAAGACTAAAACACGTATTGCCCTTGAAGCTTGTGTGTTCAAGGGCGCGTGCAAATGGGTTTAGGGCGCAGAAACAAACGCTTGGTTTTTGCCCCGTGACTTTGCCACATACAAAGCAATGTCGGCTTTTTGAATCAATTCCTCTGGAGTACTAGCATGGTCAGGGAAAACCGCAATCCCAATGCTTGGCGAAAGGGAGAGGGTGTGTTTTTTAAAGTCCATCGCTGGTTTAAAGAGTTTGAGGATTTTGTGGGCTACATGTAAAGCATCGTCCTTGTCCGAATCTTTCAATAACACCAAAAATTCATCTCCTCCAAACCGCACAAGAGTGTCGGACTCTCTTGTGGCTATTCTTAAAAATTCCGCTGCCCTAATAAGCACATCGTCTCCTATGTTGTGCCCCAAAACATCGTTAATGCGCTTAAAATTATCGAGGTCTAGAAAGAGTAAGGCAAGGGGTTTTTTATTGCGCTGCGCTTCTTTAAAGGCATGTTCAAGGCGGTCTTGAAACAAATAGCGATTGGGCAGGTTGGTCAGTTGGTCGTAATTGGCTTGGCGAAAGATAACATCGCGCTGTTTGACCAACAAGGCTTCGGCGGCTTTGAGTTTATTGATAGTATTGGTGGCATTTTCCATCATAGAAGAGAGCTCTTTGGATTTAGAAGCTTCGCGCCTACGGGATTCCATGAGCGGTGTTTGGTCATAAATAAGCACCATAACACGGGTTGCATCATAAGGCACAATGGTCATGTCTTGTTGCATAAAATCAAAATTGACACGACTGCTTAGGGGCAGGGGAATGGGAAGCAAAAAGCCTTCTACACTAGCGATAGAAAAGGTTGGGCTTCCTAGCTTCAACGTGGTTTTAATGCGCCTTGAAAGGGTCTTTATGCGCTCCTCATCGAGGGTAAAAAGCTCATAAAGAGGCAAGCCAAGGGCATGCTGTTGGGGGATGTTGGTGTGAATAGCCATCCAACGATTCCACGTGTAAATTTTTAAATCTGCATCCACTACCATGACGCCAATATGCACCGCATCAATTAAAAGTTCTGCGCGAATCATGAAAAGATCTTTTGAAGCATGAGTGTCAGCTTTTCAAGCATCGCGTTGCTTAGGAGGATAAACATGTGTCCTTGAATGTTTTTCTCGGCAACATCAAGCGCGGTAGAGATGACAATGGCATTGTCGTACTCAAGGGCTTCGTGAAAGGTGGAAGAGCCAATACAGCTAATCTTTTGGATGTCTGGCACGGCAAACAAGGACTCTCCTTCAAGCATTTGACTCAGTTGTCCGATGCACGAAGCGGTGAGAATGTTGGTGAGCTCCAAAAGTGCTGCTTGAATATCTTCGTTTGAATTGGGCGATTCGCACAGCAAGAGAGTGGTAAACTCTTTTGCCGATTCTTCTGAAAAAGCAAAGATAACCTCACCGCCAAAGGAGCCAAAAAATCGCTGTTTGGTCGCGTAAAAAGCGGTAGTTTCTCCCATGTGGGAAAGAATGGTTTCGTGGAGCTTATAAATAGGGATAGTATGAATGGAAGGCACGCGCAAATGGACATAACTCTCTAACATGTCACCAATAAGTGAGGCAGCAAGACCAAAAGAGATATTGATGGTTTCTAAAAGTGCATCATTTTGGCGTTCATCAAACATGGGCGTCATGGGGTTTTCCTGTTGCTAAATCCAGCAAAACAGCTCTAAGTTTGTCGGTTTCGATGGGTTTGTACAAAATTTCCGTGGCGCCAAGGGCGAGAACACGTTCTTTGGTAAGTTTTTGCCGGTCTGCTGAAATCATAATGACAACGGCCTTGGGATCAAAGGCACGAATCTCTTCTAGGGCTTCAAAGCCATTTTTCTTTGGCATAGTGATATCTAAAAGCACGATATCAGGGCGGTGCTCTTTGTAAAGAGCAACAGCAGCCTCGCCATCTTCTGCCTCAAAAATAGTAGCGCGCTTGCGCAAGGCTTCGGGCAAGGTCTGAATAGACCAATTTCGAGAAAGACGCGAATCATCGACGATAAGAAATTTCATTAAACCCCCCCTAAAAAGCTCTGATTGTAGCTAAAAATCCATAACAAATGCGTTAAGTATTGCCCAGATGCCATGAAATGCCAATGCTTTTGTTTTTAGCTTCCTCTGTGGCGTGGACAAAAAATGTTTTTTAGACACTTTACATGTAAAGAATTGGTATACTTTCGCAAACAATACAAGGAAAAATCACATGGGTGTTATTGAAAAAAAACTTGCGGCGTTGCTGAGTGCAGATTTGGGAAAACTGGTCTTGCGCGTATCGATTGCGGTATTGATGGTGTTTCATGGGCTAAAAAAGATGAGCGCGGGGATTAGCGGGATTAAAGCCTTGGTGGTTAAGGGCGGATTTCCTGAAGTGCTTGCATATGGGGTTTACGTGGGCGAAGTCATTGTGCCAATTTTACTCATTTTGGGACTTTTTACGCGCCTGAGTGCTTTTTTCTTTGCTTTAACCATGGGCTTTGTACTTGCTTTGGCTTATTCAGGAAGAATCTTTGCCATCGATGGCAGAACGGGCGGATTGGTTGCTGAACTTCCTTTGCTTTATCTATTGGCCGCTCTTGCTGTGTTTTTCCTAGGAGCTGGAAAGTACAGTTTGGACAATAAATTGGGACAAGCCTAGTGAAAACTGGGCTTTTTGGCTTGATTTAATGGGAAAAATTTTGTGAGGTGGTACCTGAGGGCGGACTAGAAATAGTTTTTTAAAACCCTAAATTTAGGGTTTTAAACCTTTAAGCTTTCAATCAGTACCGCCACCAGTACCGTAAAAACTCTGTAAAATATTTTGTAGTATAGCAAAATATTTTTAAAATGGAATGTTATCGGGCGGATTGGTTAAATTAACCATATCGTTAACACTGCTTTTAAGACTATTTATGAATCCAAAAATATACAAAGCGTGAGCGAGTTTTGTGGTGCGCATGAGCGCTTCTGCAATAAACGATAAAGATGTTGCATCTAGCTTTTTGATGGTTTCTTCTAATTCATTTTGTTGCAGTGGTGAACCATCAATTGGGCAAACTCGCTCGCTTTTTTTGATTTCTTTTAATAAAAATTGGCGCCAAAAAAGCGCTGAGCTTTGTTCAAAGAAAAATAAAACTTGGTCTAGCTCATCTTTTGAAGACTTATTTTTTTCAGAAAAAATTTCAAAAAAAACTGCAATAGAATGAAAATCAAGTTCAAATTCTAACACTATTTTTTTCGCGACTTTGCGCAAAACAGGAAGTAAAGAGTTTAAAAATATTTTATCTTGATCTTGCGCTGCATCCTCTAAAAACTTATCACCTTCGCCCGTAACGAGCCAATTCAAATTTACTTTGTATCGTTGAGCTATCATTGTGATTGTTGCATTTATGTTTTCTGCCTTTTTTATGTTTGAAACATATTGTTGTGAAATAGAAAATTCTTCCACAATATCTTTGCTTTTTAAGCCCAAATCTTCAAAAACTTGTGAAATTCTGTCTCCAACTGACATTTATTAGCCTTTTTTCGGTAAAATGATTGACTTTAACTGTAAATTATTGTAAAATACTCTAAGAATACAACAAAAACCGTTATTTAGAATATCATTGTTAATTTTACTGGATAATTACCCAAAAAATAATTAAAGGAGAAAAAATGCAAATAGATCAAAGCGCAGCAGATAAGCTGCTGAGGATGAAAGACGTAATAAAAATAGTACCGCTTTCCCGGCCAACAATATATCGTTTGGTCGAGTCTGGCGAGTTTCCAGCCTACTTCAAGGTCGGTGGCGCGACATTTTGGCGCCAGAGTGACGTTCAAAAATTCATACAAAACAAAACCGCATAAGGAGCGAAAAAATGACACAGGAAATTCAAAACGCGCTTTTGGCGCACAGCGCAAAAATCGAAGAAGTGCAGAAGATGTGCAGAAGATGTGCAGAATTGGCGAGGAAGACGTTGGTGAGGCAAAAATCGCAAAAGTAAAAGAATTATGTCGCATAATCGAGGATGAGCTAGATTCGGAATACATAGTAGCTTCAGTGTGGGATTATTTGGGTTTTCCTCACATGATTTTCGAAAAGTCGGATGGCTACAACTACAGCGAGTTGAGCGTTCGCCGAGAAAACCTTTCAATCATGAAAAACCTCGACGACATCGAAGGCCTGATTTTCGTGGACATCGCAGAATTTAACACCGTTCTGTGAACAGTCGCCCCTCTCCGCCGCCAAGCAAAGTGAGGGGCTCAAAAAATCCAAACCGCATAAAAGGATTGAATATGAAGAATTATAGCGAAAATCGCATTAATGAAAAATTAGGGCAGCTTAAATCAGCAATGTTCGAACAAAGCTGGAACGAGCTGGTGCAAAACTGGAGCGGGGGTAAATACTACATACACACCGCGAGCGAGCTTAAAAACGAAGCGGGCTTGGCGGCGCTGGAAGAGCTCACGCTTCGCGCGCTAAAACAAGACGTGCGCCGCCACGATAGCCGCGCCAAACGCCTGCTTGCAACGCTAAAAAGCAATAACACACTAGCTGGCGCTGCACTACTAGCTAGCACTTTCCGCTCAGCGTGTAAAAATTGGGCGCTCAACGAGTGCGCAAGCCTGCGCGTTGGCTGCGCTACGCTACAAGCGAGCTTTACGCCGCCACAAGAAGAAGAGGAACACCCTTTTGCTGCAGCAGTTGCTGCAGGCGCCCCCCTTGGGGCTATACAAGCGCGCAATGGCGGCGCTCAAATCGTTCTTTGTGGTGCAGAGTTTCGAGCTCAAAAAGCCAAAAAACCAAACAAAAAAGTTGCGAATTACGCAAATTTAAAAAATGCTAGCTACGCACAAACAGCGTTGTTTTAAGGGGGGCAAAATGAATAGACTTAAAAATAACTTAAAAAATAACTTCGTAACTGGCGATGCTCAATTTTTTAGGCAAAACACAATGAGCCTAGCGGCAATTGGGCTGTATTTTTACCTTTGCGCAAAGCCTGAAAATTGGGATTTTTCAATACCGAGAATGGCAAAAGAGCTGCAAAATGGCGAAAACTCGATTCAAAATGCGGCGAAAGAATTGGCGGCCGTTGGCGTGCTGTTGCGCGTCCCAAAGCGTGAAGAGGGGGGCAAAATGGCAGGGTGGGAATGGATACTCCACCCCACCCCTGAAGAGCTCGAAATCACGCAAGACCCCATAAATAGGACATCCCACCGTACCCCCCAAAACCGTGCCGTCGGTATTCGTGTCGTCGGAAAGGGGGGGTTCAAAATAAAGAATGAAGAAAAAATAATGAAGATTAAAAAAAGAGAGAGAGAAGAGCCATCATCATTTTCAGTTTTTTTAAAGCAAGCGCGGGAAAAATATAAAAGTAGACGAATAATTAATGACGTGCAGGTGGCAAGCAATGGCTATCTTGCCCGCGCGGGCATTATTTTGCCGCTAAAGGCCGCTACTCAGCTTTGGCTTTGGCTTTTTGAAAATCAATCTCAACTTGGCAAAACAGGGGTGGAGTTACCCGCCACGCCCGGCAAAAGCGCAGCGGCGCCAAAAAAGCGGCAAAACCAAGATTGGGCGTATCTGGTTTCCCAAAGTGATAAAATTAAGGCCGTTCTTGAAACATATGGACTTCAGTGGAGAGATATTGTGCGGGGGACGGTTTCATGTCCGGAAAACATATTTTTTGAAAAAACAACAAGTCCTGATGGCATGAGTCAAAGTGTGTATATTTTTAGATATGTGGCTTAATGGGGCTGGCTTTTATGGCGACCCCCTAGCAAAAACCGCTCAAAAATCAACGAACGGGGGTCGAGTAGTATGTTTCCCTTACCGCATGGTTTTTCGTCCAAATTTGA
>NZ_JCAHZR010000006.1:0-170950 GCF_059415125.1 Sulfurospirillum sp. HTRB-L1
ATTTATTTTTATTTTTATTTTTATTTTATTTTATTTTATTTTATTTATAAATATTTTTCAATTTTTATTGTCTTTTTACTGTGGTCGTGTGCTTTACATGTAAAGCCCCATTCTTTAAGGGGCTTGAATAATGGCAACTTTAATGGACTTGAAGGCTGCTGTACCTGTTAAGTTGTCGCGTCGGTCTCCAAAAAGATGGTTGATATTAGAGGCGGCATGGTGGAAGGTGCAAAATAAGGTTTTTGGTTGCACTTTATCGGTAAATTTGACACGCAGTGGCGCACTTTTTCCAAAAGCAGTTTGAAGGACAACATAGGAGGTTGGAAAATCTTTTGCATCCTCTTCGTGCACCAATAAAACAGTTTCATCGTAGCGCTTGTTAAGTTTTTCACTACGCGAGGTTTGAGATGCGTTATTGTACTGGGCAAGGGTCCTGCCTGTCGTGAGGTAATAGCCCGTAAGCGCATTGTTTGTAAGTTCTTGCACCATGCCTCGCAAGAGGTAGGGGTGATAACAAAACCGTCCATAGCCATCCTCGGTGCGAAAATCCAGTTGGTGCAAAATGGGCGTGTCTTCTGTGTGCACAGGCCATTGCAAGCCGCGAACACGGTGGCGTTCTAGGCGCGTGTAGCTTGCTCCTGAGAAACGTCGATAGGCCACTTCGCGTACCTCATTCCAAATCCCTTTAGAATCACTGTAATGGTACTCTCCTACAAGTTTGTTTTCAATCTGTTGAATCACTTCCCAATCATCAGGCAAGTTTGAGTGCACTAAAGGCTGGGAAAGGTGCAATCGGCGCATAGCATTGACATACACTCCCGTTTTCTCGTAGGCGGATTTGACCCCAATGACAATATCAGCGCGGGTGGCAATGTCGGTCATAAACAATTCTTGTACAACAATAAGCTCTAAATTTTCCACCGCCTTGGTGATTTTGTTGGTATTGGGGTGAATGTGGGTAATGTCTTCGCCCATATTTAAAAGCGCTTTGATATGCCCTTCTTGCATCGCATCAATGAGGTTTGGCGTCATCATGCCCACTTCTTTAGGTGCTTGGTAGTCGGGCGCGTAGTTGGGCAACATCCCCATATCGCAGGCGCCTTGGACATTGTTTTGGCCACGCAATGGCATGAGACCTGCGCCAGGTTTACCCACATTTCCTGTCATGAGAGCAAGGTGGATGATGGCCATGACCGCATAAGAGCCATCCACGTGTTCAGTGATGCCAAGCCCCCAAAATATCATGGAGTTTTTAAGGGCGTATTCACGGGCAACTTTGGGAATGAGCTTGCTAAGGTGTTCGTACCCTGGAATGTTTTCAAAGTAGGCAGGGTTGGCAAAAGGGTCGTTTAGGATTTTTTCTTTAAATTCGGCAAAACCCTTAGTCCTGTCTTCTAAAAAATGTTCATCGTAGAGTTCTTCATCGATAATCACATAGGCAAGCATGTTTAAAACCATCAGGTTGGCTTCGTGGGGAAGAATGGCTTTGTATTTGGCAAAACGGTGCAGGGTGATTTCTCGCACGTCAAATACGGCAAGATTGTCGTGTTTGGTTGCTACATCAACGATGCGATTGGAGATAATCGGGTGGGCTTCGGTGGTATTAGAGCCGATGATAATCATAAATTCTGTGTTGTAAATGTCGTTGTAGGGGTTGGTCGCGGCCCCCTCCCCAATAGTTTCGCGCATCCCTTTAAGGCTTGGAGCGTGGCAAACCCTTGCACAGTTGTCCACATGTGGCGAACCTAGGGTATGGCGGGTGAATTTTTGGAGCAAATAGGCACTCTCGCAAGAGGTCCGTGCCCCGCCTAGGGCGCAAATGCTTTTAGCACCGTATTTTTGGCGTATTTCTTGGAGTTTCATAGCCGCTGCAGTAGTGGCAGCATCTAGGGTTGTCTCCATCCATTGTGCATCATACTCCTTTAGTAGGGGTGCGATGGCTTCAAAAATCGCGGGGTTGTTGGCCAAAAAACGCTTTTTGATGCGCGGTGTTTTGAGGCGATCGGGTGCGGTGACAAAGCCAAAGCCGTATTTACCTTTTACGCAGAGTTTACCTTGGGAAACAACGCCTTCGGGATGGGCATTGATCGCTTGAATAGTGTTGTTTGTAACCTCGGCGGCAATATCGCAACCAACGCCGCAATAGGTGCAAACGCTGTCGATTGTGTGGGTGTGTTCCATGCTTTTCCTTTAGCGTTTTTGCCCAAAGCGGTAGGGGTGTTTTTCGTACGTGCCCAAGGTTTTGATTTCTTTGGCAAAGTAGCGCAATTCATCTAAAGCTAAAACAAGGCTACGGTTGCAGGGGTGACCATCAATATCGAGGTGAAATTGGCTAACTTGCAAGTTTCCCGAAGGAGAGTAACTCTCGAGTTTGACGAGGTTGACGCTGTTGGTTGCAAAACCGCCAAGGGCCTTGTAAAGGGCGGCAGGGATGTCGCGTACTTGAAATACGAGGGAAGTGATGTATTCTTTTGTGGCATCGTATTCGGGGAGTACTTTTTCTTTGGAAAGAACAATAAAGCGCGTTGTGTTGCTCGCTAGGTCGCCAAAATTTTCACTTAAAATCTCTAAGCCGTAAAGGCCTGCTGCCATTTTTGAAGCGATGGCTGCTTTGGTTGGGTCTCCAAGGGCTTTGATTTCTTTGGCGGAGCCTGCGGTGTCAAATTTTGCTTCGGCCATGTAGTTGTGTTTGGTGATATTAAGGTAGCACTGGGCGAGGGCTTGAGGGTGAGAAGCAACGGTTGTGATGGTTTCGAGTGTGCTTCCTTTGAGACCAAGAAGGCAATGCCTGACAGGCTCAAAGTGCTCTTGAATAATGTTTAGTTCTAGTCTTGGGATGAGGCGGTAAATCTCCTCGACTCTTCCTGCCGTGGAATTTTCCACAGGAATCATAGCCAAGTTGGCTGTGCCAGATTCGACAAGTTTCATGGCATCTACAAAGGTATCACAAGCGATGCTAATGGAAGTTGGAAAAGCAGTTTTGCAAGCAAGATGAGAATACGCGCCTTCCACTCCTTGGTAGGCGATGATGATGTCGTTCACGAGATTCCTTTTTTTGAAGTGTATTATACCCGCAGGTTTGTAAAGAGCGGATTAGGTATAATCATTGCAAAAACGGAAGAGTATGGCTGAAAAATCTGCTACGATGTACGCCCTTAGCGCGGTCTTTTTATGGTCCAGTGTGGCAACAGCATTTAAACTCTCACTCGCTTATGTGACTCCTGTGCAGCTTTTGGTGATTGCTTCGGGGGTGTCGCTATTGGTGCTTGGGGTGTTGTTGTGGTGGCAAGGTAAGTTTGTCTTGTTTCGTGCTCTTCCCAAGAGATACGTTTTGTCTATGTTTGCCCTTGGGGCTCTTAATCCTTTTGTTTATTATTTGGTCTTGTTTCAAGCCTATGCTTTGCTTCCCGCCCAAGAGGCACAAGCGCTCAATTATACGTGGGCGTTGACCTTGGCGTATTTGTCCGTTCTTGTTTTAAAACAAGCCTTGCGGTGGCAAGATGTGCTAGCGGGCATAGTGTGCTACGCAGGTGTGCTCGTGATTGCAACGCGCGGTGATGTGTTGGGACTTTCTTTTGGCAACCCCGCAGGCGTGGTGCTAGCCTTGGCTTCAACGCTGTTGTGGGCGATGTATTGGATTTACAGTACCAAATGGGCGTTAGATCCGCTGATAGGATTATTTTTAAACTTTGCCAGTGGGTTTGTGTTGGTGCTTGGGTGGGCGTGGGTTCAAGGGGCTTTGGTGCTCATGCCGTGGCAAGGGGTCGTAGGCGCGGTGTATGTGGGAGTTTTTGAGATGGGTATCACGTTCTTTTTGTGGCTTCAAGCGATGCGCTTAACGCGCCAAACTGCGAAAATTGCAAATTTGATTTTCCTTTCGCCGTTTTTATCCTTGGTGTTTATCGGTTTGGTGTTGGGAGAGGCAATTTTACCCTCTACGGTAGTGGGACTTGTGTTGATTGTCTTGGGGCTTAGTGTTCAAAAAATGGGAAAATCAAAGGAAATTGCATGAAACTGTGGATAGCACTTATGTGTGTTGTGAGCTTAGGGGTGGCTTCGATGATGGAAGATGTTTTTGAGCGTGCGCGCCAAGAAAAAAAGCTTGTGTGGCTTTTTGTGGAGCTGCCAAGTTGCCCGTGGTGTGCCAAAATGCATAAAGAAGTAGTGGAGAGCGGTGTATATGAGCATGCCTTAAGTGCCTCTTATGTGCTTCTTAGGATGGAAGGCAAGGAGGCGCACGCATTGGGCTTTGGTGTTGCGCACTTTCCGACATCGCTCTTGATTCATCCGGTGAGCCAAAAGGTGGTGGAACTTTTGCCAGGCTACATGAAGGTGGAGGATTTTGTGGAGTACCTTACCTTGGTATATGACTTGGAGAAGGACGGTTTGTAAGAAAAAAGGTGATGGCGCAGGCAAAGACCGTCGCAAAGAAGAGGCGCAAACACACAATCACCCACGGGTTTGCGCCAAAGATGACAAATAAAATTGTATCTTCAATGATGGCGTGGCAAATCATCAAAAATGTTCCCACAAACCAAACTTCCTTAGTGGACATGGTGGCGTTTTCATACTCACTAATAAGCACGCCCGCGCCATAAGTGATGCCAAGAATCGTCCCTGTTCCTAGGCTAAAGGCTGTGGTGACACGCTTGGCATAGCGGTCGATGATGCTGAGGGATTTGATGAAATCAAGAAGTAAAATAATAACCCCAACAAGTACCATCACTTCAAGTGCCAAAAGGCAAGCTTCTTTAAGGGAATGGGCTAGCATCGCCCAAAAAGAAGAGTGGGTGATGAGCGCTAGAGCTTGGGTATGCGTGCTTGTCTCAAACCAAGACAAAGGAAGAGAGGCCGTGGCCCAACCTGCTAAAAGCCCGACTCCAAAACGCAAAAGGATAGAATAGGTGCGGGGGATTTGCAAGCGGTGCATGATGAGGGTTTCGACCAAAAGGGCGTGGCAGATGCCTAAAAAAACTGCCAAAATCGTCCATTCGCGCGCACTAAGACCAAGGGGTGCGGCAAAAGCGATGGCGGCATAGAGGTTTAAAAAGATGCCACTGACAAGAGAAAGTGCGGCTTCGCTAGGCAAATCCAAGGCGGCGGTGAGCGGGATAAAAATAAAAGAGATTTTGCCCAAGAGTTCGTAGTAAAACAAGACATCCGCAAGAATGTAAATGGGGACAATGAGTTTTAGGACAATCCACGCGCTGTGGCGCGCGCGATTCAAAGAGGTTTTGAGGGAGAATTTCATAGGGGAAGTGTAGCAAATGTTAACGCAAAAATCCTTTACATGTAAGGGATTTAACGCAAAAGTGTTATAGCAAGAAAAAGAAGGGCATGACCTCTTGCAAAAAGCTCCTTTTTTCAGTGCCTTGGTAAAGATTTTCCTTTTTTTAAGAATTAAGAAGGTACAATACTGACCTTAAAACATAGTGCGCCCGTGGCTCAGCTGGATAGAGCATCGGTTTGCGGTACCGGAGGTCACAGGTTCGAATCCTGTCGGGCGCACCACTTTTTACCCTTCTTTTATTTCCTTTTACATGTAAGAAAAATAGACACCTCCTCTGCTCTTGACACAAAAAAACACAAACCTTAATGCGCACAACCACCTATTAATTCTTGGCAGTTGTACGCTTACATGTAAGGCTTAGCGTTGGGCAAAGGCAAGTTTTAGTCCAAGTGCCACAAAGACAAAGGCCGAAAGGGTATTGATGGTTTTGGCGATGCTAGGATTGCGCATGAGTGTCGCACTGGCCTTGTGTGCCAAGAGTCCGCAGGTGGAAAAAACAAGAACCGTGACAACCATGAAGGCGATACCAAGTTGTACCATTTGCCACGGCACAGCCCCTGCGCTTGGCGAGACAAACTGAGGCAAAAAAGCCAAGAAAAAGAGCGAAACTTTGGGATTGAGGATGTTCATTAAAAACCCTTTGGCGTAGAGGTTTTTAAGACTGATTGGTGCGGTGTTCCCTTCTTTAGTGTTGATGCGGATAAGTTCATTGCGATGTTTAAAGGCTTGGTATGCCAGGTAAAACAGGTACAACGCACCCGCGTATTTAACAAGGCTAAAGGCCAGGGCTGATGTTTGGAAAATCACAGAAATGCCAAGGGCTGCTGCGGTGGTGTGTATCAAAACCCCTGAGGTTAGCCCGAGGGTCGTTGCTAATGCCGCCTTGGCGCCTCGGGTGATGCCTTGGGTGATGACAAACAAGATATCAGGCCCAGGGCTTAGGGCTAGCAAGGTGGAAGCGGCCATAAAAAGAAGCAAGGTTTCAAGACTAATCATTTGGAAAATACCTCGTCATAGATGCGATAAGGGGTTTTTTTGAGGTTGAGTTTTTGGTAGTGTTCTTGGCTTTGGGTGTCGTCTTTGTGGGCATAAAGACGGATGCCACATACATTTTCATGCTCCTTGGCCAAAGCGCGTACTTTGTGAAGCAGGGCATCATGAATTTCTTTGTCGGGGTCATTGGCAAGGACAAAAATGTCTTGAATGCAATAAAACATTCCGTTATTCCAATCACTCCATTCGCGGGTTACCATGGTGACGGCGATGATTTCCCCTTTGCGCTCGGCGACTACGTAAAGGCCGTTGTTAAACGAGTCAAATACATGGCGTACGCCCGCGGCGGTAACAGGAAGGGAGAGTTGGCGGTTTTCATGGGCTTTGGCAAAGAAGACGTTAAATTCAGCAATGCTAGAAGCGTCATCGCGGGTGGCAATGCGAACGGTAAAGGGGGTGGGCATGGGGTTCTCCTTTGGGGTTCAAAAGACGTATGATACCACAAAGGAGATTAAGGAAAAAAAGAAAAAGAGCCAAAAATCTTGGCCCTTTTTAGGTTACATGAGTGGGTCGGTGATGCCCAATACGTACATGCCAACAAGGCCGATGATGCCTGTGACAACAAGGTAATAAATGGTAGGAATGACTGTTTTGCGCAAGGTTTCTCCCTCGCGGTCAAGAAGTCCTACGGTTGCAGAAGCGGCTACGACGTTGTGGATAGCAATCATATTACCCGCAGCTGCACCTACAGCTTGCAAGGCAACCATGAAAACGGTGGAGAGCCCAAGGGCTTCAGCAACACCAAATTGGTATTGGGCAAGCATCATGTTACTGACAGTATTGGAGCCCGCGATGAACGCACCAAGTGCTCCTACCCATGAAGCAAAGAAAGGATAAACATCGCCCACGCTTTGGGCAACCCAAGTCGCCATAGTGATTGGCATGCTGGCAAGCTCAGAACCGTTGACACCAGAGTTAATCAAGATTCGCACAAGGGGAATCGTAAAGATAAGTACAAAACCTGCGCTTAGAAGCAATGCACTGGATTCTTTAACGGCTGATTTCATCTCACCAAATTTCATGCCATGTAAAAAGTAGGTAACAATAGCCACGAAGGTCAAAATCCCGCCGGGTAAGTAAAGCGGTTCAATGCTTGCGCTGACGCCTGTTTGTCCCAAGATGTTGGCAAAAGGGATTTTAAATGAAAGCAACATGGCCTTAAAGTCTGTGTTGACACGAGAGATAACCAAGATAAGCGCCACAAGAATATACGGAACCCATGCCATGGTTAAGGAGATAGGTTTTTTACCCGCAAGGGCGTCAAGATTGATTTCAAGTTTTCCAATCCAAGCCGTTGGCCATTCGCTCACAGGGGCAAAATCCCATGTGTTTTTGGGGATTAAAAAGCCCATTTTTGCCGCAGGAACGACGATGGCAAGGCCCACAAGTGCCCCGATGATGGAAGGGAATTCTGCGCCCAAAAAGATACCCGTAAGCACATAAGGTACGGTAAAGGCAAGGCCGCCAAAAATAGCAAAAGGAAGAATGGAAAGCCCTTCTGTCCAAGAACGGTTGCGTCCAAAGAAGCGGGTGAGCATCATGATCATAAACAGGGGAATCAACGTCCCTGTAATGGCATGAACAATGGCTGCTTGAGACGTAATGGCTTGAAGGTAAGCATCCCAGTTGGAGCCTACAGACAAAAGGCGCTCGCTAATGGTTGCTTTATCAAGACCTGCATTAACACCAATCAAAATAGGCGTACCTACAGCACCAAAGGTAACAGGCGTGCTTTGAATCATCATCCCAATCATAACCGCTGCCATGGCGGGGAAGCCAATGGCCACTAGGAGTGGTGCGGCTACGGCTGCTGGGGTACCAAAGCCAGAAGCGCCTTCGATAAATGAACCAAAGAGCCAAGCAACGATAACTACCTGTACGCGTCGGTCGGGGCTAATACCATTAAACCCTGCCTTAATGGTAGTGATTGCGCCAGAATGTTTGAGCGTATTGAGGAGTAAAATGGCTCCAAAGATAATCCACAACACGGCAACAGTGATAACAACACCTTGCAAGGTAGACGCGATAACGCGTGTGACACTCATGTCCCACACAAAAACACCAATCAACGCAGTTGCAACAAAGACAATCGGCATTGCTTTTTTTGCTGGCATACGCATACCAACAAGCAAAATTCCCGAGAGGATGATTGGCATTGATGCAAACAATGCATAGAGACCTAAACCCATAGGGCACTCCTTCTAATGTAGATTTAAACTAAGGGCATGGTAGCGACCACGCATGACAAAGAGATGAAGTGCACATGACGAAAAAATGATAAAAAGAGTTACATTTTTATAAGAAAAAGAGAAAAGAGAAAGGGGAAGTGGCTGCACCAAGGAGTGTTACAAAACGCGCCATGTCGAAATAGTGGGCATTGGAACGCGGCGCAAAAGCAACGCAACCCAGAAAGTTAAAAAAGGGATGAAAGACCTTTGTTTGAGGACTTTTGCGAGAAGCCCTCAAAAAGAAAAAAAGAAAGGGGGGTGAAATTTTTTAAGATGAGTAGTTTTGAAACAACTTGACAAGGGGGTTAGGAGCGTTCAATCTGCGCTACGATAGCTTGCGCGCCTCCCTTGGAAAGCTGTTGGGGAAGGGTTTGATTGATGCGCGCAATAGGAAGGTTTTGAAGCCATGCAAGTACGGCCTCTGGGGTTGCCTCTTCTTGGCGTAACACGCCCGCAAGGCCTTGGTCAGCAAAGGCTTTGGCGTTGTAGTATTGGTGGTCGCTAGCCGCGTGGGGGAAGGGAATAAAAAGAGCAGGAATGCCAGCCGCGCAAAGTTCCCACACGCTTCCCGCACCCGCACGAGAAATGGCCACGTCGGCCTCGCGAAGCTTTACATGTAAGGCATCACTAAAGGCAAAAACATCTGCGTCAATACCTTGTTCGGCGTAGAAAGCTTGAAAAGAGGCTAATTCGCTTTTTCCACATTGGTGGATGATGCGCACGCCTTGTTGGGCAAGGGCAGGGGCGAGGACTCTTGCTAGCGCGTTAATAAACCTAGCTCCTTGACTTCCTCCTAAAAAAAGCAAGGTGTTGAGGGAGTTTCTGGGACGGTACGCTTCAAAAAACCGCGCCGCAACAGGGTAATCTTTAAGAGGAGAAGCGCTGTCGTAGGAGCTAAAAAAAGCTTTAGCAAAAGGGCGAAGCAAACTGTTAAGCCTTCCTACTGCGGCGTTTTGCTCGTGGATGTAAAGGGGAATCCCAAGGCTAAGTGCCGCCAAAGCCGCAGGGGCTGCGGCGTACCCGCCTACGGAAATAACGCGCGTAATACCAAGTTGGCGCAACAAAGCCCTACATGTAAAGACCTGTTTTACAATGCTTCCCAAGGAAAAAAGCTTGCCCAATCCTTTTTGATTTACCACCCCTTTGGTGGGAAGAAAAAAGGTGTTTTTAAATCCAGGATACCCTTCAAACCACGCCTTGTCTTGGCCGTTGGTTGAACCGATATAGCACGGACGTTTTTCAAGGGCATTGTACGCTTCGCACAAGGCTTTGGCGATAGAAAGGTGCCCGCCAGTGCCCCCACCGGTAATAAGTGTCATACATTCCTCGCTTTCTTGCTCACCATGAGGACCATTCCCATGCCCACGCACAGGGCAAGCAAAGAGCTTCCCCCATAGCTTAAAAAAGGAACGGCGATGCCCTTAATGGGCGTAATGGATGTGATGCCATAGGCGTTCATTAAAAAGGAAAAGACGATTAAAAGTCCCATTCCTAGACTAAAAAGATAATACACGCGGTTTTGGCTACGGCCCGAGATGCGGAAGATGCGGTAAATAATTACAAAGATAATCAGCGTAATGCACACCGCGCCAATAGCACCAATCTCTTCTGTGATGCCTGCTAAAACAAAATCCGTATGCACCTCGCTTAAAAACCCTAGCTTGAAAATCCCGCCACCCAAGCCTTCACCAAAGAGGCCGCCGTGTTTGATGGCATTGAGGGAGTGGGAGATTTGGTAGGGTTCGGGAGCATCTTCAACCCGCAATACTGAGGCGATGGATTCGGGAAAAAGGGAAAGCACCATGTTTTGGATAGTAGCCCACCACGTTTTAATGCGCAAAATACGGTGTTCAGAACTCACTACCGCGGTGACAAACACCAAAGCAGAACTTAAAATAGCCAAAGAGAAAAACTTAAAACTTGTGCCTGCAAAAAATGCCATCACTGCCAAAGTAAGTGCTAGCACAATCACCTGTCCTAGGTCGTTTTGCAAAATCGCAATAAGGTAAATCACCAAAAGAAAGACGCCAATGTAGGGCAAGATGAGTTTGATTTCATCTTTGAGGGACTTTTGCTCTTCGTCGAGCTTGCGCGCGAAGCTCCATGCCAAAAAATAAACAAACCCAATCTTGAAAAATTCAACCGGTGCAATGGAAAATCCGGGCAATCGAATCCAGCGTTTTGCCCCGCCTGATTCGGTGACAAGGGAGTCAGGAAGGTAATGCATGAGGCTCATGGTGAGGATGCAACTAAAAAAGATGAAAAACCCAATCCACTTCATGAACTTGTCGGGGTCGAGGTTGGAAAGTCCCCACATAATCAAGATGCCAATCATTCCCACTGCAAACTGACGAACGAAAAAATGGTAGGGGCTGTAGTTGTAAAAAAGGACGGTAAACACGGGAAGGGACAAGGAAAACACCACGCCTACGCCAATCAAAAAAGAGCAAAGGTAAAAGAGGGTTTTGTCTGTCGCCAAGCGTTGATTCCTTAGGTGGTTTGTGTGGGAGATTGTACCAAAAAAGCGTTAAAAACTCCCTAGGGCCATGCTTGCTCTTGGAACGGAAATTGCTTTAATTGGCTGTGCGCTACGGCGTTACATGTAAAGCCTAAAAAAGAGAGCAAAATGGTCACGACACACAAATCCAAGCCACTGTTAGAACAAGCCCTTGCTGGGCGCTCCTTGCGTCAGCAAATGATTGCGAGCAACATTGCCAACATCGACACGCCTTTTTACAAGTCACGTGATGTGGATTTTGAAACCGTACTTATCAATAAAGCACAAGAGATGTACGGGGTGAAGGAACCTCAAGAGCTAAAGATGGCAAGCTCTCACGAAAGTCATTTGCAAGGAGCATCAGAGAATGATTTTGGTGCAGGGATGATTTACTTGCGCGATGGCCATTTGGCGCGCAATGATGGCAACACGGTGGATTTAGACGTGGAAACAACCGAAATGAGTAAAAATGCCATCATGATTGACGCCCTCACGCAGGCTATGAAAAAGAAAAGTGCAATTTTTCATAGCGTGATTGAAGCTTCTGGAAAAATATAAAGGATAATCAATGGCTTATTTAAGCGATTTTGACATTAGCGGCTACGGACTCTCAGCCCAACGTTTCCGCATGAATATTATCAGTTCCAACATTGCCAACGCCAACACCACGCGCACGGCAGAAGGCGGGGCGTATCGGCGTAAAGAGGTGGTGTTTCGCGCCATTGATTTTAACGAGGCACTCAACCAAGAAATCAACAAAAACAATGCCTTCTTGGAGTACGAAAACCCCTTGGATGACAGCTTTTTGCAAAGGGATGCCAAACCTGCTATAATGAGCGTCATTGTGGACAAAGTAGTGCGTGATGATGGGGATTTTCGCCTCAAATACGACCCGACCCACCCCGATGCAGACGCAAAGGGTTATGTGGCGTATCCTAACATTAATCCCGTCATTGAAATGGCCGATCTAATCGAAGCAACACGGGCATATCAGGCCAATGTTTCAGCGTACCAAAGTGCAAAAACCATCGCCCAAAGTGCGATAGACTTGATGAGAGGATAGTAACCGATGAATGGAATTAACTCCATCTCTACCCTAGAGATGCTCGCACCAAAGCAAGATACCAAAGGCGTTGCCCAAGGGGATGAATTTGCTAAAGTGCTTGAAAAGACCCTCTCAAGCCAAAATGCCCTACAAGAAAATGCCGACAAGGCAGCAGCAGATATCGCCACTGGCGAGGTTAAAGATTTGCATCAAGCCGCGATTGCGATTGGCAAAGCAGAAACAAGCATGAAACTCATGCTCGAAATCCGCAACAAAGCCTTAAGTGCTTACAAAGAGATTTCAAGAACACAGATTTAACCCTTCATGGAACACCCGCCACTGGACCGAAAAAAGGCGAAAATCCTTCTCCTTTTTTCACTTACTAGCCTTGGATTTATCATTTTTATTGGGACCTTGTTGTATTGGTCGCAGATTGACCGTAAGCTCCCACGCCTTCAAACCAGCCAAACCTCTACAGCTTTGCGCGGAACCATCGTTAGCAACGATGGTTTTGTTATCGCAACAAGCCAAAAATTGTACAAAGCCATGGTGGACACCCGCAACATTGACCCCAATAAAAAAGAACTGTTTATAAATCTTTTTGCGCTGTACAGCAACCAAGACCCCAAAGAGATTCAAAAACGTCTTGATGCACAGCGGGGTAATGTGGTGCTTTCCTATCAAATTGATGCGAAGCGCGCAGAATATTTGCAAGAATTGGCGGGTAAATTGTACCGCCTTGGCGTGTTTCGCACGTACGAAGACCCCGATTCTGGTTTGGCTTTTTTGCGGGGACTAAGCATCTCAGAAAGCGGCGAATACCGGTTTTATCCCCAAGGAGACATCTTTACCCCCTCTTTGGGCTACATCCGAAAAATAGACCAAGGCCCCATCACAAAAGTGGAGGGAGTGAAAGGCATAGAAGGGCAGCATGAGCAGTACCTTAGGCCTATTCAAGATGCGCTGTTGATTGCACCAAGGGATATTGGCAATACGCTTATTTTAAACCGAGACTCAGAAGCAAAAAAACGCATTGATGGTTATGCCATGCGGGTCTCTATTTCGTTAAAACTTCAAAAGATGATTGAGCGCATTTTGGATGAAAAAAAAGTAGAACTCAATGCCGAAGAAATTATCGCTGCTGTGATGAAAAATGACACAGGGGAGCTATTGGTGTTAGCTTCTAGCAATCGCTATAACCCAAACAGTATCCGAAGGGAAGATTATCCTTCGCTTAATGCTTCCGCGGTGGAGTATGCCTTTGAGCCAGGTTCGGTGATGAAAACCATTATGTTTTCACTTTTACTTAAAGAGGAAAAAATTAACCCCTTTGATTTAGTGCGCACCTTCGGGGGGAAATACCGACTCGGGGGGCATACTATTCGTGATACCAAAGAGACAGAATGGCTAAGTGCGGAAGATGTCATTGTATACTCTTCTAATGTGGGTGCGGTTCAGTTAGCGCAAAAACTAGACGCGATTCCTTATTACCAAGGCCTTAAAGATTTTGGTTTTACGGAGCGTACAGGGGTGGATTTGCCCTATGAAAGCCCAGGTAATATGCCGCCCTTGCAGCGGTTTAACTCAGAAGTGTACAAGGGGACCATTGGGTATGGCTATGGTTTGCAGGTCAATTTCATGCAAATCTTAAAAGCCTACAATGTGTTTAATAACAATGGCAGGATGCTTGTGCCCCGCATCGGGGTTGCCTTTGAAGACGCTAGCGGGAAGTTGTATCCTATTCTTAGACCGCCAGAAGTTCAGGTTTTGCCCGTTGCGGTTGCCAAGCGCGTTAAGCGGGTGCTGATTAAAGCAGTGCGCCAAGGGACGGGCAAAGTGGCGGCCATGGAAGGCCTAGAGATTGGGGGGAAGACAGGAACGGCCCATATTGCATCGGGCGGAAAATATGTCAATCGCTACAACGGTACTTTTTTTGGCTTTGCAAACGACGAAACCAATGGCTACACCATTGGCGTACTTGCCAAGGAGCCAAAAAAACCTTACCATTATTTTGGCTCCTTGAGTGCAGCGCCCATATTTCGTGCTATTGTGCAAAAGATGATAGACGAGCAGTACTTGATTCCCTCGTTAATTGGTGAGGAGGGAAGCTAGGGGACTTTTTTTCTCTTCAAGTTCTCTTTTGGCTGCCATACGCTCTTGAAGTTCTTTGGCGTAATCTTGCAAAATTTCTTCAATCTCTGCTAGGGCATTGGCCCGATCTTCTCCTTCAAGTCCTTCAACATTAAAGGTCTCCATGAGTTCTTTACGTTTTTCCTCTAACAGCTTTTCAATCTTTTCCATATTGAGCTGTTGGAGGAAAGTAGCGGCACCCATGGAGGTGAGTTTTTCTTTGAAGGCTACGACTTCGGGGTCTTGCTCTTCTTCGGAGGATGAGGTTTGGCTTTTAATGGTTTGCATTAATTGACGCTCTAATTCGGCGGAAAACTCATCAGATTTGGCTTCGATGCCTTGTTTGGCAAGGGTGAGGGATTGGACCAACTGGCTTTGTTCGACTTTCATGGACAAACTCCTTTATGAGAGGGATTGTCCATGACAAGCAAAAAATATTCCTTTACATGTAAAGGAAGTTACAAAACCCCCTAGGCGCTGGTGGAAGCTTGGGTGATTTCACGCAAGGCTTGCACAAAAAGGTCGTGATCGTTAGGGCATTTGGCAACCTTGTAGGTATGAATTCCTAATTTTTCAGCCTCTTCTTTGTACTCAATCCACAATTCAAATTCAGTTTCAGAATTGTCAATGGTGAAGGCAATGGGAATAATCAGTACTTTTTTTCCTTTTAGGGTTTTGAGGGTTTCGCCAAGTTCGGGTTTAAGCCATTGGATGGGTCCAAGTTTGGACTGATAGGCCGTGTGTGTGGCTTGAAAGACTAGCCCCGCTTCGCGCAACTCTTTTTTAAGTTGTGCCGCGTGTGCTAGCACTTCTTGCTGATAAGGGTCTCCCGCATCGACGATTTTTTGAGGCAAAGAGTGGGCGGAGAAAAGGAGAACATAGGCGCGGGAATCCTCTTCCCCAAGGGCTTCTTTGACCCGCTGTATGATGCTTTGGTTGTAGGTTGGGTGTTCGAAAAAACGAGGGACAACGGTACGTGCGGGCGCAAAATTTGCCTCTTTTAAGGCCGCCTCAAAATCCTCTAGGGAAGATTTGGTTGTGGTGGTTGAATAGTGAGGGTAAAGGGGCAATAAACACAGCTGTGTCACCCCGTGGGTTTTTAGCTCTTCAATGGCACTGGCGGCAAAAGGAGGCGTGTAGCGCATGGCATAGGTAACGTAGGTGTCAGGAAGTGCTTCTTGAAGCTTTGCAACAAGGGCTTTAGTGTAGTCCACAAGAGGGGATTTTCCCCCAAGTGCCGCGTAATTTTCTCTAGCTTGACGCGCGCGGGAAGTGGTGATGATAAAGGCAATAAAGCGACGCAAGAGGTCACTCTTGACCGTGATGATGTTGGGGTCATTAAACATATTGTGCAAAAATACTTTAACCTCATCAAGGTTGTTCGGCCCGCCCATGTTTAAAAGCACTAACCCCTTGCTCACACCCCTTCTCCTGAGCTAATGCGTAGGGTAATCATGCTGTCTTTTACGGTGCTAAGCCCGTTTTCTTTGCCGGTTTTAACAAAGTCCACAAAGGCTCTTAGTTCGCGCACCAAAGGTTCTTCTTTTTTTACCATGCAGTTGCGAATGACATAAGAAAAGTTTTTTTGGTAGGCAGAGTATTCTACCAAGGTTTGTTCCATCAAATCCGCTTCGTAATAGGCTTCTTTGGTGGCCACTTCGATGGTGCGTTTGCGAAAGGGGGTGAGCCAGTTGGTGGTGATGCTTGCCACCACTTCATTTTCAAGCTTGAAAGACAAAATAGCGTTGTCTTCGTGGTGGTTGTGGATTTTTTGGGATTTGAAAATGGCCGTTTGTTGAATCTCTTGGCCGGTGATGAAGCGAATTAAATCGATGTCGTGCACCGCAAGGTCGGTGAGAATGCCCACATCGGCAATACGCGGAGGGAAAGGGCCGACGCGAGTGATGCCGATGCTGTAGATTTCTTTCTCTTCAAGCTCCGCTTTCAACGCCTCAACGACGGGGTTGAAGCGCTCAATGTAGCCCACGCATACCTTTGCGCCGACGCTGGTGGCTTTGTCTAAAATCTCTTGCCCTTCTTCGCAATTGGACGCGACGGGTTTTTCGATAAACACGTCTTTGCCTTTTCCAAGGCACTTTAGCGCCACTTCTTTGTGCAAGAAGGTAGGCACCACAATAAGAACCGCGTCAAATTCTGCTTCTTCTAAAAGGGTGTCCACGCTGTCGTAAAAAGGCTCACTAAAGCTATCGTTTTTAACCACATCGCACAGGGCAACCACTTCCACGTTGGGGAGGCTTTTTAAGACGCGGTAGTGGTTTCTTCCCATGGAGCCAAGGCCAATGAGTGCCACCCTTAGCATAGGATTTCCTTAAGGGCGTTTACCACTAAATCTTGTTGTTCGGTGGTTAAAAACGGACTCATGGGAAGGCTCATAATCTCTTTAGCAACGGCCTCGCTTAAGGGAAAATCCCCTTCTTTGTAGCCAAGATAGGTAAAGGCGGGTTGAAGATGCAAAGGGATGGGGTAGTGGATGGCTGTGGGGATGCCCGCTTCGTTGAGTGCCTTGGCGACCTCTTCGCGGTTTGGAACGCGCACGGAATATTGGGCATACACGCTGGTGCAATCCGTGGAAAGGGCAGGGGTAATGAGCACGTCTTTAAGGAGTTGGCTGTAGCGTGCACCAATGCGTTCGCGTGCTACAATCTCCTCGTCAAAATAGCCAAGTTTGACATTTAAAACGGCCGCTTGGATGGTGTCAAGACGCCCGTTGATGCCTACGTATTCGTGTTTGTAGCGCTCTTCTTGACCGTGGTTTAAAAGGATGCGCATTTTTTTGGCCAACGCGTCATCGTCGGTGAAAATCGCCCCGCCATCTCCGTAGCAGCCAAGGGGCTTGGAAGGGAAAAAGCTCGTGCATCCGATGGTGGAAAGGGCGCAGCTTTTTTTGCCTTTATAGGTTGCCCCAAAACTTTGCGCCCCATCTTCAATGACGGGAATGCCGTGTTTTTGGGCGATGGCATTGATGGCGTCCATGTCGGGGCATTGGCCGTAAAGGGAAACGGGCATAATCGCCTTGGTTTTGGGCGTAATCGCCGCTTCTAAAAGGGCAGGGTCTAGGTTGTAGCTTAGGGGGTCAATGTCCACAAACACGGGTGTTGCACGTAAAAAAGCGATGACTTCAGCGGTGGCGATGAAGGTAAAAGGAGAGGTGATGACTTCATCTCCTGGCCCGATGTCGTACGCCATGAGGGCAAGCAAAAGGGCATCGGTGCCGCTAGAGCACGCTAGAGCGTGTTTGGTGCCACAAAAATGGGCCAATGTTTCTTCTAGGGTTTTTACCTCTTTCCCCATGATAAATTGCGTGGAGTCGAGTACGTTTAAAACAGCTTGGTTGATTTCGTCTTTGTGGGCTTCGTATTGGGATTTGAGGTCGATAAAAGGCAGTTTCATGGCAGTCCCTTGTGTCAAAATAGTAAGGACGATTATACTCCCCCGATGCTTTTAGGGGTATAAAAAGGCCTTACATGTAAAGCCTTTTTTATTTCTATACGCTTTTAGAGCAAAGCTCCAAAAGCTACGCTAACGCTAAGTACAGCTGCGCGCAGGGCTCGCGCACCTTTGGTGCTTTGAATTCTTGCAAAACTGTTAAAATCCGTCCATAAGCCCTCAAGATGCGTGCTAGGCGTAGTTTAAACCTTTCTTGGCTAAAATAGGCCAATTTTTTACTCACAGGAAGCGATTTCATGGACATTAGAGCCGAGTTTTTACACTTTTTTGAAAAAAAAGGCCACAAGATTATGCCAAGTGCGCCGTTGGTGCCAGAAGATGCGACATTGCTGTTTGTTAATGCGGGCATGGTGCCCTTCAAATCCGTGTTTACGGGCGAGGTTCCTTTGCCAAACCCACCACGTGCCACCACGTGCCAAACCTGCATCCGCGCAGGAGGCAAGCACAATGACCTTGACAACGTTGGCTACACCGCGCGCCACCACACGTTTTTTGAGATGCTTGGCAATTTTTCCTTCGGGGATTACTTTAAAGAAGACGCTATTGCCCTAGCGTGGGAGTTTGTCACAGAAGTCGTGGGTTTGCCCAAAGAAAAACTCTGGGTCACGGTGCACGAGAGCGACGATGAAGCGGAGCTGTTATGGCAACGTCATGTGCCCAAAGAGCGCATTATGCGTTTTGGCGACAAAGATAACTTTTGGCAAATGGGCGACACGGGACCGTGTGGGCCTTGCAGTGAGATTTTTATCGACCAAGGGGCGGAGCATTTTAATGGGCCAGAAGATTACATGGGGGGCGATGGCGACCGCTTTTTAGAGATTTGGAACTTGGTGTTTATGCAGTATGAGCGTTCCAGTGATGGCACACTAACGCCGTTGCCTAAGCCTTCTATCGACACAGGCATGGGGCTTGAACGCATGGTGGCCGTCAAAGAGGGCAAGTTTAGCAATTATGACAGCACGCTGTTTATGCCCCTTATCGAAAAGGTTGCGCAGCTTTGCGGAAAGCCTTACATGTACGACACGGGAGCGAGCTATCGGGTGATTGCAGACCACATTCGCGCGGTGGCGTTTTTGCTTGCCCAGGGGGTAGGGTTTGATAAAGAAGGACGCGGGTATGTGTTGCGCCGTATTTTGCGCCGTGCCGTGCGCCACGGGTATTTGCTAGGCATCACCGAGCCGTTCATGCACACGCTTTTAGACACGCTATGCGACTTAATGGGCGGACATTACGCCTACTTGGTGGAGAAAAAAGAGACAGTGCGTGAGCAGATTCGCCTTGAAGAAGAACGCTTTTTTGGCACTATCGCCTCAGGTTTGGAGCTGTTTCAAGCCGAACTTGAACAGACCAAAGAGGTCTTTAGTGGCGAGGTGGCCTTTAAGCTGTACGACACCTTTGGGTTTCCGCTGGATTTGACCCAAGACATGTTGCGCGACAAAGGCTTACATGTAGACAGTGCCCGCTTTGATGCTTTGATGCAAGAACAGCGCGAACGGGCCAAGGCTTCGTGGAAAGGCAGTGGGGACAAAGCCACCAGTGGGGAGTTTAAACCCTTACTTGAGCAATTTGGTGCTAATACTTTTTGCGGATACGACACCTTGCGCCAAGAGACGCGCATCGTGGCACTGATGGATGAAGAGTTTAAGCTCGTGCAAACTTTGGAAGCGGGTAAAGAGGGATGGGTTTTTTTGGAAACCACTCCTTTTTACGCCCAAAGTGGCGGGCAGTGTGGCGACACGGGTGTGCTAGAGGGTGTTGCTAAGGTGTTGGATACGCAACTTTTCTTTGGCCTTAATCTTTCGCAGATTAATCCAACTGCCCCGTTAAAAGTGGGCGATGCAGTCACAGCCGTTGTGGATGAAGCGCGGGATGAGATTATCAAGCACCACTCCGCTACCCACCTCATGCACGCAGCACTCAAACACGTGTTAGGAAGCCATGTGGCCCAAGCAGGCTCACTCGTGGAAGCCACGCGGTTGCGTTTTGACTTTTCCCATCCCAAAGCCATGAGCAAAGAAGAGGTGCAGGCTGTGGAGGCCTTTGTGAACGCCAGCATCGCTAAGGGCGAGAGTAATATGACGGAGCACATGGGGATTGAAGCGGCCAAGGCTAGCGGTGCGATGGCGCTTTTTGGGGAAAAATACGGTGATGAAGTGCGCGTGGTGAGTTTTGGAGCGACGAGCAAAGAGCTGTGCGGGGGTGTACATGTAAACAACACCGCGCGCATTGGCAGCTTTTTTATCGTGAAAGAAGCAGGCGTCAGTGCAGGCGTGCGACGCATCGAAGCGGTGTGTGGTAAAAGTGCCCTAGCACTTGCCTCCTCGTGGCGCGAAGGGCTTTTAGAGGCCCAAGAAGCGGTTAAAAATCAAGATGTTTTGGCAGGTGTGGGGCGACTAAAAGAAGAGATTAAAACCCTTAAAAAAGAGGTGCAAGCCCTCTCATCAAACTCGGGTGAAACCTTGCAAAGCGTGATGCTTGGCGGTGTGGAAGTGGTCATCGCTGCGGTGGGCGCGGGAGACATTAAGCAAAGTATTGATGAACTTAAAAACGCTAAGCCTTCGGTGGCGGCCTTGTTGTTTCAACTCAAAGACGACAAGATTATGATAGCCGCAGGGGTCAAAAACGCTTCTTTGAAAGCGGGCGAGTGGATTAAAGAAGTAGCGCCGCATGTGGGTGGCGGTGGTGGCGGACGGGACGATTTTGCCCAAGCGGGCGGTAAAAATCCTGCGGGGCTAGAAGCAGCCAAAGTAGCAGCGTTAGCCTTTGCTAAAACAAAATTAGGGGCCTAGATGCGCGAAGTGTTGATGGAAATCTTTGGCAATTTTTCGCGCTGGATTATCCTCTTGCATATCGTGACGGCCATGCTTTTAGTGGGGAGTTTGGTGGTGATGCGCTTTGTGGTAAAACCCACCATCGATGGGCTTGAAAACGAAAAAGAGCGCCTTTCTAAAGGACTGGAGTTGATGCGCCGGTTTGGCTATTTTGTGGTCCCGGTGATGCTTGTGATGATTATCACCTCGGTGTTTATGAGCGTGGGACTTGGGTTTAAATACGGCGACCCTACCACGTACAACCTTATTCACACCAAAGAGGCCCTGTGGGTGTTTATCGCCTTTAACTTCGTCTACATGGTTTTTAAATACAAAAACGCCAAAAAAGCACTCTTGGAAGATGAGTATGTGGAAGTGCAGGAAAACTTGATTTTGATGTTGAATTATCTTATACCGCTCAACGCGGTGTTGGGGATTATCGGGGCCTATTTGGGGATTGTCATTCGAGGACACTGATGGTAATTTTGGCGTCAAACTCACCCACACGCGCAGCATTGTTGCACCAAGCGGGCATCGCTTTTACGCAACAAGGTGTAGATTTTGATGAAGAAAGTTTGCCCTATGGGGCACCAGAACAGTTTGCCTACCATGCTACTAAGGGAAAGTTGGAGCGTTTTATAGAACTTTACGGCCTCAAAACCCCTGTTTTAGCAGCCGATACGGTGGTTACATGTAAGGGCCAATTGCTTCAAAAAGCACCTACGCGTGAAGCGGCACGCGAGATGTTGGAGCTTCAAAGTGGCAGCAAAGTTTCTATTATGACGTGCATGATGTACCAAACCCCACGGCTTCTTTTTGTCGATTTCTCGGTGACCCACTACCAATTTGTCCCTTTTGCACGCAAAGAACAGGAAGCTTACCTTGCGCGTGACGCATGGCAGGGCAAAGCCGGAGCGGTGGAAGTGGAAGGGTTTTGCAAGCCTTATATTCGTAGTGTTGTGGGGTTTGAGAGTACTGCCATGGGCTTGTGTGTGGAAAAGCTTTTGCCTTTTTTGGAGCGACCATGAGCTTTACATGTAAGCATTTGAATATCGTTGCGGGAGAGCATGTGTTGGTGAATATTGACTTTCACATCGCCCACTCCATGGCTTTAGTGGGGCAAAGTGGGAGCGGGAAAAGCTTGACGCTCAAGGCCTTGCTTGGCATGGCGCCCCAGCGTTTACATGTAGACTTGGATTACGAAGCACCTTTTGCGCTAGAGCGGGGTAAAAGCGTTGGGTTCGTGCCCCAAAATCCTTTTACTGCCTTGTCGCCTTTGACGCGCATCAGGGCGCAGTTTTTTCACCCCGAGCCAGAAACATTTTGTGCGATGGTGAAGTTGGACCCCGCCTTGCTTGAACGGTATCCACCAGAACTTAGCGGAGGGCAATTACAACGCGTGGCCATTGCCATGGCCCTTTCCCATCACCCAAAACTGTTGTTGATGGATGAGCCAACAACGGCACTTGATGCTTCAACGCGGGAGCAAGTGCTTGAGATGATTAAACAGCTCCAAGAAGAGCTTGGATTTTTGATTTTGTTTGTGACCCATGACATGCACTCGGCTGCGTTAGTGTGCCAAGAGATTGCGATTTTAAACGCGGGTGAGATTGTAGAAAGAGGAGCGATGGCGTCGCTTGTTGCCGCGCCTTCGCATCCTTATACCAAGGCATTACTAGCAGCAGGATTTGCTACAAGAGGATTTCGTCAATGAGAATAGTATTAGGATTATTGGGCGCTTTAGTGCTTAGTGTTTTGGCAGGATTGTTGTATATTTATGCCCAAGTGCGCTTTGATGCGTACGCGATTATCGATTACAAACCAAAGCTCACAACACAGCTTTTTGACCGGCACGGAAAATTGGTAGCCAATGTGTTTGAGGGCGAACATCGGTTGTTTGTGCCTTACGAACAGATTCCTCCGCGCGTCATTGAAGCCCTTGTGGCCATCGAAGATACGGCTTTTTTTGAGCATGGCGGGATTAACATGGAGGCCATCTTTCGCGCGGCTATTAAAGACATCCAAGCGATGAAGCTTGTGGAAGGGGCGAGCACCATTACACAGCAGTTGGTAAAAAACGTGGTGCTTTCTCGCGATAAAACCTTTCAACGCAAGCTCAATGAAGTCATCTTGGCCTTCAAGATTGAAAACGAGTTGACAAAAGAAGAAATCCTAGAGCGCTACTTAAACCATGTTTATTTTGGACACGGGTATTATGGCATCAAGACAGCGGCCTTAGGGTATTTTAACAAGTCTTTGGCGGAACTAACACTCAAAGAGGTTGCCATGTTGGTGGGCTTGCCCAAAGCCCCTAGCGCGTATGATCCCACGCGCAATCTTGACCTTGCCCTTGCCCGCGCCAACCAAGTGCTTTCGCGGATGAATACCCTAGGGTGGGTAAGCGAAGAGGAGTATATCGCTTCACTAAACGAGCTTCCTGTGGTTTTTGATGAAACATTGACGCAAAACCGTGCGCCATACGTGGTGGATGAGGTGATTAAACAAGCAAGTGTCTATTTGGAAGATTTGCGCCGTGGGGGGTATGAGATTCACCTTTCCATCGATCTTGCCCTTCAAGAGGCGGGCCACCAAGCACTTAACCGCGAAAAAGAAGCTATTTTACAACGCAATCCTGAGGCGGATGAGGCACTGTTAAACGGTGCACTCGTTGCCATGGAAAATGGGACAGGGGAAGTGCTAGCATTGGTGGGAGGTATGGACTATACGCGTAGCCATTTTAACCGTGCCATTCAAAGCTCACGGCAGCCTGGCAGTAGTTTTAAACCCTTTATCTATCAACGTGCTTTGGACGCAGGCTACTCTCCTTTGACACAGATTCCTGATATCTCAAGGGTCTATTCGGATAAAGAGAGTGAGGATGAGTGGAAGCCGCGAAATTATGGGGAAAATTTTGAAGGACTCGTCACCCTAAAAGAGGCCCTTGTGCATTCACGAAACCTAGCAACAATCAACTTGCTTTCGGCTTTGGGACTTGATGTGGTACATCGAGACTTGACCCGCATGGGTTTTGAGCGTTTGCCCCAAGATTTAACAATTGCCCTAGGCTCTTTTGGTATTTCCCCCTTGGCTTACGCGCAAATGTATTCGGCTTTTCCTAATGGTGGAGAGATGGTGAGCCCACTGATTATCAAAAAAATCAATGACAGGTTTGGCAATGCACGTACTTTTGAAGCCACCAAAAAACCTTTCACTACCCCTGAGCAAAGTTTTTTGATGGTCGATATTTTAAAAGAAGCGGTGGCACGAGGAACAGGGCGCAGAGCGCAGGTGCCAGGCCTTGAGATTGCAGGAAAAACAGGAACAACTAACAACAACGTGGATGCGTGGTTTTGTGGCTTTTCCCCTGAGATTGAGGTATTGGTTTGGTTTGGCAACGATGATAACAGCCCGATGAACAAAAGCGAAACAGGCGGGCGGTCTCCAAGCACTGCTTTTGCAGATTTTATGAAAGAATACCTCGCGCTTTACCCTCAAACTCGCCGTACTTTTGTGCGTCCAAGGGGTGTTGAGAGCGTTACGATTCAAGGAAAACAAGAATACTACACCCCACTCTCCCCTCTACCACGCCCCTCACAAGGAGCAGATGGTGCCCAAGAGGGAGGACTTATTTTCTAAAGGGAAGGTTCCTTGGGGCCATTGTCCAAAAAGGCAAAGGTTTGGTTGAAGACGAGGGTGTCTTCGCATTGCACCAAGAGCAAGTCGCCTTCTA
Source organism: Sulfurospirillum sp. HTRB-L1 (assembly GCF_059415125.1). NCBI lineage: Bacteria > Pseudomonadati > Campylobacterota > Epsilonproteobacteria > Campylobacterales > Sulfurospirillaceae > Sulfurospirillum > Sulfurospirillum sp. HTRB-L1. Next base: position 24,252 of record NZ_JCAHZR010000006.1, read on the forward strand.
TGAAAATGGTGGAGCCCGTTGGTTTAATATATTCTCCTTTGCGTTTTAAAAGGAGCACTAAAAAATCCAAAGGAAGCGTTAACTCCGCTAAACTTTTTCCCGATGCGTAGGTGTTTGCATCGATGTAAAATTGTTTCAAAGTACGGTTTAGCAGCGGAGAGCTAGGGGGTTCTTGCGCTTCTTTTTCAGGTGGGGCTTCCACGCCAAGGATGCGCGCAACCAAAGGAAGGGTGCTTCCTTGGATGAGAATGGAAGTAAGTACAATGAAAAACACGGTATTGAAGATTAAAGAAGCGTGTTCGAGTTTGTAAATAAACGGATAGGTTGCCAAAATGATGGGCACCGCCCCACGCAACCCCACCCATGAAGTAAATAACTTTTCGCGCAAGGGAAGGGTGCTAAAATAGAGTGTGATCAAAACCCCTATGGGGCGTGCGACAAAAATGAGCCACAAGGCGATGCCAAGGGCGGGAAGGGCGACTGCGGGGAGTTCTGAGGGAAAGACCAAGAGCCCTAGCGTTAAGAACACCCAAATTTGCATAATCCACGCAAGACCGTCGTGAAATCCGATAAGGTTTTTTTTGTGCACAAATTCCCGCGCATTGATGCAAATGCCTGCGATATAGACGGCCAAAAAACCATTGCCGCCTAAAAAAGTTGTACCGCTAAAGAGCAGTAAAACCCATCCGATGCTAAAAACTGTGTAGAGTCCGTAATGGGCCAGATGAAGTTTATTGAACAAAGAAGGCATGATGACGCCAAATCCATACCCCATGATGCCGCCCACAAGAAATTGCAAAACAAACTCCAAGAGCAGTTCTTCAAAACTTGCACTTTGGGGCAGGGCGATGACTTGCAGTATAGCGATAGTAAGAAAAATAGCCATAGGGTCGTTGCTGCCAGATTCAAGCTCAAGGAGAGAGCTAAGACGTTTGTGAATAGCAAGGCCTTTGGCGCGAAAAATAGCAAATACGGCAGCCGCGTCAGTGGAAGAGATAATAGCCCCTAGTAAAAGTGCCTCAAGGAGTGAGACTTCCAAAAGGGCATAAACAGCCCCAGCTACTAGCCCTGCTGTTAATATAACCCCCAAGGTGGCAAGAAGCAAGCCATCTTTAAGTACCGGGCGAATAGATTTCCAAAGGGTGTCCAGTCCACCTGCAAAGAGGATAAATATAAGCGCTAACGTTCCCACACTTTTGGCAAAAAACGCATCATCAAAATAGATACCAAGTATGCCATCGGAACCTGCAAGCATGCCAATGCCTAAAAAAATAAATAAGGCAGGAATGCCAAAGGTGTCGGAAAGTTTGCTAGCAACGACGCTAAGGAGCATTAGGCCTGCGGCGATAATCAAATAGACTTCAAGTGTGCCGGCCATCTTTCCTCCTGTGGTAATATGCGTAAAAGTGTAGCTAAGAAAAGCTAAAAAAAGGTGGTAAGAAGAAGGAATACAAAGGAGGACTAGGGGCATTAAAGCCCCTAGGATTAGCAAGAATAGGTAGTTTTGAACTCAAAAGGTGTGGGCCGTGCTTCATAAGGCCATACCTGTGTTTCAAATTTGTAGTGTTGGTAGGTGTCGATAAACTCTTTGGTCATTACAGGCTTGAGGTATTCGTTGTCACGAATAACTGCCTCTAGTGAACCACGAAGGGTGTGGGGCATTTGGTTGATGCCACGCTCACGGATTTCATCCAAAGAAAGCTCAAATAAATCTTCATCCATAGGACCCGCAGGTTCTGTTTTGTTTTTAATCCCATCAAGACCCGCCATAAGCATGGCAGTGAAAGCAAGGTAAGGGTTGCCTGTGGAGTCTGGGAAGCGCATTTCAATACGGGTAGATTTTTCGCCACTTCCGTAAGGAATGCGGCAAGAAGCGGAGCGGTTTTGAGAAGAGTACGTGAGGATAGAAGGTGCCTCGAACCCTGGAATCAAACGCTTGTATGAGTTTGTAGATGCGTTGGTGAAGGCAGCAACACTGCGTGCGTGTGCCAAGATACCACCGATGTAGTAGCGTGCCATGTCGCTAAGGTTTGCATATTCGCCTTCTTTAAAGAAAAGGTTTTTGCCGTCTTTCCAGATGGATTGGTGAACGTGCATCCCGCTGCCGTTGTCGCCGTAAAGGGGTTTTGGCATAAAGGTGGCTGTTTTGCCATTGAGGTGGGCTACCATACGTACGACGTATTTGTATTTTTGCACGTTATCTGCCGCTTCCACAAGAGTGCCAAATTTTACACCGATTTCGCCTTGAGCTTGAGCAACTTCGTGGTGAACCACAAACACTTCAAGACCCACTTGCTCAAGAACCTGTACCATTTCAGCCCGCAAATCTACCATGGAATCGATAGGTTGGCAAGGGAAATAGCCGCCCTTGGTGCGTGGTCGGTGGCCTGTATTGTAGCCATCAGGGTAGTCTGTTGCATCATTCCAAGCACCCTCTTCAGAGTCAACGCAATAAGAAGCACAGTTGATTTCGTCTTTGATTTTAACATCATCAAACACGAAAAATTCGTTTTCTGGTCCAAAATAAGCTGTGTCGCCTACGCCACTTTCGCTAAGATGCTTGGTTGCTTTTTTAGCCATACTGCGTGGGCATTTTTCGTACATTTGACCTTTGTAAATGTCGTAAACATCACAAATGACAATGATAGTAGAGTCTGCAGTGAAGGGGTCTAAAAACGCTGTTTCGGCTTCAGGAATAAGGACCATGTCTGAACGGTTAATGGGTTGCCATGCATCCACAGAAGAACCATCAAATGGAATCCCACTTTTAAAGGTGTCAGGACTAACCGCGCTAATAGTGTAAGTGACATGATGCCATGTGCCTTTGATGTCTGTAAAACGAAAATCAACAAATTTTACTTCGTTCTCTTTACAATAAGAGAAAAACTCCTCGACGCTGTTGACAAACTTTCCCATAAGAACTCCTGTTTAAGATATCGTTGGCAGTATTGTAGCGCATTGGGTTGAAAAAACGGCTGTAAGGGATGATTAAAAAGTAATCAATTCGCGCTCTCGATTGGAAAAAATTGCACATTTTCTATACCCTAGTGCTTTTGCCAGTGCCACCGCCTTCTCGCCTCCTTGTCCGACGTGTTCTACGGCGTGGGCATCGGAGCTAAATGTGATGGGAATGTCAAGGCTAGCCACTTCTTCTAGGAGGGATTTGGAGGGGTATTGTTCTCCAATGGGCTTGCGAAAGCCTGCGGTGTTAATCTCGACAACCATATCTGCTTTTTTGATGGCCAGTAGGGCTTGTTTGGCCAAGAGGCGCACGTCTTTTTTGGGGAGAAATTTAAACACTTTTATTAAATCAAGATGTCCGACAACCTCAAAAAGCTGGCTTTTAGCCATGGCTTCGATGGCATCAAAATAGTCTTGCCAGATGCTGTCAATGTCACGGTGTTTGTATTCGCCAATAAACTCAGGGTTGTCAAACCCCCACTGCCCCAAAAAATGCACTGACCCGATTTGGTAATCGCAAGGTCGTGATAAGACAGACTCTTCCATGTAACCTTGAAGGAAATCTACTTCGTAACCTAGGAGAACTTGAATTTGGCCAGCATAGGCCACCTTGGCTTCTTGGACCATGGCTTCATAGGTATCCATGAGCGCAAGGCTCATGCGGTAATGGGGGTCAAAGGCCATGGGCGCATGGTCAGAAAAGCCGTAATAGTGGCACTGTGATTCAATGGCTGCCTCTACATACTGCATAGGTGTGCCTGAGGCGTGGCGACATAATGGGGTGTGGTTGTGTAAATCAACAATCATGGGTGCTCGATTGAAATAATGTCTACAGGGTCGGTAAACCCTTTGACGAGGATGGAGCCTTTGTCTTGGCCGCCTAAGTTTTGATTCAAGGTATGGTAGAGCGCCTTGCTTACGAGTATTTCGCCTGGCTGTGCTTTAGAACAAAGGCGAGCAGCCAGATTGACCGCTGCGCCAATGCTTGTAAAGTCCATACGCTCTCGTGAGCCCATGTTGCCCACGATGACTTCGCCACGGTTAATACCAACGCCTACGCTCACCGCCATTTTCTCCTGTTGCGCCGTATTTTCCCTTGCTACTGCTTGTTGTAGCTCCTTGGCAGCCATAATAGCACGCAATAAATCATCCTCTCCTTTAAAGGTTGCCATGATTTCATCTCCAATAAATTTATCAATGTCGCCACCGTAGCGTTGAATAATCTTTGTTTGCAAATCAAGATAACGGTTGATAATCAAGACCACTTCATCGGGTTTTTTTGAAGCACTCATGGCGGTAAAGTCACGAATGTCACTAAAAAGAAAGGTTTGGACAAGGCAACTTCCGCCCCCTAATTCGATTTTAGCCGAATCATCTTGGATGTGATTCATGGCAGATTCGGAGACAAATTTTTGCATTTTTTGGCGTTCTCTTAAGCCCTTGGCCATCTTGTTAAATTCATCGGCCAAGGCCTCGATTTCGTCATGTGTGTGAATGTCTACGTAAACATCAAGATTGCCAGTGGCCACCTCTTTGGCTGCATTTGCAATGCTAAGGATGGGGCGACTAAGGCGGTTGGAAAGCCACCATGCCAAAGCAACAGAGAGAAATAAAATGGCCAAGGTGGTGAGCGTGGTGGAGAGGATTGCTTGACGAATGGGGCCTAAAATGACGTCTTGGTCATAGTGCAAAATAGCGGCTCCAATAACATGATGTTTGCCTTCAAATTGAAATAAGATGGGGCGTACAAAGCGCATGGCTTTAAAGACCCCATGTTCATTGTGGTAGGTTACAACATCTTGTCTGACGGTTTTATCTTGACTTTTGAGTAACTGCGCAATGAGCGCGGGGTCTTGCAGGGGGTCTTTTGTCTCGTCAAAGCCCGTAAAATAGTCAAAGCTGTGTGTTTCCCCTTCGCGGTTTAGTGCGTAAATAGAAATATCCAAAAAACCAACCATTTTGGTTTCCTTGGTTTCTTTGAGCATTTCTAGTAGGGTTACCCTGTTTTCAAAGGTGCGTTCAGCAAGGGCGTTAAAGGAGGCATCGGCCACGCGTTCGATGGTGACCCGACCCACTTCGTGGGCTTTTTCACTGATGGAGCGCTCCATGATGTCGTTAAACAAATAACTCAAAGGTATGACAGCCATAAGCACAACAAAGACAATCATTTCAACAAGCTTAAAGGTCAGTCCGCCCTTTCTTCGCCACTGCCGCACAAGGGGGCTTGCCTCTTGCAAGCTTATCTCTTGCCAAAAAGGTTTAGTTTTGTGTGTGGTGTCAAAAGCGTGTGTTTCTTGGCTGTTTGAAGTGCCCATAGAGAGACTTGTCCTTTACCCGAAAAAATTGTTTATGAAGTCTAATACAATAAACATAAGAAGGAGTTTTAGTGCCAGCAAGGGGAGTTGTCACTCCAAAATCACACGCACTTTGGAGTGATTTTGGAGTGGATGTTAATGGCCAAGCATTTGTACCGTTTCTTGACGGCTGTGGACGCGCTTGAGGTAAGTGAGGGAGACGGTATTGTTTGGGTTGACAACTAATACGGTTTCAAAACGTTGCGCCGCTTCTTTGAGTCGATTTTGACTAAAAAGCTCCTCTCCTTCTCTAAGCAATTGCGGGAGGTTGCTACTGATGGCGTTTTTAATATCAAGAAGGAGTTCTTTTGCTTCAACGTTGTTGGGCATGAGCTTAAGAAGGGCGCGGGACTCTTCTAGGGCCTCGAGGTAACGGTGATTTTTGAGGTGTTCACGCCCTTCTTGGAGGCGCGTTTTGGATTGAAGGTGTCCTTGTTCTTTGCGAAGTTGGGTTAAAAATTCTTTCGCGGGGAAATAATCTTGGTCAGCCTCAGTGGATTGGCGATTATAGTGCAATGCTTGGGAGATGTTATGTTTGGCATATTCGCGTCGGGAAAGAGAGTGGTAGTAAATCGCATCTTTTCTTTTTTGCAAAGCAACCAATCCTTGCAGTGCTTCTTTTCTGGTCACTGCGAGTTCGCGTGCATGTTTAAAGGCTGTTTCGGCCTTTTCTAAATCATTCTCTAGCAGTGCTTTATGCCCTGTTTGTAGGTAGTCTAATCCCTCTAGGGCTTGTTGATTTTTTCGCGCAAAGCTGTTTATTTTGTGCGCAAGGGCAAGGGGATGTTCATGGTGCCAATACAGCAATTCATCGGCAAGGTGGTCACGCTCTTCTTGTTCTTTTGTATTTGGCGAAGGCAGGGCTAGCAACTCTTTGAGCTTGGCGGTTTTGTTGTTGAATGCCCCTGCAAGTTCGGGTAGCGACAAGAGTGCATCTCGCTTTTGCTTTGCGTGCTCAAATTGCGCGTTCATGCGCAAGGTGGTGTTAAACTCTTTGAGGGCTTGCACATACTCTTTTTGAGCCAACGCTGCGTTGCCACGGTAGTAAGCACGTGGTCCTTCTTCTTCGATGCGTGCGCGCAAAGCCTTCATTTTTTCGCTCTCAGCGGTGTGGGTGTAGAAGTTGGCTTGGGCGTATTCTTGCACGGCTTGCCCTAAGTATCCTAGGGCTTCATACACCTCACCCTGACTTTGGTGTGCGTGCACCTCTTGTGTGATGTGTTCGTAAAATTCACGTTTTTGCTCAAGGCTTAAGCTACTATAGCTAGGCGCACATCCTGTTAAAAATAGCACCACCATACTCATCAGCACACCCAAAAACAGATTCCCCATTCTCTTCCTTTTTATCCTTACATGTAAGGGCTTTAAACTTGAATTATACGAAACTTTATTATAATCTCTCCTAACTGTCTACACCTAGGAGTATTGCAATGACACAAGAAGAGCTTGACGCGTTAATGGCCGGCGGTCTTGATGAGATTGGCGAAGAGGCTGCCCAAGAAGACTTTGCTGATGCAGAAGCAGAAGAGGCCTGCGAAGAGGAGGCGAGCCCGCCAGAGGCCGCCGAGGAAGAGTTTAGTGCCAGTAGCTACCGCATTTCTTCAAGCCTTTCATGGCCACCACCCCCACCAACCCAAGACCACAAAATGGTGCATCAACTCGATGATGTGACGCGGGATTCTGAAATCAAAGCAACCGAAGTTTTTGACAAGCTAGAAGCCATTAGTGCCGCCCTTGGCGAAGTGCAAAACGAAGCGAGCGAGGTAACAAGCACCCTTGATAACACCCTTGAACTTTTTTCGCTCTTGATGGAAAAATTCCCCAATGTGGAGCGTTTTGCTCAGGCGCAAGAGGAAATCTCCCAAGCAAAAGAAAAAATGGACGCGGTAATCATGAACACGCAAGTGGCTGAAGATGAGATTATGATGACCATGGATATTATGCAATACCAAGATATTCATCGCCAAAAAATTGAACGGGTTATTAACGTCATGCGTGCGTTGTCGCACTACATGAGTAGCTTGTTTGAGGGAAAAATCGAAGATTCTAAGCGGGTAAGTTCAGCGGTTCACATTGACGGAGATAGCACCACGGCGGATGTGGTTACCAACGAAGATATTGAAGCGCTTATTGATACCCTTGGAAAGAAATAATTGAAACGCCCTGAGCTGCTTTCCCCCGCGGGAAATCCTGAAAAATTAAAACTTGCCTTGGCCTATGGCGCGGACGCGGTGTACGGGGGCGTGAGCCACTTTTCCTTGCGCATTCGTTCTGGCAAAGAGTTTACTTATGAGAGCTTTGAAGAGGCAGTGGCGTACACCCACGCCTTGGGAAAAAAGATTTACGTGACCATTAACGGCTTTCCTTTTAATGCACAACTTGCTTTGTTGGAAAAACATATTTTGAAGATGGCGGCCATGAAGCCCGATGCTTTTATCATGGCAACCCCAGGGGTTGTGCGTCTTTCGCGCACCCTAGCGCCTCAGATTCCCATTCACCTTTCCACCCAAGCCAATGTGCTCAATTACCTTGACGCGCAAGTGTATTGGGACCTTGGGGTAAAACGCATCGTCGCGGCACGAGAGATTGGGCTTAAAGACTTGGCAGGCATCAAAGAAAAACTTCCTGATTTGGAACTTGAAGCGTTTGTGCACGGGTCTATGTGTTTTGCTTACAGCGGGAGGTGTTTGATTAGTTCGGTGCAAAGTGGTCGCGTGCCCAACCGTGGAAGCTGTGCTAATGATTGCCGTTTTCCTTACACCTTGTATGCGAAAAACGAAGAAACCGACACCTTGTTTCGCCTTGAAGAAGATGAAGCAGGCACCCATGTGATGAACGCTAAAGATTTAAATTTGGCAGTACATGTAGAAGAGATTATCCAAAGTGGGGTAGTGGATGCGCTAAAGATTGAAGGACGCACCAAAAGCCCTTATTATGTTGCGACAACGGCACGCGCTTACCGCATGGCCATTGAAGATGCGTTGGCGGGGGCGTTTGAGGCAAGTCGCTACGAAGAGGAGCTTAATACCACGAAAAACAGGGGCTTTAGCGATGGGTATTTGGTGCATCGTCCCTTTGAAAAGCACCACGCCCAAAACCTAGAAACTTCCATCATGGAAGGCTCCCTTCAAGTGTTTGGCCTTGTGGATGAAACGGGGGAAACCTTTCATGCCAAAGACACCGTAAGGCCGCAGGAGTGGTACGAGGTGATGTTGCCTTGGAATGCGCCCGTGCCTGATGCGTGCGAGAATGACATGGGGGAAATGTGTGTAAAAGAGGGGCGCGTGATGCTTCGTTTTGCGAAGATTCAAACCCACAATGGCAAAGTGTTAGAAGCGGTGCACAGTGGCAATACCCAAGCGGTTAAGCTACCTTGTGCGCTACCTGCTTTTTCTTTTTTGCGACGCTAGTACCAACCACACACGAAAGGACAGTAAGGATGAAATTTGTTTCGATTTTAATGGGAAGCAAGAGTGATTTTGAGGTCATGAACGAATGCGCCAAAACCCTTGAAAAGTTTGGCGTGAAGTATGAGATTTTAATCTCTTCGGCCCACCGTAGCCCTGAGCGTACGAAAACGTACATTAAAGAAGCGGAAGCCAAAGGCGCCCAAGTATTTGTAGCAGCAGCGGGAATGGCTGCCCATTTGGCGGGCGCTGTTGCTTCCATGACTACAAGGCCTGTGATTGGTGTGCCTATGGACGCCTCGCCGCTTCAAGGGATGGACGCTTTGCTTTCTACCGTGCAAATGCCAGGAGGAATGCCTGTGGGCACCGTGGCCATTGGCAGTGCAGGGGCTGTAAACAGTGCCTTTTTGGCGATGCAAATTTTGGCTTTAGCGGATGCGGAATTGGATGCGAAACTCAAAGAAGACCGCATTTTAAAAGCAAAAAAGGTAGAAACAGACTCAGAAGAGATTGAAGTTTTGCTCTCATAAAGGAAACCCTATGCAAACGTGGCTTGAGATTGACGAATTTTGCAAATTGGTGCATTTGGATAGGCAAAGTATTGAAGCGCTTATCCAAAAAGGCGAGCTCAAGTCTCGTGAGGAAGAAGGGGTAATGTTTGTAGAGGCCTCCGCAGGAACCCACAGCGTGGTTCCTGCGAGTACTGCGCCCACGTACTCCAAAGAAGGCACGCCACTCATTGGCACAGACTTTGTGGAAAAGACTATCGGAACCATCTTGGGCTTACACGAAAAAGTGCTTGATGCAAAAGATGAGACCCTAGAAGCCCTTAAGGGGGAAAACCGTTTTTTAAAAGAAGCGCTGTTTTCCATGCAAGAATTGTACGACGAAGACCGCAAGACCATCGAAACCTTGACGGAACAATTGCGCTATGCCCAAGAAGAAGTGGAATTTTTAAAACGCAAATACAAGCTCATGTGGAACCATGCGGTTGAAAACTACAAAAAAGAATCCTAGGTTACATGTAACGCTTTTTGGGGCACCTGCGTGTCCTTGGTGTGCAAAGGCAAAGGCTTTTTTTAAGCGTCACGGTATTTGGTACCGTTATGTTGACGTTTTGAAAGACCCCTTGGCGAAGTCTCAGTGTAATAAACACGGGTGTTTTCAGATTCCTGTCATCGTGGTGGAAAACCACTGGATGTGCGGGTTTAACGAAGGAACCCTAAAAAAAGAACTTGGAATAAAAGGATAACCATTGATGACATTTTCTCAAATGTTGCTCACATTGCAAGATTTTTGGCAAAAACAAGGGTGCACGATTGTGCAGCCTTATGATCATCCTGCAGGGGCGGGAACCTTCCATCCCGCTACATTTTTGCGTAGCCTTGGGCCAAAACCTTGGGCAACAGCCTACGTTGCACCCAGCCGTCGCCCAACCGATGGGCGGTACGGAGAGAACCCTAACCGCTTGGGCAGTTACTACCAGTTTCAGGTGCTCATTAAGCCAAGTCCTAAGGGTATTCAAGAGTTGTATTTAAAGAGCCTTGAAGTGCTTGGACTTGACCTTTCGCGCCATGATATTCGTTTTGTGGAAGACAATTGGGAGTCTCCAACCCTAGGGGCGTGGGGCCTTGGGTGGGAAGTGTGGCTTGATGGCATGGAAGTGACGCAATTTACATACTTTCAGCAAGTGGGCGGCATTCCTTGCGAGCCTGTTTCGGTGGAGATTACCTACGGTGTGGAACGTTTGGCCATGTATTTACAGCAAGTGGATTCGGTGTTTGATATCGTGTGGAATGAAAACAGTGCGGGAAAAACAACGTACCGCGATGTGCACCATCAAGGGGAGGTGGAGTTTAGTAAATACCACTTTGAAGTGGCCGACGTGTCCATGCTTTTGACCCAATTTACCAACGCGTCGGCGGAGTGTCAACGGTGTTTGGAAGCCAACCTTCCCTTGCCTGCGTACGATTACTGTTTGCTTGCCTCTCACACCTTTAACGTGCTAGACGCCCGCAAGGCGATTTCAGTAACTGAGCGCCAAAATTACATTTTGAAAATTCGCGAACTGGCCAAAGGGTGTGCGTTGGCGTACGTTGAGGCCAGCACAAAGTGAGCATGGCGTGAAACTCGCAGAGATTTACACCTACCTTGACACCCTGAGCCCTTTTGCAAGCCAAGAGTCTTGGGACAACAGCGGTTTGTTGGTGGGGTCGATGGAAGATGCGGTTGAGACGGTGTGCTTGTGCCTTGACGTGGATGAGTATGTGCTAGAAAGCGTGCCTGATGGGACGTTGATTATTGCCCATCATCCGTTGATTTTTAAAGGGCTAAAACGCCTGGATACTGGGTGCTATCCTGCCTCTTTGCTTAAAACCATGCTGCGCAGAAACATCGGACTTGTTGCCATGCACACGAACATTGACAAAAGCCATCTTAACCGTTACGTGTGCGAACACGTGTTGGAGTTTGAAGTGCTAAGCCAAGAAGAGTACGTGTGCGTATGCCGTTTTAAAGGAAGCTTTGAAGCACTTTCTTTACATGTAAAGAAAGTTTTAGGCGTGGAGCAGTTGCGCACCGTTGTTTTGGAAGGCGTAGTAGAAACCGTAGCGGTGACCACAGGTTCAGGGGGAGATTTGATAGGGCACATTGAAGCTTCTTGCTTTTTAACGGGCGACATCAAATACCACCAAGCCATGGAAGCCAAAGCCAATAACCTTGGATTAATCGACATTGGACATTTTGAGAGCGAGCGCTATTTTGGGGAAGTGCTCGCACCCCATTTGAAAAATTTTCCATTAAAAGTTATAATGTCGAATTCTAAAAACCCCTTCACCATCATTTAGCAGACCATAAGGACAAACACGTATGAATAAGTATTTGAAACAGTTAGTGCAACTTTCAACCATTGATCAAGAGATTGATGATTTTGGACCGCGCATTGAGAAGATTGAACGCGCACTTAACGGTGCTCAAGATGCCAAGAATGAAGCGCAAGCAAAGATGGACGAGTTAGCAGCGCAAACAAAAGAAGCACGGCTTAAAAAATCGCAACACGAATTACACCTTGCTGAGCTTTCTGACAAAATCAAAGACATTGCTAAAAAAGTTGGCGCCATCAAATCCGAAAAAGAACAAAAAGCCCTACAGCTTGAAGAAGAGATTTGCAAAGAACAGTGCGATTTTTCCAACGAAGAAATTAACCGCTTGGATAAGATTATTGATTCAAAAAACAGCTACTTAGAAGAAGCAAACGCCCAACTTGAAGCGGCCGCGCAAAAGGTAGCGGATGCGCAAGCAGACATTGCCACAGCGATGGAAAACATCGATAAAGAACGCGCAGATGTGTACGCAAAAAAAGAACAACTTGTGGGAGAGATGAGCCAGAAAATCTTGACCTTTTATGAAAAAATTCGCAAATGGGCAAAGAATACCGCCGTGGTTCCTGTGCGCAAACAAGCATGCTATGGCTGTTTTATGCGTGTAAATGATAAAACTTACGCCGCTGTGTTAAAGAGCGAAGACATTGTTACATGCCCACACTGTGGACGTATTCTTTACAAGGAAGCGGAAACGGCACAAGCGTGAGCATGTGGCTTCCTTTTATTTACGCGAGCGTTCTTACACTTGCGTATGTGGTGGCCCTTCCTTTCCTCTTTTTTCTTACATGTAAAGCCAAACACCGCCGCAGCCTCCCTGCGCGGTTTTGGCTTTGGAATAACCCTCCCTTTGACCATCACGACGTTTGGCTTCACGCGTGTTCCCTTGGTGAAGTCAACTCGCTTCTTCCTTTAAAAGCACAAGTAAAGGGCAAGGTGAGTATCAGTGCTATCACCCAAACAGGGTATGCTGCGGCGTGCGAGGTGGGGGATGAGGGGCGTTTTTTGCCCTTTGAAGTGTTGCTTCCGTGGTGGGTTGGCAAGCAAAAAGTACTGGTTGTTACCGAGGCAGAATTGTGGCTCATGCTTTTTGTGGTGGCCAAAAAAAGAGGGATGGCAACAGCCCTTATGAATGCGCGCATTAGTGATAAATCGTACCGTAGCTATTTGCGGTTTGGGTGGTTGTATCGGAGTATTTTTGCCCACGTGGATATTGTGTTTGCCCAGAGTGAAACAGACAAAGAGCGCCTTGTGCAACTGGGTGCGCGCCATGTGGTGGTGACGGGCAATATCAAGGCGGTGCATGTGCCTAAGGCAAAGGTGCATTACCCAAAACCTTCCAGGCGGGCGATTGTGATGGCTAGCACTCACGAAGGGGAAGAGGCGTTGCTTTTAGGAGCCTTTGTAAAAAAACCCTCGGACATGCTCATTGTTGTCCCGCGTCATCCTGAGCGCTTTAAGCGTGTGGACCTTTTGTTGGACGATTTGGCAAAGGAGCGAGGTTGGACGTACCGCCGTTTTTCCCAAGAAGGCTTTGGGGAGTGTGACCTCTTTTTGTGTGACACCATGGGCGCCTTGGTAGACATGTATGCTCTGGGCGATGTGAGTATTTTGGGAGGCTCTTTTGTGGAGGGGGTGGGTGGACACAACCCTTTGGAGCCAGCGTATTTTGGCAATGCCGTGATTTCAGGAAAACATATTTTTAACCAAAAAGCCTTGTTTGCCCAAGTTGAGGGTGCGCATCTTGTAGAGCTAGGGGCGTTGGCGGCGTTGTTGGAACAGCCCCTTTTGCCCGCCATTCCAAAACCCCACGACGCCCTTGGGCCTGTTGTGGCATTTATTAATCAAAAACTGGAGAAAAGAGAATGATAGAAGAGAAGGCGTATAAGCTTCTTGCTACGCAAGAGGGGATCTCTAACCGTGCAGCGAAAGAGATGATTGACCAAGGGTTGGTGTATGCTAAAGGAAAAAAAGTGCTTGTAGCACGGGGCAATCTTGCGGCGGACACGGAGTTTAAGGTAGAAAAACCCGCCAAGCCTGTAACGATTTTTGAAAATGATAAAGTACTCGTGCTTGACAAACCCGCCTTTGTGCTCTCAGAAGACCTTGCTACGAGCCATGGGTATCCGTTGCTGCACCGACTAGACAAAGAGACAAGCGGTGTTTTGATTTTAGTAAAAGACGAAGAATACCGCCAAGCGGCCATCGAAGAGTTTAAAGAGATGCGGGTGGAAAAGATTTATTTTGCGGCGGTGTCAGGAAAATGCATTGAGCCTGCACGTATTGAAGCACCGATTTTGACCATCAAAGGCAAAGGGGGCGCGGTGTCTAAGATTTCTGCCAATGGCAAACCTGCCTTAACCCTTGTGGAGCCATACCTTGTGGAAGGGAAACATTCCCTTGTTAAAGTTTCTATTCAAACAGGTAGAACCCATCAAATCCGCGTGCATTTACGCTCCATCGGACTTTCTATTTTAGGGGATGATAAATACGGTGGAAAGCAAGCAGACCGCGTGATGTTGCACGCGTATTCGGTCACGTTGTTTGGTCAAACCTTTAAAGCACCTCTGCCCAGCGCCTTTAAAAAGTACGGTTTTAGCGGAGTCTAAAGGTTCTTAAAGAAATTTTTCTGTATTATTGCACTCTTTTGTGCGCAAGCTAAATCAATCGTAATTTATAAAAGGAGCCGATGTGTTTGGAGTATTGAGTGAATCGTTTAAATCTGCCATTAATAAACTTCGTTTTGCAGATGATGATAAGGCACTCAAAAAAGCCCTCGAAACACTCAAAAAAGCCCTTTTAAAAGCCGATGTGCACCACAAGGTGACCAAAGAGCTTTTGCTAAAAGTCGAGGCGGACACTAAAAAAGCAGGCATCGGCCAAGCTGCTTTTTTGCAGGCCATTAAGGAGAACTTAACAACCCTTCTCACTGCCCCTGGCAACCAAGGGTTTGTGTACACTTCCAAGCCCCCAACGGTGGTGCTTATGAGTGGTTTGCAAGGGTCTGGCAAGACGACAACGACGGTGAAGCTTGGGACCTATTTGAAGCTAAGAAAGAAGAAAGTACTCATCGCAGCGTGTGACCTTCAGCGCCTTGCGGCAGTGGAACAGTTGAAGCAATTGTGTGCCCAGCACGAGTTGGATTTGTTTTATGATGAAAGCGGAACCGATCCTGTTGGGGTTGCTAAAAAAGCCCTAGAGAAGGCAAAAGCAGGGTTGTATGATGTGCTTTTGGTGGATACTGCAGGACGTTTGGCTATTGATGAGGCACTGATGGCGCAAATCAAGGCAGTTCACCGCGCCATTGCACCCCATGAAGTCTTTTACGTGGCCGATGCGCTTAGCGGTCAAGATGCGGTCAAAACGGCAGCGAGTTTTCACGAGGCGCTAGGCATCACGGGCGTTATTTTAAGCAAGTACGATGGCGATACCAAAGGGGGCGTTGCCCTAGGCATTGCCCATCAAGTGGGTGTGCCTTTGCGTTTTATCGGGATGGGTGAAAAAGCGGCAGATTTGGAAGCCTTTTTGCCTGAGCGTATTGTGGGACGCATCATGGGTGAGGGTGACCTTGCTACCTTGGCGGAAAAAACCAGTGCGGTGATTGACGAGAAGCAAGCCAAGCTGATGAACAAGAAAATCAAAAAAGGGGAGTTTAACTTTAATGATTTTCTGGACCAAATGGAGAGCATGAAAAAGCTTGGTAGTATGAAGTCCATGTTGGGGATGATTCCTGGTCTTTCGGGGATGGCAGACAAACTGAAGGATGTGGATTTAGAAAATTCCGTGGAAATGAAACGCATTAAGGCGATGATTGGTTCCATGACGCTAAAAGAGCGTGAAGCACCCGATTTGCTCAACAATAGCCGCAAGCGTCGTATCGCCGCAGGTGCGGGACTTTCCCAAGTGGAAGTGAACCGTTTTTTAAAACAATTTCACAATGCCGCTAAAATGGCAAAGAGGTTTTCGGGAAAACGTGGCATGCAAGACTTGCAAGCCATGCTAGGACAAAACGCTAGAGGCGGATTTCCGCGCTAGACGGTTTATTTGTGAAAGCGACGCTTTCATTACTAAGCCGTAAGACAAAAATTTCAAGGAGACCAACACAATGGCAACCGTAGTTCGATTAACCCGTATGGGAAGAAACAAAAAACCTTTTTACCGAATTGTTGTAACAGACAGCCGTAAGCGCCGAGATGGTGGCTGGATTGAATCAATTGGGTATTACAATCCATTAACACAGCCAGAGACCATTAACTTCGACCAAGAGCGTTTAGCATACTGGAAGAGTGTGGGTGCTAAATTGAGTGACAGGGTAACTAAAATTACCGGTAAATAACCATGGCACATGCATTTTTAGGCACGTTTGCTAAGTTGATTGTCAATCACCCAGAATTGGTGCGTGTAGAGCGCGTGGACGTTGATGAAACGTTCGCGGAAATTATCATTTATGCAGATAAAAGCGACACGGGAAAGCTGATTGGCAAAGATGGTAAGATGATAAACTCTTTAAAAACAGTAATCGCAGGCTACAAAGCTAAAAACGGCATGTCTTACCGTATTACTGTCAAAGCAAACGATGAGTGAACTGGAAGTTGCACAAATTGGTAAGGTTGTGGGGCTCAAGGGTGACCTAAAGCTTCACAGCCATAGCGATTTTCCAGAACAATTTCGCGTTGGTGCTACCTTTTACACCGCTTCAGGCTCCCCTTTGCGCATTTGCGCCTTTAACGCTCAAACCTTTCACGTTCGCTTTGCTGGCTATGAAGAAAGAGAGCGTGCTAGTACCCTGACCAATACCTTCTTGTACACAACCGTTGAGGCAACCAAGCAGACGTGCTCCCTTGGCGAGGGCGAATATTTTTGGTTTGACATCATCGGATGTCGGGTCTTAGAAAACGGGGAAGTGTTGGGCGTGGTTGAAGAAATTGAGCGTATTGGGACGCAAGATTATTTCTTGCTTTCCACCGCACCCCATTTGGTCGAACAAGGCCTTGCTTCTACTTTTTTAATCCCTTACGGGGATCGTTATGTCTTACATGTAAACGTTGATGCTAAAGAGATTCTTTCCAAAGACGCACGCGAGCTGTTAGAGAGTTTGTGATGCGCTTTAGTTTCGTGACGCTTTTCCCTAGCCTGATTGAAGGGTACTTTGCAGATTCGATTTTGGGACGGGCAAAGGCGGAGGAAAAGATTACACTAGACTACCTCAACCCCCGAGATTTTAGCCTTTCACGCCATAAAAAAGTCGACGATTACCAAGTGGGTGGTGGTGCAGGATTGTTGATGGGGCCACAGCCCTTGGATGATGCTTTGGCGAGTGTATTGGCAAATTCTCCGCGAGCCCATCTTGTTTTTCCAGCGCCTGCGGGCAAGCCTTTTACACAAAACGATGCGAAACGTTTGGCACGAAAAGAACATGTGGTGTTTGTGTGCGGGCGGTATGAGGGGATTGATGAGCGCATTGTGGAGCAGTATGCGGATGAGCTTTTTTCCATCGGGGATTACGTCTTAACGGGCGGGGAATTAGCAAGTATGGTGATGTGCGATGCCATTAGCCGAAACGTCGAAGGGGTGCTTGGAAATGACGCTTCTTTGGACGAAGAGAGCTTCGAGGGAGACCTATTGGAGGCCCCTTCGTTTACAAAACCTAACGAATTTAAAAAAAAGTGTGTTCCCTCAGAGTTTTTAAAGGGTAACCATGCTAGAATTGCAGGCTTAAAAAAAGTGATGGCGTGTGCAAAAACTCAGTTTTACAGACCTGACCTCTATGCAAATCAAACATTAACGTGTCAAAAAAAGGACCACCGATGAGAAATAAGTATATCGACGCATTTGAAAGCGCGCAAGTTGCTAGCAAAAATGTTCCCGATTTTCGAGGGGGAGACACCCTTCGCGTCGCCGTTATGATTAAAGAAGGCGAAAAACAACGTGTACAAAATTTTGAAGGCGTGTGTATTGCACGTCGTGGTACGGGTACAGGCGAAACCTTTATTATCCGTAAAATTGGCGCAAACAGCGTCGGTGTTGAGCGTATTTTCCCTATCTTTAGCGACTCTATCCAAGAGATTACGGTGCTTAGACGCGGACGTGTCCGTCGCTCTAAACTCTTTTACCTTCGTGGTCTTCGTGGTAAATCTGCACGTATTAAAGAACTTAAACGTCCACAATAACCTCCAAAAACAGCGTAGGTTTCCCTGCGCTGTTTCTTTTTTAACCCCTCTTTCGTAGTTTACATGTAACCTTCTTGTGTTACAATGCCTTATCTCCTTTCAAAGGGCGGTTATGGCAGACAAAATCTACGTCGTTGATACCAACATCATTCTTCAAAACCTCCAAAACATCAAAAACCTCTCCCAAGAAGGCAAAAACATCGTTGTTGTTCCTGAGACGGTACTGATTGAACTTGAGGAAAAAAAACGCCTCATGGACGAGCTTGGGTACCAAGCTAGGGAATTTGCACGCTTTATTGCCGAAGCGAAGGTTAAAGAAGTTGACCACGAGAACGCGTACAAGGTCGTCAAGCTTTTTCACGGTCCATACCAGATTCATCTCATCGCCAAATCCCACTACGACGCGGCCATTGAGTACAACCACACTTCCGAGAGCAACGACAAGCGCATTATCGAAGTGGCTGAGGTGGCGCGAGAGTACTACAAAGGACACAAGGTCATCTTTGTCTCCATCGACGTCTACGCGCGGATTTTTGGATTGTTTAAAAACATTAAAACAGAATCCTTGCACGAAGACCGCTCCGAAGTGCCCAAACAGCAGTTTTTCAAGACTATCGAGACTACTCAAGATGCGCTTAATGTGGCGATTTACAAACCCATTACGCACATTGACCCTGAGTACCGTCCCGATAATTTTTGCTACGAATTTGTCGTGGAAGATGGCAGTAAGGTTTACGCGCTGGTCTATAACGAAATGCTGCAAGTGGTGAGTGAGTTAGATTTTCGTGGCATGAAAGTTAAGCCTGTTAACACCCGTCAAAAATTCTTCATGAAAGCCATTTTGAGCAACCTGTATAATTTGCTTGTCATCGATGCCAAAGCAGGAAGCGGAAAGACGCTCATCGCCGTTGCTTCCGCGATGCGCCAAGTGGACAAGGGGCATTACGACAAGATTGTCTACGTGCGCAACTCTATTGAGAGTTTGGATAAAGGGGCAGATGTAGGGTATCTTTCGGGAAATGATGAGAAATTTCGCATCTACAACATGGCCTTGTACGACACCTTGGAGTTTATTGCTAAAAAAGCCCTAAAGCGCAATGAAAACAAAGAAGACGCCGAAGCTATTAGTTCTAAGATTGTGGAATTAACCCAAAAATACCGCATCGAAAAACTCTGGCCAGGAGAGGCGCGCGGACGGACATTGAGCGATGCAGTGGTGATTTTAGACGAGTGGCAAAACAGTTCAGAAAACACCACCCAACTTATTCTTTCGCGTCTTGATAATTCGTGTATGGCCATTGTTATTGGTTCAAACCGTCAAATCGACAATCCGTACCTCAACAAATACAACAATGGCCTCACTAGCCTTTTGAAGCTCACCACGCAAAAACATGAAGAACTGAACATGTTTGCCATTGACCTGCAAAAAGCCGTGCGGGGACGCTTTGCAGAATTTAGCGAGCGGGTGTACGAGAACAAAAAACGTTAAAACAAGGTGTACGCTTTTTTAAGGCGAACAACCCCTTCGACAATCTTTTCAGTGGTGGCATGGGTGAAATTTAGCCGCATGGTATTTTGCCCGCCACCGCAGGGAAAAAAGACCGAGCCAGGCACAAAAGCAACATGATGTTTAATGGCTTCATGAAACAACTCCATAGTGTCACGTCCGTCTTTTAAGCTTGCCCACACAAACATTCCCCCTTCTGGAACCTCTACATGTAAAGCTTCGCCAAAATGTTCTTTGAGTGCGCTTACCATGGTGTCACGTTTTTGCACGTAAG
Organism: Sulfurospirillum sp. HTRB-L1; assembly: GCF_059415125.1. Taxonomy (NCBI): domain Bacteria; kingdom Pseudomonadati; phylum Campylobacterota; class Epsilonproteobacteria; order Campylobacterales; family Sulfurospirillaceae; genus Sulfurospirillum; species Sulfurospirillum sp. HTRB-L1. The sequence continues at coordinate 43,804 of NZ_JCAHZR010000006.1, forward strand.
CGCGTTTGAGCCTTTTTTGGTGGGTGCGCAAGGTGTCGTTGGTCATCATCTCATGCAACACGCGCTGAAAAAAGTAACTGCTTTGCAAATCCGTACACTCTTTGAATTTAACGCACGCTTCGAGTGCTTCTTGGGGCGCATAGAGCCAACCTAGCCTAAAATCAGGAGCTGCAACCTTAGAGGCGGTGCCCAAGACCATCGTGCCCTCGGGGAAAAGGGTGGCGTAAGAAGGAGGCGTAGTTCCTTCATAGCGCAACGCGCCATAAGGGTCATCCTCAATAATCCACACCCCGTATTGCTTGGCTAGAGCGGCGACTTTGCGGCGCAATGGCGCGCTACATGTAAAGCCGGTGGGATTTTGAAAGGTAGGAATGGTGTAGAAAAAACGTATCGTACCTGTTTGAAACAACGCCTCAAGGGCTTGAATATCAGGGCCTTCGGGGCTAATAGCAACCGTGTGAATGGTGGCTTCGTGGGAGCGAAAAAGTTGCAAGGCAGCCAGGTAAGTGGGAGACTCCACTACGATGGCGTCTTTAGGATTCATGAGGGCGCGACAGGCTAAATCCAGTCCTTGTTGGCTCCCCGTGGTGATTAAAATATCCTTTGCGGATGCGGGAATGTCTTTGTACTGATACTGCGCCCCAAGGGCTTCGCGCAAAGGTAAAAACCCTTGGGTTGGGCCGTATTGGAACAAAGAGACATCCAACTCTTGCATCAACGACGCTATGGCCTCCTTGATGGGGGTGATGGGAAAAAGGTAAGGGTCAGGCAAGCCTCCTGCAAAGGAAATGACGCCTGGTTTTTGGGTGAGCGCCAAGATGTTGCGCACGAAAGAGTGTTTGATGCGAGATGCCCCGTGAGAAAGTTTCATAGGTTGCCCTTTAAAAAAATAGGTATTGCCGTGGTGTAAGTATAAAACAAGAAAAAAAATCAGAGTATCGCAAAAGTGCGATTTTCCTTGTTTAAAAGTGCGAATATGCTACAATCCTCCATGCAACGCCACACCACAACCCAATTGCACCGTGAAAAAATCAACGATGCGCTTTATAAGATTCATCTTGACATCGCGCAACCTTTACATGTAAAGGATATTGCCGCGTATGTTTCTACCTCCATGTACCATTTTAATCGGCTGTTTTACGCCCACATGGGCGAGCACGTGCATGGGTATATCAAGCGGGTGCGCCTAGAAAATGCGGCCAACGCCTTGTTGTTTAACCCTCAAATGGCGGTGCTTGAGATTGCCCATGCTTCGGGGTTTGGCTCAAGTGCTAGCTTTACACACGCCTTTAAGGGGCATTTTGGCACCACGCCTTCTCGGTGGCGCGAAGTGGACCAAGATAAGGATGCCCATTTACGCCCCATTTTACCCCTTTTAACGCCACCCAAGATTGTGCGTTTTCCTTCACGCAAAGTGGCGTATGTGCGTCATCTTGGTTATGACCGAAGCATCCAGCGCCCGTGGCTGAAGCTCTTTGAGTGGGCGCAAAAAGAAGGGGTTTCACCCCACGCGCCCATGCTGGCGCTACACCACAGTAACCCGCGGTTTGTGCCCTTGGAAAAGTGCCATTATGTGGCGTGTTTGGAGATTGAAAAAACCCATTTTGCCAAGGGGGAAGTGGGGATCATGCGCATCCCTGGCATGCTGTGTGCGGTGTTTCCCTTTGAGGGAGTGTTTGGGGATTTTTTAAAGCAAATGGACAGCGTGTATTACGAATGGCTTCCCCAAAGCGGCTTTGAAAAGTTGCCTTTGCCCGCCTTTACCCGTTACTACAAAAACCATTTTATGGCATCCGATGAAACCTATGTGCTTGATTTTTGTGTTCCTGTGAAGTACACATAACTCCCCTTTAGTTCCCCCGCGTTATAATGACCCCGAACGAAGTTTAGGAGCCCTATTGAAAACGTATTTGTCTCTTGCTGGCGCGCTTGTGCTTATGCTGCTTACCCTTCTTTTTGCAACACACCGTTATATTCTTTCGAGTTATTATGTGCTTGAAGCTTCTCAAAATGAACGGATTGTGGGGGCCTTGCTCCAAGGCATACACGCCCAAACCGATTTTGTAAAAAAAACATTAAAAGATTATGCGGAATGGGACGATACCTATGGGTTTATGCAGACAAAATCAAAAGAGTATGTGTATGCTAATTTCCGAGAAAACAGCCACACCCTTGAAAGTCTTGATGTGTACGCAATGGCTTTTCTTGATCTTGAACGCACGCTAGTATTGCCCGTGTTTTCCCCTAAACTCTCTAATCCTGAAGTGGTGGTGGAGAAGATGGTCGCGAGCAACCAAGAGGCTTCTCGGGGGTTTTTGTTTTTGGAGGGAGAGATCTATTTTTACGAGGAGCACCCTATTAACAACTCCGACACGAGCGCAGTTTCAAACGGGTGGTTGTTGGCCCTTGGGAAACTTGACGCGACGCTCTTGCTGGGCCAAAATCCAGAATTAGTGGAGATTGGCCTTTTGCCTTCTTTTGAAGTGCAAGGGGTGCCACAGCGTTACAGTATGGCAGGGCGTGGGATTGATGTCCTGACGCATCGGCAGCCTAGTAGCGTGGAGAATGTTATCATTCTTGGGCGCCACAGCAATGGAGAGGCTTATGGGCTTCGTACGCTACACTCCCGCGAAATGTTAGCGCAAGGAAAACAGGCGTTGTATTTGTTTTTACTTGTGGTCAGTAGCATGGCGACGGTGATTTTTTTACTCATCTTTTTTCGCCAAAAAGAGGCCCAAAAAGAAAAGACAATCTTAGAACAAACCGTTGCCTTGCGAACACAAGCCTTGCAAAACACCGCCCAAGAGCTTGAGCAAGTAGTGAAAAAGTTAGAACAAATTGCGTACGTGGACGAGCTTACGGGGGTGCAAACAAGGCGGAGTTTTTTTGAAACCATTCACCCGCTGTTAAGTCAAGCAGCCAAAGAGGAGAAAACCGTGTGCGTGGCGTTGATCGATTTGGATGATTTTAAACTCATCAACGACACTTACGGGCACGCAGCAGGCGATGTGGTGTTGCAACACTTTTGTGATGCCTGTCGCGGGTTTTTAGATGAGCGGATGCTGTTTGCGCGCATTGGTGGTGAAGAGTTTGTCATTAGTTTTTACGATATGTCTTTAAAAAAAGCCGAAAAAATTTGTTCGCAAATCCAGCATTACGTGGGCGAAACGCCTGTAAGTATAGATGCGCGCACCCATGTGTCGTACACGTTTAGTTTAGGCATTGCAGACAACAGTACCTCGCGCACCATTGACCAGATGCTACGCGAGGCGGACGAACGGTTGTACTCCGCGAAGTCCTTGGGAAAAAACATCATTCGAAGCCGAAGCTAGAGATTGCTGTAGCCGTGAAGACGTAGTTCGCGGCGTTTTTTGCCGTCGTGAAAACGGCGTTTTTCGACTTCGGTTTGGGGTTCAAGGGGCGGAACATACAAAGGCGTTCCCTCTTCGTCCACCGCCACCATGGTAAAAAAGCAGCTGTTGGTTTCGGTGACCGTGCCTTTATGAATATCTTCGGCAATGACCTTGATGCCCACCTCCATAGACGTTTTCCCGGTGTAGTTGACGCTGGCTAAAAAGGTCACCAAATTTCCCACAAGAATAGACTTTTGAAAGACCACTTGGTCGACGCTCACGGTGACTACATAATGCCCGCAATAGCGTGAAGCGCACGCGTAGGCCACTTGGTCGAGGTACTTTAAAATGTCGCCTCCGTGGACCTTGCCTGCAAAGTTGGCTTTATCGGGCGTCATGAGAACGGACATGGTGAGCTTGTGTTTTTCAAAGGGTAGCATTTCCACTAAAATATCCTTACATGTAAACTATTCAACGGCCACCACCTCTTTTTTGAGGGCTTCTTTATCGATTTCCCCTTGGCTAGGACTCGTCAGAGGCAAGCGCGGTTTGTAGAGAATGCGTGCGGGAAGCATGTGGTTGGGCAAGTGTTTTTTGAGTTCAAAGAGCAGTTCGTTTTTTGGAATCTCACTAAGGGCACTGTAGCACAAGACAATGGCTTCCTCGGTGGCTTCATCGGGAATGGAAAAGACCGCGCACTCTTTGACGGAGGGCACATGGTGGTACACTACCGTTTCAATCTCATAAGGACTAACGCGAAAGCCGCAAGATTTTATCATGTCATCTTTGCGGTCCACAAAGTACAAAAACCCTTCCTCATCAGCGTACACATAATCCCCGCTGGCTACGACAATCTCATCGGTAAGTTGCCCCTCAAGGTCAACCACTTCTTTGAGTATTTGCACACTTTTGAAGCGTTTAGCAGTGGCATCTGGCGCGTTCCAAAAGCCTTTGTAAATGTACCCGCCACGGTGAATCAGCTCGCCCACTTCGCGGGGTTTGCATGCTTTTCCCTCTTCGTTGAGCACGTATACTTCCACATCAGGAATGGGCTTGCCGATGGAGTTTGGACGGATGGCAAGCTGGGAAGGGTCGAGGTAGGTAGAGCGAAAGGCTTCGGTGAGGCCGTGCATGGAGTAAAATTTGGCCTTAGGGTAGAGGGCGGCACTGTGTTGGAGCATCTTAGGTGTGATTTTCCCGCCTGAGGAAGTGATGGTCCGCACGTGCCCCAAAAGCTCAGGATGGGGCAGGCGGTGGCTAGGTTCTTCATCGAACATCAACGAAAGGTGAATGGGCATAAGGGGAAGAATAGTTACCTTGTCTTGGATGAGGTGGTTAAAAAAATCCGAAGGAAGCACAAGGCGGTGCAAGGCGAGGGTGGCGTGCTTGTAGAGGGCGCAAAAAAGTTGGTTGAGGCCGTAGTCAAAGATGAAAGGCAAAATGCCTGAGATGACGTCATTTGTGCGGATGTCAAGGTACTGGGAAACCACCCGCGCCGAGTCGATGAGGTTACGGTGGGCAAGGACGATGCCATTGGGCAAGGCGGATGCGCCAAAGCTGTAGGTGATGGCGGCGTTGGCATGGCCAAGGATGTTACATGTAAAGTGCTTGGCGCAGCATTTGTAGATTTCCTCAAAAGAAACAAGGGCCTTATCACACGCTTCGTAGGTGATGATGGTGCCCTCAAAACTGCTCTCTTGTAAGGCGGGGAGTTTTTTAGCATCGGTTAACACGCAGCTAATGGCGCAATCTTGGATGATGTGTTCCACTTGTTCAGGTTTGAGGAGTCTGGAGATGGGCACAAGAATGTACTCTAGTGAGAGCAAGGCGTAGATGGCGATGCATTGCTCTAGGGTTTTGTGAGAATAGACCCCAACCCGCGCCCCTTTTGGAAGGCCAAGGCTTGCAAGGTAGGTGGCCACTTGGTTGACCTTTTCAAAAAGCTCGCCGTAGGTGATGCGCCGCTCTTTTTCAATGAGGGCAATAGCCTCAGGGCTCGTGTGTGCCGCGGTTTCAAGCAGGGTTCGGATGCAGTTAATCGACATGGTGTTCTCCTGTGATGCCAAGGGTCCAAATGGCGTAATGGGTGTCTAAAACCACCGCGGGAGCGTGGTGGAGGCCGAGGATTTTTTTGTAAAAAAAGTGCAAAATACTTTCGCACTCCTCTAGGCTAAGTACCTTAGTGATGCCGCCGGTGAGCACGATGCTCTCTAGGCGCTCGAGGCTCAAAGTAATGTAACCTTGGTGAAATTTAGAAGTTTTATACAGCACTAAAAAGATAGAGAGTTGCATGAGTACATGTAAGGCTTTTTCGCTGTGTTCTTCAAAGATTTTCTCCGTCACATCCAGCGTGCTTAAGAGTTCGTACACGTACTCGTTTTGTTTGGCCGCGTGGATGAGGCTCTCTTTGGATTTGTACACGCCTAGTTTCTTAAAAACCAAGCGGTCGTAAGCGTTGCCCGTGAGCAAGCGTTCGCTCACAAGGTCTTTGCTGTAGTGGATGTCCGTCGTCGCCCCGCCAATGTCAAGGACGATAAAGGGGTCCACCACTTCGAGTTGCTCCCCGATGCGCGGCAACGCGCGGTTGACGATGTAGGGCGTGGGGTAGATTTGGTTGGCGGTGATGGCGTAGAGTTCTTTAATCTCCTCTTTGCCCATGATGTCGGCTTGATAAAGGTTGGTCAGCGTGGTTTTAAGGGGCTCTTCTTGGATGTGCAAGCGCTCATCGATGATGTTGGGTAAAAGGACGGCATGGGGTAGGTTGGCGCGGATAAAGGGCGCATCTTGGGCCGTGCCCACATAGACAAGGTTGGTGTAGTTTAGGCTTTGAAGGTAGGTTAATAAAGCTTCATCAAACACTTCTCCTACGCCATCAATCCCGCCTACTAAAATGACCACATCAAGTACGTCGCCTGGAACGGGAGCGTGGGCGATGTCTTTGTAGAGCACGGTATCGATGATGTTGATGCCCGCGTTATAGGCAATGTTTTTGGCGTATTTGAGGCTAAAGGAGTGGGTTAAGCCGATGATGAGCGTGCTTAACCCGCCATTTGCAGAGGAGCAGATGTAGATCTCATCCTTGGGCACGCCTTGGAGCAATTCCCCGCATTTGGCACGCAAATCTTCGTGGATGGGGCGCGAAAAATCCCGAAAATGTTGGCTAAGACCATGGGCGGAGGCGGTTTTGATGTAGGTGCTTCCCACGTCGATTAACAATTTCATTGCATGACTCCAATGTCGTGGATGATTTTTTCGACCATGGCGGTTTTGTTTTCAAAGCTTCCCGCCTTTGCCCGCTCATATGCTAGGCAACGCGCAGGGATAGGCACATTGCCCGGTTCTACGATGCGAATCGACCCACTGGGGTCGCGCAGGGTTAAAATGGCGTTGTGGTTGATGATGTGGGGCGAAAAAGGCACGTCGATGATGCCTTGTTTGATGGCATTGAACGCCTTGCGCCATAGGGAGTCGGCGGGGTCGTTAAAGACCGCTTCCATGATGGCATGCACGGCAAGCTCTAAATGTTCTTCTTCTTCACCATCTTCAAACTGGGGCAAGCCTTGGACGATGCGTAGGATGTATTGGGTGTTGGCCACTGCTTGGGCGTTGCATTCCATGGTGGGGATGCCAAAGGCTTCGTCGCGGGTTTTGGTGATGATTTTATCGGCCCCTACCAATGTGGCGATGAGGGTGGCGGTGGTGATGAGCGCGTCAGAGAACTCTTTGTTGCGCGGAAACGCACCCATCCACTGGTGGTAGACTAGCTGTGTTTTTGCGCCCGCGCATCCGTGCAAGGCGGCGTAATGGGGGGCGAGTTTTTTGAGCACTTTAGCAGTGATGATGTCTTGGGAGAGCGAACCTGACTGGGAAAAACTCACGGAAAAACTCCGCACCCCCTCTTCTAAAGAAAGCAACATTTCAAGGAGTTGGATGACGATGGTGATGGCGGGTGGTACCAAGGTGGCGGTGAGCGGCCCAAAGGATTCGCGGTTGATGGGCAGGTTTAGAGTAGAGTAGTGGGCGCACACTTTTTCCACGTATTTCCAGTACAAAAAGGCCTTATCTAGTGGGAAGTTTTTGGAGTAAGGAAGCATGTAAGTGATGGGCCCGCCCTCAATCTCAAAAATCCCACTGGCAATGGCCGTTTCCACCAAGAGCCTTGCATCGGGTGTGCCATGGCGTAGGCTCACGGGGAGGTTGAAATGGGTCATCATTTTGCGCGTGGTACGGTAGCCATGGTTGATGAGCGGGTAGCCGTTGAGCATGTCGGTTTCGTTTTCTTCGGAGAGCATGAGCATTTTTTTGGCACTGGCGTAGTCGTTAAGGCGCGTGTGCGAATCAATAGTGATGGGCAACACGTCGATGCCAGCCCCCGCGAAAGTCTCGTAGAGTTTGAACATTTTTTGGTAGGTGGGAAAACCCCCGCGGGGTTGGACGAGCATCTTGGTTTTGGTGGCGTAGTGGTGAGAGATGAAGAGGTTTTTATCGGCCTTTGCGACAAACTCTTCTACCTCGGCAAAATCAAAATTGTCCACGTATTCGTTGGACACGATGGTCTGGCGCTCCCGCTCAAACAAACTCATGCGCGCTCCTTTAGGTAGGCTTCCAGACGGTCAAGGCCCGTGTTGAGGTCGATTTGGTGAAACACAAGGTCAAAGCCGTAGGCTTGGTATTTTGGCACGATGGTGTCGTGGTTGGCTTCGCCCACGGCAAGGTTGCCGCCAATCATAAAGGTGACATTGCCAAGGTCGCGTTGAGATTTGATGAAGGGCAATTCGCGGCACCATCCTTCGGCTTCGCCGTTGAGGGAAGAGATGAGCAAGATGTCGGCCTTAGTTTCGATGAGGGCGTCGATGAACTCATCAAGGGAGGTGTTGACGCCAAGGTTAAACACTTCAAATCCGCGGGCTTCAAGGGAGATGTGAATGAGACGGTTAGCAACAACGTGGATGTCGTTTCCGACCACGCCTGTGACGACTTTCATGGGCAAGCCTAGTGAGGGAGTGAGCATAGGGAATAATGGGGGAAATTGTATCAAAAATATCTAAAAATGGTATAATCTGACCCATTTCCATTAACCCAAAGGGGCTTATTCGCTCATTCTCGGTTTGCCGTCCTGGCAAACCTCCGAGGGTTCTTGCCCCGCATTTGTCCTAAATGCTTGAGGTCAAGAAAATCCGCTCACAAGCCCCTTTGGGTTAATGTTACTTCAGGAGGTGCACGATGGGATTTTTTACAGCAGATTTATGCGATACATGTAAGGAAGAGATTCAAGTTTTAGGGGCGGGCTTTAGTAATTTTGGGGGCAAGAAAAAGATGAAAGGCCCTTTGGTGACGGTGAAGCTCAATGAAAACAACCAAGAGCTCATTAGCGTGCTAGACCAAGCGGGCCAAGGGCGCGTGTTGGTAGTGGATGTGCAAGGGGCGTATGTGGGGGTCGTGGGGGAGAATTTGATGAAAAAAGCCCACAAAAACGGGTGGAGCGGCTTCGTGGTCAATGGCTACGTGCGCGATGTGCATGTGACCAAAGAGGTTGAAATTGGGTTATGGGCACTAGGCACTTGTCCTCGAAAATGCCCCAATGTGGTGCCAGGTTTTGTGGACCACGCGGTAGAGTTTGGCGGTGTGCGGTTTGAGCCAGGTGCTTATGTGTACGCGGACATGGACGGGGTGATTGTGAGCAAGGAAGCCTTAATTTGAGCAAACGGTGTGCCATCATCGGGGCAGGGGCTTCGGGCCTTGTAGCGGCTATTGAAGCGGCGCGCGCGGGTTTACATGTAAAGGTGTTTGAGAAAAATGCCAAGTGCGGGCGCAAGCTCTTAACCACAGGCAACGGGCGGTGCAACATCACCAACCTTGCCTTGGGGTTGGAGCATTTTCACAGCAACGCCCTAGACGCGGTAGCGCGCGTACTTGCGGGGTTTGACACCAAGGCATGTGTGGCGTATTTTAAAGCCTTGGGCGTGGAAATCGTGGCAGACGAGGGAGGGAAATGTTTCCCCATGTCCTTTCAGGCCCGCACGGTCGTGGAGATGTTAACCTTTACATGTAAGGCTTTGGGCGTGGAGTTTGTCTTTGAATGTGAAGTCTTACATGTAAAGAAAGAAAACGGCGTGTTTGCCCTTGAAACGCAAGAAGGCACTCAGGTGTTTGACGCGGTGCTTGTTGCCACGGGCGGGGCGAGTGTGCCAACCCTTGGAAGTAGCACGCGCGGGTTAGAATTTGCCCAACATTTTGGGCACCGTGTGCATGGGACCTTTCCTTCTTTGGTGCAGCTAGTCACCAAGGAAGACGTGGGTTTGGCAAGTGGGGTGAAGTGGTTTTGTGCGGTGAGCGTTGTGGTGGATGGGCGCGTTCGTGGTGTGCACCAAGGAGACGTGCTGTTTGCAAGCTACGGACTTTCGGGGTTAGCCATTTTAGACGCGAGCCGCGAAGTGGTGGCAAGCCTTGCTCTAGGGCACAAGGTGGCGGTCTGTTTGGATTTGTTTCCTTCTCTCTCCAAAGAAGCCTTAAAGGGCTTGTTTCAAAAACGCGCAAACCTACTCTCTACGATGCCTTTAGTAACGTGGCTAGAAGGAGTGATGCACCACAAACTGGCCCGTTTGGTTTTGGAGCATCTGGGGCTTCACGGGGCAAGCACACTGGACGCTAAAACCTTAAACCGCCTCGTGCACGGGTGCAAACGTTTTGAGTGGGAGATCAAAGAGAGCAAAGGCTACGCTACGGCTGAAGTGATGGCTGGCGGCGTGGCGATGGAAGAGATTGACCCTTTAACCATGGCCTCACGCAAGGTGCGCGGGCTCTATTTTAGTGGGGAAGTGCTAGATGTGGATGGAGATTGCGGGGGATACAATCTCCATTTTGCGTGGGCGAGCGGGATTAGAGCAGGGCGCATGATGGCGGCTTTTGGGGGTTAGTACCCCTTGCTTTAACAATGCTACATGTAGCATAAGGAGCACTTTACAAGATAAATACCTTAAAATAAAGTTTTAGAGGGGAAAATTTAAGAGATAGGATAATATGATGTAAAAAACACAATTTTTACAAAAAGGATTACCATGCGGGGTATTGCAGTTTGGATGCTGCTAGGGGTGCTAACGTTGCTCCATGGAGCGGTGGGTGAGATAACTTTGGCGGTGGGAGAGGCGCGTATTCTTCGGGACACGCAGACGCTTACTGCTTTGTCTGGTATGGCGCTTTTGGAAAAAGACGAGGTGCGCACAGGAGAGGGCGCTCAAGTGCAGATGCGCTTTAAGGATGACACGATTGTTTCATTGGGAAAAAATACGAATTTTAGTATCGATGCCTACCTCAATGACGCGGTTGCACCTCAGGCAAAGTTTGGGATTGCTCAAGGAACCTTTGGGGTGATTACGGGGAAGATTGGAAAAGTTGCGCCGCAGAATTTTTCGATTCAAACCAAAACGGCGACCATCGGGATTCGCGGAACGCACATCAAGGGACGCACGGGAAGTGGGGGTGATATGATTGCGTGTTTGCGGGGAAAAATTCGAGTAACTTCTTTGGATACGGGCGCGAGTGAAGATGTGCCAGCGGGAAGCTTTACACGGGTATATCCAAGCCAAGACCCAACACCGCCACAAGGCATTACCCCTCAAGACATGGACACGATTGATGAGAAAAATGAGGAAGGTGCGCCTCAAGGAGGACAAGATTCTCCTCCGCCTCAAAGTGCTCCTCCACTCCAAAGTTCCCCTCCACTCCAAAGTTCCCCTCCTCCTTTAGCCCAAGCCGCCCTTGATAGTCAAAAACAACAAGAGGTGCTTGAGGCGCTTCTTGGAGGTTCTTCTTGCGGGGCTGGTTTTGTGGGAACATCGCCTAAGTGTCAACCCATTTCCATGACGTATGCACAGCCTGCTTATTGGACAGTGTCTTTGGCGGCCGATGCCCCAGCTCCTGAGGATGGAGTTGTGCTTGAAGGATTTGCTACTTCGCTAAGTTCTGGTGCATTTTGGCACAATGGGACATTTGAGCTATATATGCGTGAGTTTGAAGTTGATAGCGACTCGTTTATCTATGTTTATTCTGAAGGAGTTTTGCTTCAAAAATCACCAAGCCAACAGACCATGAGCTATGTTGATCTTAACCGCTTTAGTATTTTGGGGGTTGATGATTACTCTGACCTGTGGCTTCAATCAGAAAACACCCAGACAAACGAGTATGTCTCATGGGGGTATTGGCAAGTAGATGGGCATGCGCACGCTAGTCCTGTTCTGAATTTTTGGGTCGCAGGATTGGATGCTGGAGATGCTGCAACGCACATAGGCGATAGGGTTGCAGACATGACGCATGTTACGTCGTATACATACACGGGTAAAAGCATTGGCTATGTGTATGACAGCGGTGCGAATACCTATGCGGGTATCGATGCAGTTACCAACAACGCAGTATTGCTTGCCTTTGATTTTGGGGGAGGAAATTCCTCATTGCAAGCACAAAGCTACATTCAATTTCAAACCAACGGAAACACTCCTGAGGTGTGGCGGTTTGATGAGCTAACTCTTGATGGCATTGCTGGTGGTGTATTTACGGCAACAGGGGAAATAAAAATCAACAACACCGTTGTGGATGATGGTATGTCTAATATCTCTGGCAAATTTTATGGCGACGAAGCCCAAGCCCTTGGTGGTGCTTTTAAAGCAACAGCGGATGAAAAAACCGCTATTGGTGTCTTTAAGGCGGTGCGCTAATGAAACGGTTTTTAAGTGTAGCCGCAGTGACGGTATGGACAGTGTGTGGTGCCCAGGGGGTGACGCTTGAAGAAGCAGAAGCGTTATACAAAGCGAACCAATTTGGCCAAGCGTACGAAGCATATGTTTCCTTGGTGGAGCAAGACCCTGCCAATGCGGAGTTAAACTTTCTCTTGGGGCGCAGTGCTCTTGAGACCAAGCGGTATGATGAAGCCTTGGCGGCTTTTGAGCGCGTGCTGATGTTAGACCCTTCCCATGCTAGAACCCGCCTTGAAATGGCGCGGGTTTACTTTGAAGGGGGACAGTTGGAACTGGCAAGTACGGAGTTAGAGCGCGTGCTTGGGGCGACGTTGCCAAACAATATCCGCGAAGTAGTCGTTGCCTTTAAAGCCCATGTAGATGGGGCGATGGCAAAACACCGCGTGAGTGGCTCGGTGGTTGCGGGATTGGGGTACGATACCAATATCAACAACGACATTGGCAAAAAAGAGTTTCTTATCCCTTCCTTTGGTGGTCTTTCTCTTGAAGGGACCAAAAAGAAAAGTGACTCCTTTGCCTTTGGTATCGCAGCACTGAACCACAGCTACGACATGGGCCTTCGTGGCGGGTGGAGTATGGAGCAAAGTGGGGTGTTTTACAGCAAGCTTCACCGCCATACCACGGAAAATAACCTTGCTCTTTTTTCTCTAAATACGGCGCCTACTTTCAAAGAAGGACGCTATAGCATCGGGCTTCCTGTGGGGTTTGATAAAGTCTACATAGACGGAAAAGGCTACCTTGGCGCGCCGAGTGTTGGGATGAAGGGGTCGTATTTGATTGACCCGACCTTGCAACTTGAGGGTGAATATAACTTTCGCCGTTCTTATTACAGCCAAAACAAACACCTAGACACCAAAGGGCACCATTTAAACGCTACGTTGCGGAAAGTGTTTGCGCCCCAAAACCCTTGGATGGTTGCGTTGCGCGCAGGGTATACAAAAGATGACGAAGTGTACAGTGAGCGTACCGACGTGGACGCAGACAAATGGCGTTATGGCGTGGAAGTTTCCAAGGCACTAGGTTATAAAATCCAAGGTACGTTGAGTTATTTACAAACTCGAACACACTACAGCGATACGGACGCGATTTTTTCAACCAAGCGCAAAGACAGACGGGATGAGTTTGGTTTGCGCTTAAGCCGTGCGCTTTCTAAGGACTTGGGGGTGAGTATACATGTAAGCTACGTGGATAATCACTCTAACCATGCCCCTTTTGACTATGACAAAGTGACAACAACCGCCAGTATAGCATGGGGCTTTTAAAGAATGCGGAAAATCCTGCTTCACGGGGTGATGACCTTGTGCGTGATGGCGGGATTTTTCGCAGTGTGGCGCATGGGGGTGTTGGAACCTTTTGAGATGAAGGTCAATGACATCATGCTTCAACTGCGTGGCCCCAAGGCGCACGATACGCGCATTGTCATTGTTGATATTGACGAGCGGAGCCTTAAGGCCTTGGGGCAATGGCCATGGAGCCGCGATAGTGTTGCGCAGTTGCTTCACAACCTCACTCGTGGTGGGGCTGGCATCATTGGGTTAGATATTGTCTTTGCCGAGCCGGATGCAAGTTCACCTGCGCGGGTTCTTACGAAGTTGGGACTGAGCCATGAAAATGTGCCCGATTATGATGACATTTTAGCCCACGCAGTTGCCAATACGCCAACGGTGCCAGGGTATGTTTTTGCCATGAGTCCTGATGGGATTGACCCTCAGGGGACGCCCAAACAAACTGCTTTGATTATTGAGCGTAACAAACCTTTACATGTAAGCCTTTTTCGCCCTTATCGGGCTATTTTAAACCTTCCTGCTATTGAGGAAGCGGCGTATGCTTCGGGCTATTTTAATACCATTCCCGATATGGATGGGGTGGTGCGCAGTATTCCTTTAGTAATGGAATACGAGGGCTTACTCTACCCTGCCTTAAGTGTGGAAATGGTGCGTTTGGCTTTGGGGGTTCAGCGCATCGAAGTGCAGTACGATGACCAAGGGATCGTGGGTATTGGACTAGGGGAGCGGGCGATTATCACCGATGCGCATGGACGCATGATGGTGGGGTTTCATGGACCCTCTTTTACTTACCGCTACATCAGTGCCCTTGATGTTATTGAAGGGAAAGTGGAAGGGATTGAGGGGGCGGTTGTATTGGTGGGAACCTCGGCGGCAGGATTGCTGGATTTGCGTTCGACTCCGCTTGAGAGTGTGTTTCCTGGCGTTGAGGTGCATGCCAACGCCATAGACAATCTCCTCAACGGTGGTTTTTTTGCAAAACCCTCCTGGTCACAAGGGGTGGATTTACTTACCTTTGCAGGAGTGGCGTTGGCAGGGTTTGTATTGCTCATCCAGCCCAGTGCGTTGGTGACATTTGTAGGATCGGCGTTTGTGCTAGCTAGCCTTGGCGGAATGCACTTTTGGCTGTTAGCCAAAGAGGGAATTATGCTCTCCACTGTACTTCCTGTTGGTGTTTTTGGGGTGTTGCTGTTGTTGGGGCTTGGGCTTAATCATTACTTGGAAGGGCGTCAAAAAGAGCAGATTAAAAAGAAATTTGCCGCCAAGGTTTCCTCGGCAGTTATGGAAGACCTCATCAAAAACGAGGGAGATGTGTTCGCCGCGCACGAGCGGGACATTACGGTCTTTTTCTCCGATGTGCGCAATTTTACCACCATCTCCGAATCCATGCCTAGCCCCAAAGTGCTCATTGAATTTATGAACGCGCTGATGGACCCCATGACAGACATTATTGTCAAGCACCAAGGCACGGTTGATAAATTTATGGGAGATGCCATTATGGCGTACTGGAACGCTCCTAACACCGTGCCAAACCATGGGGATGTGGCCGTAAGTGCCGCGTTGATGCAACTCCATGCCCTTAAAGGGTTAAATGAAAAAATCAAGCAAGACCCTCGGTTTGAGGCGTGCGTGAAGATGACGCGAGAGAAGGGCATTGAGCCTTTGGCTATTGGGATTGGTATTAATTCGGGCATGGCCATTGTGGGCGAGATGGGTTCAAGCTCACGGAGTGATTACACCGCCATCGGGGACGCGGTAAACCTTGGTGCGCGCATTGAATCGTTGTGTAAGTATTATGGCGCGACCTGCCAAATCTCCCACTTTACCAAAGAACGCTTGCAAAAAGAGTATTATTTGCGTTATTTGGACAAGGTGCGAGTGAAGGGTAAAAAAGAAGCGGTAGAGATTTGGCAAGTGCATGATTTTAAAGCAGGGGTCGCGGGGGAATATTTGTTTACATGTACGCCTCAAGCACTTGAAGAAGAATTGGCGCTCTTTCATGAAGCAGTGGCGTTGTACCATAAGAGTGCCTTTGCACGTGCGAAAGTTCTCTTTGAAACCCATGGAGCTTTGAGCATGAATCCTGTGGTCTATGCCCTTTACGCTCAGCGCTGTGAACACCTTCTAGCCCACCCTCCCGAGGGGGTATTTGATGGTATTTTTGAACACAAAACAAAGGGATAGCATGGACGGTCTACGCATTTTAGGAGCTCACGGTGGGCGTAGTGGCAAAGGAATGGCGGCAACGTGTTTGCAAGTGTCTAAGCACATTGTTATTGACGCGGGCAATATTTTGGAAGCGTTGGGTGAGGAAGCCTTACATGTAGACCATATTTTCTTTACCCATTCCCACTTGGACCACCTTATTGACGGGGCGTTTTTGGTGGATAATTTTTTTGCCAAACGCACCAAACCCTTGCGATTTTACGGCCTCCAAAAAACCCTAGAGGCCATTAAAACGCACCTGTTTAACTGGGAGATTTGGCCAGATTTTAGCTCCTTGGAGTTGGTCCAAACCCAAGCTCCAGCGGTGGAATTTGTGCCTATTGAGCCCAATGAAGTGTATGTGGTGGAAGGGTACGCGCTAAAGCCTATTTTGGCAAACCATACGGTGCCTTGTTGCGGGTATGAAGTGACCAAGGATGGCCAAGGGATTTTTTTTACCAGCGACACGACTGACCACGAAGGGCTTTGGACGTACTTAAACGAAGCCTTACATGTAAGGGCGTTTATTGTAGATGTTTCCTTTCCTGATGCCCTTGAAAAGGTGGCGCGCGCAAGCAAACACTTTTCTCCGCGTGTGTTGGCACGGGGATTGGAAAAACTCACACGCGAGAATCTGTTGTGTTACGTGTACCATCTGAAACCTTCGTATGCATTGGAGGTGGAAAAAGAGCTTACTTCTTTTCCCATTGAAGCCATTTTGAAGGGCAACGAAGTTATCGCGTATGCTACAGGAGCGCTGATTCCCCAAGAGGAGATGGCCGACAAGGTGAAGCGTTTAAACCGCATTGGTGTGGCACTTTCGGCGCAAAACCAGATTGATGCGCTCTTGGAAATGATTGTAGAAGAGGCAAAAAAGATTACCCGTGCCGACGCAGGGACGCTGTACCTTTTGCAAGAGCAGGCTTTGGTGTTTAAGGTCGTTCAAACGGATTCCCTTGGGATTCGCATGGGTGGATTAAGTGACCCCATCACGTGGCCTTCTTTGCCGTTGTACCAAGCAGATGGAACGCCAAATACGACCATGGTTGCCGTAACGTGCGCTCTTGAGGGTGCACCTATTTGCATCCCTGATGTGTACGAGGCCGAAGGGTTTAATTTTGAAGGCACGAAGCGGTTTGATGCGAACACAGGGTACCGCTCCCGTTCCATGTTGGTACTTCCCCTTAGAAACCACGAGGGGGAGATTATTGGGGTGTTGCAACTGCTTAACAAGCACCAACAAGAAGAGGGCGGTGTGTTTAGTGAAGAGGATTCGCAGGTTGGATTGTCTTTGGCTTCGCAAGCGGCGGTTGCCCTTACTAATACGATGCTGATTGAAGATTTAGAAGCGTTGTTGGAAGGGTTTTTAAAGAGCATTATTTACGCCATCAAGATGAAATCTCCCCATACGGCGGGGCACATTGAACGCATGGTAGAGATTAGCATGATGTTTGCCAAAAAGGTGCATCAAGACACACAGGTTTTTTCTTCAAAAACCTACACCCACCAAGGGTTTAAAGAGCTTCATTTTGCCGCACTGATGCACGATATTGGCAAGCTAGCTACGCCTGAGTATGTACTTGATAAGGCAACAAAACTTGAAGGCATTTTTGACCGTATCGCCTTGGTGAGGGAGCGGATTAAAAACATACAGCTTCACTGCGAGATTGCTTGCCTTAAGGGGGAAATTTCTTCAGAGGAAAAAGAGGAAAAAATCCAAACATGCAAAGAGATTGTAACGCGCTTGGAGCAGGCAAACCTTGGGGCGGAATTTGTTCCTGATGCCCAAGTTGAAGCGATTTGGCAATTGGCAAAAGAGCCTTTTAAGGTAGGAGAGCAAGGGTTTGTGGTATTGACGCCCCAAGAGGCGGAACATTTGAGTGTGCAAAAAGGGACGTTGACCCAAGAAGAGCGGGATATTATCAACCACCATGCAAAAATCACCCTAGACATTCTCACGCAACTCCCTTTCCCTAAAAAGTACAAAGAAGTGCCACAAATTTCGGCTAACCACCACGAAAAAATCAACGGCAAAGGGTATCCCCAAGGTTTAAAGGGCGAGGCGATTAGCTTTGAAGCGCGTCTCTTGGCTATCGCGGATATTTTTGAAGCGCTAACAGCGGCGGACAGACCGTACAAAAAAGCAAATACCCTCTCAGATGCCATGAAGATTTTATATTTTATGGCAAAAGACGAGGGCCTTGATAAGGAGCTCGTAAAGTTTTTTTACAGTTCGGGATTGTATCTTGAGTATGCAAAGCTCCACCTCCCCGCTCATCTTATCGATGAGGTGAAGGTGGATTTTGAAGGGCTTTAGCGTACGTTAATAGCGGTGATTTGGCCGTTGCGAATGCGCACAGCTACTTCATCGCCAGCGCGAAAGGAAAAGGCGGTGGTTTTATTGCTCACCACGGTAACGATTTCTTCGCCGCTTTGAAGCAAGATGGTCAACTCTTGGCCTGCGGATTGGTTCATCTGGCTGCCCACAGCACCGCCTGCAAGTGCGCCGCCAACGATGGCAAGGGTATTGCCTCGCCCGCTCCCAATGGTGCTTCCTGCTAAGCCACCCACAACAGCGCCTCCTAATGTACCTGCGCCAGAATCGCTAATAGTAACGCCGCGTACACTCACCACACGCCCGTAATGGACCTGTTCAATCTGTCCTACGCTTTGCGCACTGTGCGTTGCGGGGGTGCACCCCGAAAAAACTAAGACAGAACCTAATGCTAATGTTGTTAAAACAAGTTTCATGCAATCTCCTTTGGTTGTTGAATTTCTTCTCCTGTATAGCTTGCAAAGCGTCGGCGATGCAGCAGCGCATACAGGGCTGGAACATAGAGCAAATTGAGTACCGTTCCCCACGCAAGCCCAAATCCAAGGGCTACAGCAAGGGGTTGAAAGATAACTGCTTGCCCTGTGGGGAAGAAAATAAGACTAGCAAGCCCAATGAGCGTCGTTAAAGAAGTAAGCACAATGGGGCGCAAGCGTTTGGTGGCTTGAACGAACAATTCTTCCATATTGCGGCTTTGGCGAATGTACGTCATCATAATGATACCATTATTAATGACAACGCCCGCAAGACCAAGGGCGCCAATGAGGGAAGTCATGGAAAGGGTCATGCCCATAATGGTGTGCCCGCCCAAGACCCCAAGGAGTGAAAAAGGAATAACCGACATGACGATGAAGGTGTCTTTAAAGGAATTAAACATAAAGAGCATGGAGAGCATAATGAGTGTGAGGGCAAGCAAGGTGGCGGCTGTCATGTCTTCACGCAACTCATCATTGCGCTGTTTTTCCCCAAAAAATCTTAAGCTCATTCCTGGGGTTTGGGCCAATTCGTCGGTGACAGGTTTAATGCGCGCGAGCATTTCGGTGGCCAAAATTTGCCCGCGGTCTAGGGTGGCATACACAAAAAAGGTGCGTTCGCCAAAGTCTTTGAGGACTTTTTCAAAGGAGGTGTTGACTTGAAACTCTACAACATCCCTAAGCCGTACGGTTCTGCCATCAGGTAAGGTGATGTTGGTCATCTCCAAAAGGGAAAAATCATCCTTAGTGGCGCTTTCGATTTTGATTTCTAGCAAATGGTCATCGTCCAAGGCTGTAGCAACTTTGCGGGAGAGGTAAAGGTTGGAAAGGGTTTTTCCAATAAGCCCTTCACTCACGCCGAGTTGTTCGCCATAAGGGGTAACTTTGAGTTTAATTTCATCCGCACCAAGGGTAATAGAATCAGCCAAATCTGTCACGCCTCCCACTTCTAAAATGGCGCGCTTGAGGGTGTCGATGGCTTCAAGGACGAGCGCATTATTGTTGGAAATGATACCGATTTTAACATCGGAGCGAATGGGCCCAACCCGACTCTCTGCCACAGCAATCTCTTTGAGGTTAAAGCGCTCTTTGTAGTTTTGCTGTTCGATAAATTGGCGAATTTGCTGGGAGATTTTCCCCGAAGAGAGCTCCCTTGTGCGCCCTTCGGGGTCATAGTAAAAACTCAAATAAGGGGTAATGTATTTGTCGATGACGTTCATAGGTTTTAGCTTGTCAAGCTCAATGGTCATGCTCATGACATAGGGGTAATTTTCACGGTTTCGGTCCGCATCAAGCCGATAGCCAGCCACACTTGAAATGCTTGAGATATGAAAATCTCCTTTCTTTTTCATGAGGTCGCGCTCAATTTCTTGGACCATAGCAAAAGACTCTTCGATTTTGGTGTTCACATCGGCTTTGATGTTGATAGCTGTGGTGCTTGCATCAAAGCGGGGAAACATTTGGAATTTTGCATCGGCAATTTGCAGGTAAATCAGCAAGGGTACCACCACAAAAAAGAGCCCGATAAAGCTTTTGCGCCACCGCATGACAAAATGGATGAGGTTTTGGTAAATGCGATTGGCTTTTTCCCAAGAAAGCACCTTGGCATTGGGCGAGAGCGCATCGGCCGCATGAATAGGCAAAAAGAGGTAAGACTCTACCAAAGAAGCAACCAACAGTGCCGAAAGGGCAATGGGAATGAGCTTGATGGTCATGCCCAGTGTGCCTGAAATCATGAGTGCAGGAATAAAAGCAAACAAGGTGGTCAACGAAGCAAAAAAGATAGGGGTTGCTACTTCCTTAACCCCCTCTACTGCGGCAATACGGGGCGGAACACCTGCCTCAATGCGCTGTTGGATAGCCTCAGCTACGACGATAGCATCATCCACCACGATGCCAAGGGCTATGAGCACGCCTGTGAGGGAAATCATGTTGATGGTAAAGCCAAAGAGGTAAAAATAGACCGCCGCCATGACAAAAGATGTGGGGATTCCGATAGTGACGATGAGCGCGACGCGACGGTTAATGAGCAAGGCAATCATGCCTCCCACAAGCAAAATAGCAAGGAGAATGTTGGAGATAACGATATTGAGACGGTCGCGGACGCGGTCGCTTCGGTCATCATGGAGGGTAAAGATAAGGTCTTTGTACTCACCCTCAAGCACGACAAGGCGTTTTTTGAGTTCGGCAACGATTTGCAAGGCATCGCCCGTGTCGAGTTGGTCAAGGGAGAGGGTGATGGAGTTGTTGCCATTGAAAGAAGCAAGGGTTGAGGCGTCTTCGTGGCGTCTTTCGACATAGGCAATATCGGAAAGAAAAAGGCGCTTTCCTTCGACGCTAATGCGTGTTTTTTCCATCAATTCGGCGGTTTTTTGACCGTTGTAAGTCGAGAGAAAGGCGTGCTTGGTGGAGTCTTCGATTTTGCCGATGGGAAAAATGTACGAAATGTTGGAGAGCGCGGCGATAACCCCTTCTTTGGTAAGCCCGTAGCTGTGGATTTTGGATGTGTTAAGGCGCACGTTAAAGTACAAATCGGAGTCGCCATAAATACTGATGTCGGAGATATCAGGGATGGTAAGGAGCTTTGATTTGATGTCTTTGGCCGCTTCGATGATATCGCCCCGCGAAAGGGTCGTAGAAGCCAGTGAGACCCGAGCGACGCGTTGATTGGTGGAAGCGATGCTAACGCGTGGGTCATCCATGTCGCTGGGAAAATTACTTTTTACCGCGTCAATAGCATCTTTGACTTTGTCAGAAGTGTGGTATTTGTCCGTACCTTTTTGAAGTTCTAAAATGATGGAAAAACTGCCTGGGGAGACAACCGTGGTCATCTCTTTTACCCCTTCAATGCTTTTAACCTCATCTTCTATCTCGCGCACGACGATGTTGTCAAGGATGTCGATGCTTGTGCCCGAATAAGAACCGCTAATGCGCACCACATCCAGTTCAAAAGAGGGAAAAATTTCTTTGGGAGTTTTGTTGTATGACCAGATGCCAACCACGCAAATGAGCACAAAAAAGGTGTAATTTAGACGTGAGTTTTCGATGAAAAAACGGACAAATTTTTCAAACATGCAGGGTCGCTTTGGGTTAAGATGAGTGGGGATTATAGCAAAGATGTGTTAACAAAATGTAAGGGGGGTTGTGTTAGAATCCACCAAACACACAAAGGGGATTGCGTGCTTACATGTAAAGAGCAAAACCCCTCTTTTGAACAAACACTCAATACCTACGGCGCCGCAAAAAAACCGTGTTTTTTCATGGTGAGCTTTGACCAACGTACGTGGCATATCGAACCGCTGAGTGCGCCAAGTGGTGTGGTGTGGTACGCCTTGGAGGGACGTGGTTTTGCTCCTCCCCCTCCCCAAGAGCTTACCCTTCCCTCGCAGTTGGCGAAAAAACCCATCCCTTTTGCGGCCTATGACGCGATGCACACGCGGGTTCAAGAAGAGATTCGCAGCGGAAATACGTATTTATTAAACCTTACATGTAAGAGTATTTTAGAAACCCCTTTGGTCTTAGAACACCTTTTTTACGCCTCAAATGCCCCCTTTCGGTGTTTGCTAAAAGACCAATTTGTCTGTTTCTCTCCCGAACGGTTTGTGAAGATTACACAAGATGCGATTCACACCTTTCCCATGAAAGGGACGATAGACGCGAGTGTGCCCCGTGCGCGTGCCCAGTTGCTTGAGGATGAAAAAGAAAAGGCAGAACACGTCATGGTGGTGGATTTGTTGCGCAACGACCTTTCTTTGGTTGCTTCACGCGTTCATGTCAAGCGGTTTCGTTACCTTGAGGAGATCGAAGCAGGCGGGAAAAGACTGCTACAAGCCAGTTCCCATATTTGTGGCGCACTGCCCAAAAATTGGCACGAAACCCTTGGGTCGCTCTTGGGGAGTTTGCTTCCTGCAGGGTCGATTACGGGAACACCCAAGAAAAAAACAGTGGAGATTATTGCAGAAGTAGAGGGGTATGCGCGTGGGTATTTTACGGGTATTTTTGGGGTGTATGATGGGCATGGGGTGGATTCGGCGGTGATGATTCGTTTTGTGGAAAAAGAAGGCGAAGGGCATGTGTATAAAAGTGGCGGCGGCATTACCTTACTGAGCGATGCTTGCAAAGAATACCAAGAAATGGTTGATAAAATCTATGTCCCCTTGCTTTGAAACCCTGCTGATTCGCGAGGGAAAACCCTTACATGTAGACTTTCATAATGCGCGTTTTTGGGCAACGTCTAAAGCCCTTTTTGGGGTAGAAACACGGCTTGATTTGGCCACGTGCATTGACGCACCCTTAGGGACGTGCCGGTGCAAGATTACTTACGCCAACACCCTTCTTTCGGTGGTGTATGCCCCTTTGGTACCCCGAGAATTTCGCTCCTTTAAAGTGGTCGAAACCTCTCAAACCTACCCTTATAAATACCTGCAACGGGAGTGGATAGACGCGGCCAAAGACGCGGCTAATGCCGATGAAATCCTCTTTACATGTAAGGGGCGATTAACCGATACGTCCATTGCCAATATCGCCCTGCGTCACAAAGGGGTATGGCTAACGCCCCAAGAGCCTCTTTTGAAAGGAACGGCGCGTGCGCGGTGGCTTAAAGAGGGAAGAATGCGTGAAGCCCCTTTGGAGATACAAGATTTAAGAAATGCGGAGAAATTTGCTATAATGAACGCTTTGCTTGAATGGCAAGAATACGATACAAACGCGATAGTGTTTTAACAAAGGAAGGTTATGAGTTGTACCCAGTGGTGCCTAGACGCCCTATTTACGAATGAAACAGAAGCAGACAAAGCGTTAAAGGAAGCTTCAGAGCGTGCGCAGAGTTTTGAAGCCCTCATGAAGGGAAACCTCAAAAACATTCGTGCTTCAGATTTTTTAGAATCACTTCGGGCGTATGAGAGTATTTTGGAACTCCTTGGTCGTGTGATGACCTACGCGTTTTTGCGCTTTGCAAAAGATGCCAACGAGGGCGGATTTTTAGCCAAATACCAACAAGCGACCACCTTGGTGCATGAGAAAATCCTCTTTTTTGAGTTGGAATTTAACCGCCTACCAAAAAATACCCAACGTCAGTTTATTGAACATGCAAAACCTTATGCGTACTATTTGGAATCCCTCCAAGAGGCCAAACCCCATCAGTTAAGCCAAAAAGAAGAGCGTATTTTACTCAAAAAATCTACCACCTCCGCCTCGGCGTTTTCGCGGTTGTTTGATGAGCATTTTAGCCGGTTACAGTTTGTGTACGAGGGTAAAAAACTTTCCGAAGAAAAGGTGCTAAGCTTGCTCCATGACCCTAGCCGTGACGTGCGCCACAAAGCGGCTACAGCACTAAGCAAAGGCCTAAAGCCTCACCAACCGCTTTTGGCGTATATTTTTAACATGATTAAGCAAGACCACGCCACAGAATGTGAATTGCGGGCGTATCAAACCCCTGAAGAACCACGCCACAAAGACAATAAAATTTCTCAAAAAAGCGTGGATGCCTTGATTGATGCAACCCAAGCGCGGTTTGATTTGGTGCAAGAGTACTACGAGACCAAGCGGGTTTTGTTGGGGTATGAAACCTTGTACGATTATGACCGTTACGCGCCACTAGGGGGCGAAGATGAAACCTATACGTACGAGGATGCGTGCGCGATTGTACTAGATGCGTTTGAGCGTTTCTCTCCGCGGTTTGCCCAGATTGCTAAGGATGCTTTTACTCAAGGATGGGTGGATGTGTACCCTCAAAAAGGCAAGCGTGGGGGTGCTTTTTCCCATCCTGCTACCCCTGAAGCACACCCTTACGTGCTTTTAAACCACACCGACAAACGGCGTGATGTGTTTACCTTGGCCCATGAAATGGGCCACGCGATTCACCAGTTTCTTTCCAATGGTGTGGGGTATTTAAACGGTGATACGCCATTAACCACCTCCGAAACCGCTTCTGTGTTTGCCGAAATGTTGGTCTTTGATGCCATCAAAGAGGGCTTAAGCGGGGAGAAAAAACAGCAACTCTTGGCGGGGAAAATCGAAGATATTTTTGCGACCTTGTACCGCCAAATCAATTTCACAACCTTTGAACGGCGCGTTCATGCGCACGAGGGTGAGCTTTCTTTGGAAACCTTTAACCGCTACTGGAACGAAGAAAGTGCTAAGATGTTTGGGCCAAGTGTTACCCTGACGAAGCAGTATGAAATGTGGTGGAGTTACATTCCTCATTTTATCCATACGCCTTTTTATTGCTACGCGTATAGCTACGGGCAATTGCTCGTGTTGGCCTTGTACGGGCTGTATAAACGGGGTACATGTAAAGATTTTATCTCCCGTTATGGGGAGTTTTTGAGCGCGGGAGGAAGCAAGAGTCCACGGGAGCTTGTGGCGCTTTTTGGGTTTGATATTGACGATGAGGCCTTTTGGCAGATTGGACTTGGAGAGGTGGAAGCACTTGTTCGAGAGTTTAAGGGAGGTGTTGATGCTTCAAGAATTTCTTGAAAATGAGATTTTTGTCCGCTTAATGCGGGTACATATCCACGAAACGCTAGAATTGTTGTTTCAAGAAGGGGTTCATTTTTCTATTTTGACCAACATTGCAGAGGTGGATTTTGATCCCCCTTTGCCCGCGCACATCACCCAACATTTTAAACCCATCACCATGTTTGTGTTGGCGGGTTACACCTACGAGAGCGCACGGGTGGATGAACAAACCTTGGTGTTTGAAGCAGGGTTTGGGAAGGAAAATACGGGCTCCGTGGTGCACGTTCCCCTGAGCGCTATTTTACAAGTGGTCATCGAGGAAACGCCTGTTCTTATCAACCTCTCCATTCCCAAAGAAAATGAAGTAACGGCGGGGATGGCGGAAAAAGGCGGGGTTGAAAAGTCCATGGTGGCGTTACTCTCTAACCCCGAAAACGAAAAACTCTTTAAAAAGCCTTAAGGCTTTTCTTGCCCATGATGTAAGTGCACACACTGTCAACAAAAGGGTCGTTTTTACGCTCTTTAAGGTGGGCAAGAAAAAGAGGGCGGGTGAGCTTAAGGCCTTTGACGCGCGCAATGTGAAGTTGCCCGTTTTCCACTTCGTGTTCAACAATGTGTTTGGAAACAATAGAGACTGTTGGGGTGCCTTGGTCGGAGGATTTTAACACCATTTGTTTTGCAGCCGTTGAGGTGGTGACGATGCTTTTAAGGTTAAAGTGTTGGCAATCCACGCCGATGCCATGAAAGGCTTCGGTGATGATTTTCCGCGTCAAAGATTCTTCTTCACGGCAAATCCAGTCGTAGCTGTAAAGCTCCTCTTTTTTAACAAGCTTTGGAAGCGGGCTTTTAGAAATCAAGACCAATTCGTCTTCTATCCACTCCCGAAACGCCACCCCTTCTTCTTGAAGCGGATGTTCGATGAGTGCCACGTCAATCTTCTTTTCGAGCAATTTTTCAAGAATCACCGTTGAATCATCTACTTTAATCATGACATCGTTATTGATGACATCTTTAATGTTCCCGATAAAATCAGGCAAAATATAATTTCCAATAGTAAAGGACGCGCCAATCACAAAGGTGAGTTGCTTGCCGATGACACGCATCAACTCTTTTTCGGCGCTGAGGATATGCTTTTCAAGCTTTTGAGCAATCCGATAG
This sequence comes from Sulfurospirillum sp. HTRB-L1, assembly GCF_059415125.1. NCBI lineage: Bacteria > Pseudomonadati > Campylobacterota > Epsilonproteobacteria > Campylobacterales > Sulfurospirillaceae > Sulfurospirillum > Sulfurospirillum sp. HTRB-L1. Next base: position 69,820 of record NZ_JCAHZR010000006.1, read on the forward strand.
AGTTCTTCCCCTTCTTTGGTGAGCTTGATGCCATTCTTTTTTCGGTCTACGATGGCAGCTTCCATGTACTCTTCTAAAAGTTTGATTTGTTGGGTCACCGCAGGTTGGCTAATGCCGAGTTTCTTGGAGGCTTTGGAAAAACTTTTTTCTTTTACTACAGCCAAAAACGTTTCGATTTTTGTAAAATCTCTTAACATTTTAATCCTTACAGGGTGTAATTTTCAAGGCAACGGTGCCTAGTAAGTTCGGAGAATGCGATGGACATTATAACTAAGATTGATAATATAAACAACCTCATAATACGCTTTTTTCTTTTTATGAAACCCGTAAACGCCTGTGGGCGCAATGCGAGAAGGCACCGCGAGTGAAAACGCCTAAAAAAGGGGCGTATAAGCCCCGTAAAAGGGGGAAAGAGAGGCCTAATGTTTATTTTGCTATACTATAAAAAATCAGGAAATTTCATCACGAAAGAGAAGCATGCAAGCGATTTTAGACGAGCTTAATGAAGCGCAACGTGAAGCGGTAGAAGAGGTGAGTCGCCCTGTGTTGATTCTAGCAGGGGCGGGGAGTGGGAAGACAAAAACCATCACATCGCGGTTGGCGTATTTGATCGGAGAAGTGGGGGTTGACCCTGCTTCTACGTTGACCCTGACCTTTACCAACAAAGCCGCCACACAAATGCGTGAGCGCGCCATGGCGATGCTAGCAAAGACCCATGCCTCTTTGATTTATCCTCCTTTGTTGTGCACCTTTCACAAATTTGGGTTGTTGTTTTTAAAATTCCACATGGAAAAATTGGGGCGTAGAAACAGTTTTGTGGTGATTGATACGGACGACAAAAAGCGCATCCTTAAAAACTTTGGCGGTGAATTGCCAGCCTCCCTTGTGGCCAGTGAGATTTCGCGCTATAAAAACTCCCTCATTTCCCCTAGTGAAGCATGGGTGCAAGCGGAGCAAAAAAACTACAAGCAAATCGCGAAATTGTATGAGCAATACGAAGCCTATTTGGCACAAAATAATCTGGTGGATTTTGATGATTTGTTGGTGCTAACCTATCGGATTTTAGAAGAAAACCCTGCCTTATGCACGCAAACAAGCCAGCGGTATCAGTACATTATGATTGATGAGTACCAAGACACCAACGACTTACAATACCGCCTCATTCGCAAATTGTGCTCCACCCATGAAAACATTTGTGTGGTGGGGGACGATGACCAGAGTATTTACGGATGGCGTGGGGCAAATATCCGCAATATTTTAGAATTTGCAGAAAATTTTACCAACACCAAAGTGGTGAAGTTGGAAAAAAATTACCGCTCTACCAACCAAATCCTCGCCGCAGCCAATGAACTCATTGACCACAACCGTGGGCGCATGGGGAAGGTACTTGAGAGCACAAGGGGCGATGGGAAAGCCATCGTTTTTTTAGAATCCAGCGATGAAACCCAAGAAGCACGCGCTATTGCCGCAAAAATTCGTACGCTCATTGACGCAGGAGTAAACCCTAAGGAAATTGCGGTACTTTACCGCATCAACGCCCTGAGCCGTTCTTTGGAAGAGGGACTAAACCGTGAGGGCGTGTCGTACAAAATGGTCGGGGGAGTGAAGTTTTATGAGCGGGCTGAAATCAAAGATTTGATTAGCTACTTGCGCCTTGTGGCAAACCCCCATGATGATTTTTCCTTACGCCGCATCATCAACCGTCCCAAGCGCGGTTTGGGAAAAGTGACCGTAGATAAACTCCTAGGCGGTGCCCACGAAGCACGCTTGTCCATGTATGATTACATCGCCAAATATGCCCGTTCGCTAGAGGGCGTGAGCAGTAAAAAAGCCAGCGAAGCGTTGGTGCTTTTTGTGGAACAGTTAGAAAAATTGCGCGAAGTGGCCAGCGGGGCGACGTATGAGATTATCGACGCCCTTGAAGAGACCTTTGGGGTGAAAAAATACTACAGCGAATTGCCCGATGCCCTTGAGCGGGTGTCGAACATTGATGAATTTTACGGCTTGTTTCGCGACCAAATCAAGCAAAACCCCGACCTTTCGGTGGATGATTTTTTAAACGAATTGGCCTTGCAAAGCGATCAAGACCAAATTGACACAGAGTCCATTATGATTATGAGTGTGCATGCAAGCAAGGGATTGGAATTTGACCATTTGTTTGTGATGGGTATGGAAGAGGGGTTCTTCCCGCTAGTGGGCGATGGAAGCGACATCGAAGAAGAGCGGCGTTTGGGGTATGTGGCCATCACCAGGGCGCGCAAAGAGTTAACTCTCAGTTTTTCAGGAAGCCGTTTTTACAAAGGGCGGCGTACGGAACTTTCCAAAAGCCGATTTTTAAAAGAATCGGGGGTGTGTGAGGGAAGTTTGGTGCTAGAAAAAACCACCTCCTTTAAAAAAGGTGATTTGATCAAACACAAAATCTTTGGGATGGGGCGCGTGGTGGAGATTAGCAAAGTAGGGCGCGAGTTTAAACTCAAAATCAATTTTGGTGGGTCTAAGCGGGATATTTTAGCCTCTTTTGTGGAAAAAATTTAATGAACCGTTTGTTTGTCGCCCATAAGCCCCCAAACCTTTCAAGCAACCATTTTTTAAGCCGCTTAAAACGAAAATACGGTGTCAAAAAAGCGGGCTTTTCAGGCACCCTTGACCCCTTTGCGAGCGGGTGTTTGATTGTCGCTTTTGGGACCTACACCAAGTTGTTTCAGTTTTTAAATAAAACGCCTAAGGGATACCGCGCCACCTTGTGGGTGGGGGCGAAAAGTGAGAGTTTAGACAGCGAACGCATCGAATCGGTTGAAACGATGCTGCCTTTTCATCCTGATTCCCTTGCCCTCATTTTTCAAAACCTTGTGGGAAAACACGTGTATGTTCCCCCCAAATTTAGTGCCAAAAAGATCGACGGGAAGCGCGCTTATGCTCTTGCTAGAGAAGACAAAGAAGTGGTTTTAGCGCCCGTGGAGATGGAGATTTACGAAGCGAAACTGGTGCAGTATTGCCATCCGTTTATCACCTTTGAGGTGCGTGTAAGCGAAGGGGCGTATGTGCGTTCCATTGGCCAAATGATTAGTGCGAAACTTGGGTTTGAAGGTGCACTCAGTGCGCTTGAACGCCTCAATGAAGGGGTATTTTCCTATGAAAATGAACGCGCCCTTGACCCCTTGGGGGTTATTGACCTGCCTTTCAACACGTACCACGCGGGCGAGGCGGATTTTTTAGATGGCAAAGTGTTAGCAAAAGAGGGGTTTGAACACCAAGAAGAAGGGCGTTATCTGGTGGTTTTTGAGACATTTTTTTCAATCATTGACATCACCCATGAGGGCGTGGTGTATCAACTCAACAGGATGGAGCGATGCTAGTACTCTCGCGAAAAGAGGGCGAAGGGATTTGCCTTGGGGATGGGGTTGTGGTGCGCGTGATGGGGATTTCTAAAGGGGTGGTCAAGCTTGGGATTGAAGCCCCCAAAGACGTACTCATTTTGCGTAGCGAACTAGCAGAGGCGGTCAAAGATAGCAATATTGTCGCAAGCAAAAGTGCAGAGGTACCCGACCTTGGCGCCCTATCTAAGCGGTTAAAAGCGAAACAATGACCTTTACTGCGCCGGCAAAAATCAATATTTTTTTAAAAATCACAGGCACGCGTGGGGCGTACCATGAGCTAGCTTCCCGCTTTGTGCGCGTGGACGCCTTGTGCGACACCCTCACCTTTATGCCAAAGCCAACGCCTCGGGCGGGGTTTGAACTTGAGGGCATGGGCACGGTGTGTGCGTTTGAGGAAAATACCTTAACCAAGGCCTACCGCGTGCTTGAAGCAGCGGGGTTTAAAACGCAACTGGAAGAGTTTTTTACCCTCCATGCCTTACATGTAAACAAAACAATCCCGCAAGGGGCAGGGCTTGGGGGTGGAAGTTCGGATGCAGGGGCGTTTTTGCGCGCGTGCAATGGGCTTTTGAATTTGGGTTTAAGCGTGGAGGCCTTGGCAACTTTGGGGGCCAAGGTCGGGGCAGATGTGCCCTTTTTTGTCTACGATGTTGCGAGTGCAAACGTGCGTGGCATTGGGGAGATTATTGAACCCTTTGAAGAGAAGGTGCCACTCTTGGAGTGGTTTACGCCCCCTATTTTTTGCGCAACACCCCAAGTATACAAGGCCTTTCGTGAAGGTTTTTTAAATACTATTAACCCCGTATTGGCCAAAGAGATGCTTACATGTAAGAGCGAAACCTTACTGCGCGAGATGGACGCAATGGCGTTAAATGATTTATTAGCACCTGCCCTTGCCCTCACTCCAGCCCTTGCGCCTTACGTGCAAGGGGCGTGGAAAATGAGTGGCAGTGGGAGTACTTTATTTAGGATACAAGACCATGGGTAAAACGATTGCACGCAATAAAAAGGCGTGGCATGATTATGAAATACTCGAAACCTTTGAAGCAGGGATCTCCTTGCAAGGAAGCGAAGTGAAGTCCATTCGCATGGGCAAGGTGAATTTGAAAGATTCGTATGTGCGCATCATTAAAGGCGAAGCGATGCTGGTGGGGTCGCACATTTCGTTCCCTCAAACGGCCAATCCCCACTACCGCCCTGATGAAAAACGCGACCGAAAGTTGCTGTTGCACCGCAAGGAAATCGACAAGCTCATTGGCAAAGTGGCGCGGGACGGGTTGACGATTGTGGCGCTGAGCTTGTATTTGAGTGCCAAAAACTTGGTGAAAGTGCAAATCGCCCTTGCCAAGGGCAAAAACTTGCACGATAAGCGCGAAACCTTAAAACGCAAAGACGCTGACCGCGAAGCCCAAGCGGCGATGAAACAGCGGTATTAACTTAGCGTTTTTAGCTACGTTTAGGTGATTTTTTGAATCGCCCGCAAGAGAGACTTTATCCCAATGGGTCAAAGCTTTAGCTTTGGGGCCCCATTGTGGATAAGCACGTCTTTAAATAGGGCGAGGCAAAAAATCTACGAGGGTTAATCTAGAAATATTAAAGTGCGTTTACTGAAATTTTGTACAATACGCCCACGTTACATGTAAGGATGCAAAGAATGAACTGGAAAACCATACTCGTAGGAACCCTAATTGCACTAGGTTTAAGTGGGTGCATGACAGAAAAGCCCCAAGATGGTCCTGCTCCACGCTTGAAGCCTTATGCGGTGGGTGAAAAAATTGTGCTCCAAAATGTGCATGGTGGCGCAAAAACCCTCGTGCGCACCGAAAAAGGTTTTATGATAGAGGGCGAGGAAGAAAAAGTGCTGATGGTGGATATTTTTGGCACCTTTTGCCAACCGTGCAAAGAAGAGGCCCCCCACCTTACCGACTTGCAATTGCGCCGTAATGGGGAATTTGTTATCATTGCCCTCACGCACCTTGAAGAGGTGGACGATGCGTATGTGCGCGAGAATTTTTCGGGACGGTACAATGCGTATTATTTTATCGCCAATGGCAAAGACAACGCCCGTATTGCCCAAAGCGTGACCGATGATATTGGATATAAGTCCGCACTGCAGGTGCCTTTTAAGGTCATGCTCAAAGGGGGCGAATACCAACACGTCACCGATGTGTGGGAGAAGAAGCCTGAGAATTTGTACTACATCGGGAAGATTGACACGGCAATAATTGAACAAGATTTGAATAAAATTTTGGAACACTAATGGCAGCCAAAGAAGAGCTTGAAACTGACCTTTGGGTGGAACTAACGCCACCGAGATTGTATAAAGTCGTGTTACTAAACGACGATTTTACGAGCATGGACTTTGTGGTGCGCGTCTTGGTGGAATTGTTTCATCATAGCCATGAAAAAGCCCTTGAAGTGATGCTTGCCATCCATGAAAAAGGGCGCGGGGTGTGCGGTGTGTATACGCGAGAAATCGCAGAAACAAAGGTCACGCAAGTGCATCAACTGGCTAAAAGCAATGCTTTTCCCTTGCGTGCTGTGATGGAGGAAGAATAACATGATGCTCAATCCCGCTTTAAATTCAGCCCTAGGCAGTGCCCTTGAGTTTGCCAAAGATCGCCGCCATGAGTACATTTCCCTAGAACATATCTTCTACGCCCTTTTACATGTAGAAGCTACGGTGGCGCTTTTAGAAGCGTGCAATGCCAATGTGGACGTGTTGCGCCAAAAAGCCTTGCACCACCTTGAATCCCACTTTAGCACTTTGCCCCACGACGTGCCCCACGAGCCTTTTGAGACCGTTGCGCTAAGTCGAACTATCGAGCGGATGCTTGCCCATGTCAAAGGGGCGCAAAAAAACGAAGCCAATGTGGAGGACATGCTGGTGGCGCTTTTTGAGGAAGAGCACTCTTACAGCGTCTATTTACTGGCCCAGCAAGGGGTAGATAAATTAGCGATTTTAGAAGCCATCACCGCGCGCAGTGAGGAGCGAGGCGAAGCCAAGGCTTTAGAATTGTACACGGTTGATTTGGTAAAATTGGCCCATGAGGGAGGCATTGACCCGCTCATTGGGCGCGAAGAGGAAGTGACGCGCATGCAGCAAGTGCTGTGCCGACGCAAAAAGAACAACCCCCTATTGGTGGGCGAACCGGGTGTGGGAAAAACGGCCATCGTCGAAGGGTTGGCCTTGGCGATTGCGGCACAAAAGGTGCCCGCCATCTTAGAACACACGCGTGTGTTTGCGTTGGACGTGGGTGCGCTTTTATCGGGGGCAAAATACCGCGGCGATTTTGAAAAACGCCTCAAAGAGGTCCTTAAAGAGCTTTCAAAAATCACGGGGGCTATTTTGTTTATCGATGAAATCCATACCATCGTGGGAGCTGGAGCCACCAGTGGCGGGGCGATGGATTTATCCAACTTACTTAAACCTGCCCTGGCTTCTGGAAAATTGCGCTGCATCGGCGCCACGACATACGGTGAATACCGCAATTTTTTTGACAAAGACAAGGCCCTTAGTCGAAGGTTTGCCAAAATCGACATACCAGAGCCTTCTATGGATGATTCGTATAAGATTTTATTGGGGCTTAGTGAGCGCTACGAAACCCACCATGGGGTGCATTTTCCACCCAAAGTGCTTAAAGCAACCGTGGAGTTAGCCAAGCGCCACATTAACGACCGTTTTTTGCCTGATGCGGCCATTGATTTGATGGACGAGGTAGGTGCTTCGTTCCATTTGAACCCACGAAAACGCACGCAGGTGCGCTTAAGCGACGTGGAAGCGACCTTGGCAAAAATCGCCAATATTCCTTCCTTACATGTAAACCTTAACGACACAGCAGTGCTTCAAACCTTAAGTGAAACGCTCAAGGCAACGGTGTTTGGGCAAGATGCAGCCATCGAAGTGCTCACCAGTGCCATTAAGCGCTCTCGTGCAGGGCTTGGTAGCCCCGAAGCGCCTATTGGTGCGTTTTTATTTGCAGGACCCACGGGTGTGGGAAAAACCGAAGTGGCCAAGCAACTTAGCCGTGCCCTTGGGGTGCATTTTGAGCGGTACGACATGAGCGAATACATGGAAAAACACACCGTGAGCCGTTTGATTGGCGCGCCTCCTGGGTACGTGGGATTTGAAGAGGGCGGACAGCTTACCGAAGCCATCCGCAAGCACCCCTACACGGTATTATTGCTCGATGAAATCGAAAAAGCCCATCCTGATTTACTCAACATTTTGCTGCAAGTGTTTGACTCGGCGGTTTTGACAGACAATAATGGCGCAAAGACGGATTTTCGCAATGTGATTGTCATCATGACCTCCAACCTTGGCACCAAAGAAGGGGCGCAAATGGGCTTTACCAAAACCGCTTCTTTCAAGGCCGATGGGGCGATTAAAACGTTTTTTGCTCCCGAGTTTCGTAACCGACTCGATGCGATTGTGCATTTTGAAGCTTTGCAACCTAGCCACATGTTGCGCGTCGTAGAAAAAATGCTCGCAGAGCTCGAAGGGCAACTCGTCGCCAAAAAAATCACCATCACCGCTTCAAACAAAGCCAAGGCCTATTTGGCTCAAAAAGGTTACAGCGAAGAGTTGGGTGCCCGCGTGATGCGACGGGTCATTCAAGAAGAGGTTAAGGCTCCTTTAACGGATGAAATCCTTTTTGGCGCGCTCAAAGAGGGAGGCGTGGTGCATCTGGATTTTTCCAAAAACATCTTGCAATTTCACTACACCCGTGCTTAACCCCCTCCCTTTTTTGCAAGAGGGGGATGCTTTCCCTGACCCTTCCCTTGCTTCTAAAGAAGGGTTGTTGGCGTGGGGCGGGGAGTTGAGCGTCTCGCGTTTAAGCGCGGCTTATGGGGCGGGAATTTTTCCGTGGTTCAATGAAAACAGTCCCATTTTGTGGTGGTCGCCAGACCCTCGCTGTGTGATTTTTCCTGAAACCTTCTCCTTCCCCAAAAGCATGCGACGCTTCACCAGACGCTATAGCGTGCACTTTGATGACGCCTTTGACGCGGTGGTTGCCCTGTGCGCCTCGCGACCCTCTACGTGGATTACCCCCGCGATGCAAGAGGCTTACGGGGCCTTACATGTAAAGGGAATAGCCCATTGCGTGGCCGTGCGAGAAAAAGGTGAGCTTGTTGGTGGCGTGTATGGGGTGTGTGTGGGCGGGATTTTTTGCGCCGAATCCATGGTTTCTTTGCGCCCTAACGCGTCCAAGGTGGCATTATGGGCTTTGTTTGAGCTCTTTAATCGCGGGGTGGTCTTTGTCGATGCGCAAGTGCCAAACCCGCATTTGATGCACCTTGGCGCGCAGTTAATGCCACGAAATGTGTACCTTGAGCACGTGGCGCGTGAAAAAAATAATCCGTGTGGAGTAGGGGTGTAAACAATGGGGGTTGTGTGGCAGATACTGCCCATTATGCTGTTTGTGGCGTTGGGGTATGGATTTAAGCGTGTAAAGCGGGATATTTCAAAAGAGTTGGTTGAGTTTGTGATGGTCTTTTCCCTCCCTGCCATCGCTATTGTGCAGATTAATAAACTGGAGTTTGACGCGTCCATCTCAGGGATGCTGTGGATTGCCTATGGGGCATTGGGGCTTTCTTTGGTGGTGAGTTTTGCGGCAGGAAAGTTCATGGGGCTTGGGCGCAAAGACCTTGCAACGTTGATGCTGGTTTGTTCTTTTGGCAACACCTCCTTTGTGGGGCTTTCGTATATTGAGGCCTTGTACTCTTCTGGGGAAGTGATTTACGGGTTGATGTACGACCAGTTGGTGACGTTTATTGGGCTTTTGACTGTGGGGGTGGTGCTCATTTCATGGGGTGGGGGACACGGGGAGCGCCCCAAGGCGTTGGCCAAAAAAATCGTGCTTTCCCCGCCATTGTTGGCGATTGTCGTGGCAATTGCTTTACGAGATGTGACGATTCCGACCCCTCTTCTTAGCGTGCTTGAAAAACTAGAATTGACCTTGATTCCCCTAGTGACCATCGTGGTGGGCATGAAACTAGAATTTAGAACCCTGTTTCAAAACTTTCACCACAGCGCCATGGTGCTTGGGTTAAAACTTGTGGTTATCCCTCTCCTTGTTTTTGGGGCAGTCTACCCCTTTGTTGACATGAGCCAAACTTGGGTCAAAGTAACCCTTTTAGAGGTGGCCATGCCTACCATGACGATGGCGACGGTCTTTGCCATAGAGGGCGGACTAAACCGCCATTTGGCGATTAATGCGCTAGGGCTTGGCATTATAGCTAGCTTTGTTAGTATTCCCTTGTGGAATTATATTTTAAATCTCTCATAAGCATGCCAGTCAAGGTAGGAAAGTTTTGTTAGAAAACCCTAAGTAAAAAGGAGTTAAAATCTCTCCTTCGTCTGTTGCCCAAGGGCGCAGGTGAAACCAAGGTGGGCTCAAAAGCCTCAATTCTGAACTTTTAACCTCTACTTTGTAACTTTTTGATTTCTTATGCGAAAAGTGTTCAAAAATGGAAAACAAAAGGATGGAAAACAACGAAAGAACCTCGGTTTTTTCTGGAAAACAAAGAAATGGAAAACAAAATATGGAAACACGTTCCCACTATCTTTTTACCTCAGAAGTTGTAAGCCCCGGACACCCCGATAAGTGCGCCGATATCATCGCCGATAGCATTGTGGATGCGTTGCTTATTGCTGATTGCAATGCCCGTGTGGCTTCGGAAGTGTTTGTTGCCGGAAAGCACGTGATTATTGGAGGCGAGGTGAGCACGACATCGCGCCCTGATTACGAACAAATCGTTAAAGAAGCCCTTGTTAAGATTGGCTATGATGGCAAATCTGCCTTTACAAAAGAGCAGTGTTTGCATCCTGATGATGTCAATGTCCAAGTGTTATTAAACCAACAGTCTCCCGATATTAACCAAGGCGTGGATCAAAAAGACGGTGAGATTGGCGCAGGAGATCAAGGGATTATGTTTGGGTTTGCCACCTGCGAAACAGCCGATTTTATGCCCTCAGCCATTACCTACGCCCGTATGTTGTGCGACAAGGTGTACCATTATGCCCTAACCCACAACCACAAACTGGGAGTGGATATTAAAACGCAGGTAACCATGGATTATGGCACAAAGCAAAATTTTGAAGAGTGTTTGCCTCAAAAAATCCACACGATTGTTGTTTCAGCCCCTTCGGTGGAAGGGATGGATATCGCAGAGGTGCGCGCACTCATCAAAGGGTTGATTGATGACACAGGATTACCTCCCCATTTGTATGATCCCAACGACACGATTATTCATATCAACCCCACGGGACGCTATGTTAACCACAGCTCTTTACACGACTCGGGTTTGACAGGGCGCAAGTTGATTGTCGATAGCTTTGGCGGGTACTCGCCCATCGGCGGCGGCGCACAATCGAGCAAAGATTACACCAAAGTGGACAGAAGCGGACTTTATGCGGCCCGTTGGATTGCCAAGCATGTGGTAGCCGCAGGATTGGCTAAGAAATGCATCGTACAGCTAAGTTACGCCATTGGAGTTGCTAAACCTGTATCCATTTCGGTGGACACCATGGGAACCTGCATCAAGGGGGTCAATGATGATTCTCTTTCAACCTTTGTAGCAGAACAATTTAGCCTAACACCACGGTGGATTACGCAAAAATTTAACCTCGATAAGCCCAGTGAAGAAACCTTTTTGTACGCAGATGTAGCCGCGCGCGGTCAAGTGGGGCAAAGCGATTACCCTTGGGAAAAACTAGACGCCCTAGAATGCTTTGGCGCCTTGGCGAAGTAAAAGTTCAAAATAGGCCAACGGTCCGCTTGGTTTGGGGTAGATGACCTCACTGGGCGAACCGTTGGCACTGTGGTAGATGGTGGTGTTGTAGGTGGTGGCGTAAAGCTTTAAGAGCAAGCGCTGCAAGGTGGGCTGGGTAGAGGGCGTGAACCACGCGTTATTGCTTGAAGCTAGCATGAAGCGCGGATTGCCTACGAAGAGTTGAGGCTTGGTTGCCTCAAAGCAAATCCCATTGCGCAAGGGAATATTTTCTACGATAAAATCACTCGGTGTGGCCGCGACGAGAAAATCGCTTGCGCCCCCGTAAAACATCCGATTAATAGCATCTTTCAAGAAAGAAGGAAGAGGGACAGATTCGCCAAAGGGAACAAGAATCACCTTATGGGCAACCCGTAAAACACCTTGGTCAAAAAAGTAGGTGGAGTTGTAGATACCTTCTTTTTGGGCACTCAGCGCTCCCACAAAAATCCCGATGGAAGAGGAGAGGGTTTGGAACTCTTCTATAAGTTTGGGGTGGTGATTAAGGTAAAGCGGTAGTGCACTTTCAGGAAAAACAATGGCCCGCGCGTTGGCGTTAATGGCACGGTGGACACTTTGGAAGATGGCGTCGATTTGCCCTTCTTGATGGGCCCGCTCCCATTTTTGGGATTGGTGCACTGCGGTGTTTGCGAGGACGATTTCAAAGGGAAGTGTGGCGGGGGCGGGCCTTGTTCCCTCAAGGGCAAAGAGAAGAAAAACCAGCCCAAAGAGGCATTTTTTTCCCTTACATGCAAGGAACCACGCCACGCTTGCCATGATGAGGCCAAGGGCGAGATAGCTTACGCTAAAAGGGGAGTTGACAAAGAGCAAACGCCAATCAAACCAGTTAAAACCAAAGGGAGTAATCAACCCAAGGCCAAAAAAAAGCCCCGCTTTTATCCATGGACTCTCGTGTACGATGCCACACGCCCAAAACAGCACACCATAGCACAGTCCGATGCCCAGTACTCCCAGGGGAATCAAGTACCCAAAACCGTAGTGGGCAAAACTAAGTGCAATCCAGTAAAACCAGCCAATGCCTAGGAAAAATCCTGTCCAAAATAAACCGTTAGCCCCTTGGGAAAATAAGAGGGCAAAGCCAAGCAGGGCAAGGCTTACATGTAAGGGCCAAAAGGAGAAGTTGAAGTGTTCTAGAAAGAGAAAGGCCGAAAGAAGGAAAGCGCAAAAAAAGGCGTTTATTATAATAGAAGTGTTAAAATACTCCCTTAAAAATTTATTCCTAAAGGATTCGTATGTCAGGCGATGGAAATATCTTGGCTTCACTTCTTCCCCTCGTGGTGCTGTTTGCAATTTTTTACTTTCTTGTGATTAGACCGCAGCAAAAGCAGGCAAAAGAACACAAAGCAATGGTTGGATCACTCCAAAAAGGCGATAAAGTTATCACCAATGGAGGTATTATCTGCGAAGTGTACAAGCCCGAGGAGGATTTTATCAAAGTCAAACTTAATGACGAGATTATCGTCAAAGTATCGCGTGATTATATCGCGAAGAAACTTGATGCCTAAAGGTGGTGTGACATACCGGCTAGTGATTTTTGCACTGGCCATCCTTTTGGGTATTGGGTTTGCGTTGCCCACTTTTTTGCAAACGGAAAAAGGCGCAAAAATAACCCTTGGTCTTGACCTTCAAGGGGGACTCCACATGCTTTTGGGTGTAGAAACCAAAGAAGCACTGCACTCTAAAATCAAATCCATTGCCTCAAGTATTAAGTTTTTTACCGACGAAGGCGGCATCCTCGTGGATGGCTTGCGCGTACGGGAAGATCGGGTGAATGTGAGTTTGCTTGACCCCGATGAAGAGAAAAAACTCGACGCCATGCTCGCTGAAATCCCTGGCTTGATAGTGCAAAAAACTGGCCTTAACTACGCCATAAGCTTGAGCGAAGCAGAAAAAGAAAACACCATCGAATATGCCATCAACCAAGCGGTTGAAACAATCCGAAACCGCCTTGACCAGTTTGGTCTTGCGGAACCTTCGGTAGCACGGCAAGGGGATGAAAATATTTTAGTGGAACTTCCTGGCATTAAAACAGCCGAGGATGAGCAGCGGGCGAGAGAGCTTATCGCTAAAGCGGCACACCTTCAACTCATGGCGGTGGATAGCAAGCGGCAAGACCAAGTTTACACCATGACAGATGCCCAAGCGGCAAGTTATGGCAATGTTATCTTTCCTGATGCCCGCAACGCGCAACAAAAGCACCTCGTGCAAGCCATTCCCATCCTTGATGGCAGTATGCTTACCGATGCTAGAGTGGCTTTTGATCAAAACAATCAACCTGTGATTAACTTTTCCCTCAACAGCCAAGGGGCAAAGATTTTTGGCGATTTTACAGGTAAAAATGTGGGCAATTACCTTGCTATTGTGTTGGATGATAAAGTCTATTCTGCCCCTGTGATTCGTGAGCGCATCGGGGGAGGAAGTGGCCAAATCAGCGGTGCGTTTAGCATTCAAGAAGCCCACGATTTGGCGATTGCCCTTCGTAGTGGGGCACTTTTAGCGCCTGTGAAACTTTTGGAAAAACGCAGCATCGGGCCTTCTTTGGGCGCTGATAGCGTGAAAGCAAGCTTAACAGCCCTTGTGCTTGGCTTTGTGGCGGTGGTGATTTTTATGGTGATTTACTATGGGCTTGTGGGCGTGATTGCCAATGTGGCCTTGATTTCAAACCTCTTTATCATCATCTCTGTCATGGCGCTTTTTGGCGCAACCTTGACCTTGCCAGGAATGGCGGGTATTGTGTTAACTGTGGGGATGGCTGTGGATGCCAATGTGATTATTAACGAACGGATTCGCGAACTTTTGCGCTCAGGTGTGAGCATTCGAAAAGCGGTGGAGCAGGGCTATGCCAATGCGCTTAGCGCTATTTTGGATGCCAATGTCACCACATTGATTGCCGCGGTGGTGTTGTATTCTTACGGTACAGGACCTATTAAGGGCTTTGCTGTGACGATTAGTATCGGGATTTTAGCCTCTATGTTAACGGCAATTTTAGGAACACACGGCGTGTATGATTTACTTATGAACCGCATCGAACGCAGTAAGAATATGGCGTTGTGGTTTGGCATGAAGCGAGGGTAATATGCAGATTTTTTCAAACGATAAAACCTATGGTTTCATGAATAAAAGCCCATTTTTTCTTGTGATTTCCATTTTTTTGGTGCTAGCTTCCTTGTTTCTCCTAGGAACACGCGGGCTTAACTATGGCATTGACTTTTCTGGTGGCACACTGATTCAGGTGAAATACGACGCACCTGTTTCTATTGACGGGATTCGTCAAAAGATTGTCCAAGAGCCTTTATTTAAGGATGCTTCGGTTACCAAATTTGGCTCAGACGAAGAAGTAGTCATTCGCTTTTCGGGTTCAACGGAAAGTGTGGATGAGGACGTGGGCGATTTGGCGTGGAAATTGCTCCAAGGCACGGGGGAATTTGAAATCCGTCGCGTGGACATGGTGGGCCCAAAAGTGGGTGCAGAGCTTCGCGAAAAAGGCTTGATGGCGCTTGTTGTGTCAATTATTGCCATTTTAATGTACATCGCGTACCGCTTTGAGTGGCGTTTTGCCATCGCGGCGATTATTGCTTTGGTGCATGATATTTCCATTGTTATGGGTGCTTTGGTGCTCTTTCGCGTCGACATTAACCTTGATATTTTAGCAGCCTTGCTGACCATTTTGGGCTATTCGCTTAATGACACCATCATCGTTTTTGACCGTATTCGTGAGAGTGTGCGAGAGTCTAAGACCCTTGATTTGCAGATTGTGATTGATTATTCGGTGTCGCAAACCTTGTCGCGCACTTTGTTGACCTCTTTGACAACATTTTTTGTTGTGTTGACCCTCTTTTCTTTTGGGGGAGAGATTATCCATGGGTTTGGATTTACCTTGCTTGTGGGGATTTTAGTGGGAACGTACAGTTCTGTATTTGTAGCTTCGCCTACCCTGCAATGGTTGCGGTTTGATGTGAAGGGCTATAAGGCAAAAGAGGCTGAAGCGCAAAAACGACGGCTTGAAAAAGAAAAAATGCGTGCTCAGTATGAAAAAGGTATTGTGTAGCAGTAATTACTAAAAGGAGAGTGCGATGGATTGGGGAAAAGTAACGTATATCTTTTTTGCGCTGATGAGTCTGACAACCACAGCGGGATTTTTGTACGACAATAATGAAATCGCCCTTTTTGTGGCCGCGAGTATTAACCTTGCCTCGACCTTGCTCAAAATTGGGGTACGCAACATCCTCTCGGCAGAATTGTTTGCGAGCTCTTTGGTGGCAGATTTGCATTTGATTCCTGCCTTCATCATCATGCAAGTTTCGGGAAACTTGACCATCGCCATCTCTTTGGCCATTGGCGCGGTGATTGCCAACATGTTTTCGCTAGCCCTTGTGCTCATCGAATCGGCAAAAACACGCGATGAATTTTAACCCAGGAGAATGATTAATGGAGTATGCACCCTCCCTTGTAGAAACAAAATGGCAAAAAATTTGGGATGAAGCAGGGGCGTTTGAGCCCTTGCCTGATACCCATTTGCCTAAAAAATATATCTTAAGCATGTTCCCTTATCCTAGTGGCCGCATTCATATGGGCCATGTACGTAATTACACCATTGGGGATGCCATTGCGCGCCACTACCGAAAACACGGCTTTAATGTTTTGCACCCCATCGGATGGGATTCTTTTGGAATGCCTGCGGAGAATGCAGCGATTAAACACAAAACCCACCCTAAAAAATGGACCTATGAAAATATTGCTTACATGCGCAAAGAACTTAGCGCATTGGGGCTTTCTTTTTCTAAAAAACGTGAATTTGCAGCCAGTGATGCGCTCTACACCAAGCACGAGCAGCGTATTTTTACCCAAATGTATGAAAAAGGGTTGGTGTACCGCAAAAATGCAACTGTCAATTGGTGTGAACCTTGCCATACCGTGCTGGCCAATGAGCAAGTGGAAGAGGGGGGATGTTGGCGTTGTGGAACACCTGTTATTCAGCGTCAAATGCCAGGGTATTATCTTAAGATTACCCAATACGCCCAAGAACTCTTAGAAGATTTGGAGACGTTAAAAGCGGGATGGCCTTCCCAAGTACTCACGATGCAGGAAAATTGGATTGGTCGAAGCGAAGGGCTCTCTTTCACGTTTCCACTTTCAGATGCTTCAAAAGCAATACTTGGAGAAGGTTTTGAGGGGTATGAAGTGTTTACTACGCGCCCTGATACCCTCTATGGCGTGACCTATTCAGCATTAGCACCAGAACATTCCATCGTGACACGTTTGCTTACATGTAATGCCCTGGACCCCGCAACAGTAGCTGCCATTGAGGCGATGCGACGGTTAAGCTCCCGCGATAAACAAAGCGCTAAAAAAGAAGGGTTTCCTCTGGGCATTGATGTCATCCACCCGTTGACAGGAGAGAGTGTTCCTGTGTGGGTTGCTAATTTTGTCTTGGTTGAATACGGTGGGGGCGCTGTGATGGCCGTACCTGCCCACGATGAACGCGACCACGAATTTGCGAGGCAGTATGGCTTGCTTGTGCGGCAAAGCATCGCACCTTTGGCGGGTGAATACGATGCTTCTAGTGCCATGACAGCTTATGGTACGTTAGTGGATTCGGGCCCTTATACGGGCTTGGCGTCCAAGGAAGCTATGGCAAAGATTATCGAAGATTTTGAAGCCAAAGGGCTTGGCAAGCGGGTGATTAATTATAAATTACGCGATTGGGGCATTAGCCGCCAGCGGTATTGGGGCGCACCCATTCCCATGGTGCATTGCGATACGTGTGGTGTGGTACCTGAAACGCGTTTGCCCGTGACCTTGCCTGAGGATGTTTCGATTACGGGCGAGGGCAATCCGCTAGAACAACACCCCACCTGGAAGCATACAACCTGCCCCACATGCGGTAAACCTGCCTTGCGTGAAACCGACACCATGGACACTTTCTTCCAATCCAGTTGGTATTTTTTGCGCTACACCAGCGACCCTTCCTTTTGGGATGAAGTGCCTTTTGATAAAGAAAGCGCTGGGTACTGGATGCAAGTAGACCAGTATATTGGCGGGATTGAACATGCAATTTTGCACTTGCTGTATGCCCGATTTTTCACCAAAGTGTTGCGGGATTTGGGGTACGTGGATGTTGGCGAACCTTTTGCCAATCTTCTTACGCAGGGCATGGTGCTTAAAGATGGCGCCAAGATGAGCAAATCCAAGGGCAATACGGTTGACCCTGATGCCATTGTGGCAAAATACGGGGCGGATACCGCGCGCCTTTTTATACTCTTTGCCGCGCCCCCTCAAAAAGAGTTGGAATGGAACGACAGTGCTGTGGAAGGGGCGTATAAATTTATCCGCCGTTTAATGGAACGGAGTGCCAATGTCAATCCTTGTACCTTGTTGCCTGAAATTGCCCATGAAGGGTTAAACAAAGAAGAAAAATACGCACGCAAGAAAGTTTACGAAGCCCTCAAAAAATCCAACGAAGTCTACCAAAGCGGGTACGCGTTTAATACGCTTATTGCTGCGTGCATGGAAGCCCTCAATGCCCTCAATAACCAAACCAACCCTGCGGTGTGGACGGAGGGGTATTGGGTTATTTTGTCTATTTTAGAGCCTATCATTCCCCATGCCGCATGGGAACTAAGCGATACCCTCTTTACATGTAAGAACATGGGTGCAATCGCCATCAATGAAGTGGTTTTTGAAGAAGAAAACCTGACTATTGCGGTGACGGTTAATGGGAAAAGACGTGCAGAAATCCACGTGCCTTTAGAAACCACTAAGGAAGAAATTTTGCGCGCAGGCAAGGACGCAGTTGCCAAATGGCTAGAGAATACAGCGCTCGTTAAAGAGATTTATGTGCCCGGCAAGCTTGTAAATCTGGTGGTGAAATAGATGCGTTTTTTAGGGTTAGTCCTTGCGGTGGCGTTGCTTGCAGGGTGCGGATACAGACCCGCTTCAAAAATCACCCAGTCGGTATTGGGCGAAAAAGTCTTTATTGATGTTCTCATCAGTGTCAAAGACCCCAAAAACAGTGTCTTAATCAAAGACGCGCTCAAAGAAGCCATGATTGGTCGTCTTGGACGCAATGTTGTTTCCAAAGAAGAAGCCCAAACAGAAATTTACGCTACACTTGGTTCCGTGGGTTTTTCTGCAACGGTTTACGATCAAGATGGGTACGTAACTGCTTATAAAGCACGGGTCAACCTTAGGATTACGACTGTGTTTGAAACGGGAGAAAGGGAAACCATTACCGCTTCTGGGGAATACGATTTTACCATTGAAGCCAACAGTGTCATTAGCGATTCGCGTCGGTTTGAAGCCATTAAAAACGCATCTATCGATGCCCTTGATGAATACGTGGCTGCAATATCAGTCAGAGGAATGCGCCATGGCAAGCACGATTAATGAAATCATCAAAGAAAGCCTAGAAAAGCTCCGCCAAGAACACTTAACCCTTACGCCTGATAATTATGCGAAGATTTTTTGCCAAGTGGCCAAAGGGCGGGGTGTTGTGGTGGAGGATTGCCAAAAGGTAGACAAGTACCTTCAGCGCCTTGATGCGGATTTTCAACAAGAAGCCAAACGCCATAAAGTGGCAAATGTGGATGAGCTTTTAAGTTTTTTTACCGCTAAGCTCAACCGTCTCAATCCTACCGAAAGTGCGCGCTTGATTCAATCGTTGGTCATGATGAGTAAGCGTGTGCTTCAAGCAATTAGCTTGCTTCCCAATAAGCGCGCGCGCATGTTAGCAAGTGCCTCCCTTGAACGTCTAGATATTACGCAAAACCATCAGTCTATCGAGCTTATTAAAGACAAATGGTTTGATTTTATTAACGAATACGATGACAGTTTTGTTAAAAAGCTAGACGCCTTTGGCCCTGTTAACAAAGACGATTTAGAGTCTATGGTCAATGATATTTACAAGCTTTTACGCAAAGAAAACGACGACACGGCGGTGTATAAAACCCTCGCGCCACTCATTATCGCAACCTTGACTCCTTCGATTGCTTCGAGCATGAACGATGATTTGGCGACTATTAGTTACGAATTACGCAATTCGCCTGAAGTGCTAGGTTCTACGGCCATTCAAAACGACATACGGCAATTCATCAAAAAACGTATTGACTTAGATAAAAAAGAGATCCAGGAAAAAATTAGTGCTCTTGATAGGCTCTTGGATGAGATTAATAAAAAAATCCTTCACCTCATTGACAGCAGCGAGCACAGCGCAAAGGAAGTGCAAGAGATTAAGCGGGATTTGGAAGAGATTAATTTTTCCAAAGACACCTTTGAGTCCATTCAGGCAAAGCTTATCAATATTGCTTCCTCTCTAGAGACAGAAACCACTGCTTTGCACCAAAAAATGGTTACTAACCAACAAACGATTCACAAACTGCACACGCGCATTAAAGGCTTGGAAATTGCCCTCGTGGAAGCCAAGCAAGAAGCCAAGCAAGATTACCTCACGCACGTGGCAACCAAGCGCGCCCTCACGCAAGAAATTGACCGAGCAGAAGAGGCGTACGTGCGCTACAAAATCGACTATTGTATTTGCTTTTTAGACCTAGACCATTTTAAAAATGTTAACGATACCTTTGGTCATGAAGCCGGGGATGTGATTCTTTCCACAATAGGGAAAATTTTGCGAAAATACACCCGCCAAGTGGACTTTGTGGGACGTTATGGAGGAGAAGAGTTTTTGATTGTATTGCCCAGTATTGCCTTAGAGCAGGCGATTGTGTTTGCCGATAAGGTGCGCAAAGTGATTGAGAATTTTAAATTTATTTATAAAAAAGAGCGTATTGGCGTGACCGTGAGCTGTGGAATTAGTGAGCGCAAAGCCCACCACAGCAAAGAAGAGGCCATTGAAGCAGCCGATAGAATGCTTTACCATGCTAAAGAGTCTGGAAGAAATCAAGTAAAGCCTTCCCTTCAATGACCCTCTCTCAAACCCTTGCGCAAAAGCCCCTGTATTCAGAACATATTGACACAACACGGATGCCTCGCGCCTATGAGGCGGTTAAAAATGCACTACCTGCATTGCCCCTTGTTCATGTGGTGGGAACCAATGGAAAAGGGAGTACAGGACGCTTTTTGGCATGGATGCTAAAAACCCAAGGAAAGCGCGTGGGACACTACACTTCCCCCCACTTGCTAGCCTTTAATGAACGCTTTTGGAAAGATGGCACTTTGGTATGTGATGCCACCTTGGAGGCTTTACATGTAAGGCTTCAAAAGCTTTTACCTCCTTTATTAGCACAAGAACTTTCTTACTTTGAATACGCCACCTTTTTGGCTATTTTGGCTTTTGAAGAGTGTGATGTGGTCATTTTAGAAGCAGGACTTGGGGGTGAATGGGACGCTACCAATGTTTTTCCTAAAATCCTGAGTGTTATCACGCCTATTGGGATGGACCACCAAAGCTTTTTGGGAGACACTCTTGAGGCAATTGCGGGCACAAAATTGCGTAGCATCACTACCACCACCGTGCTTGCCCCTTTGCAAGAAGAGGAGGTGGTGGCCATTGCACAGGCGCAGGCGCAAGCAAAAGAAGTTGCGTTGGTGCATCCAAAGGCCGTGGTTTGCGAGGCAACAAACCAAGAGATTAGGGCGTACCTTCAAAGAACAAACCTTCCTGCGTTTTTTTATGAAAACATGCAAACAGCGTACACCGCTGCGCGCATCTTGGGCGTTTCTCCCTCCCTCTCCTCCCTTCCAGCCTTAGACTTACGTGCACGCCATGAAAAGATTGCCCCCAATATTGTCTTAGATTGCGGGCACAACCCCATGGCCGCATCCGCACTGTTACATGCCTTAGCGGAAGAACAGTATATTTTCCTTTACAACAGCTACTTGGATAAAGAAATCCCCGTTATTTTGGAAATTTTAAAGCCCAAGATTAAAGAAGTGCGCCTTATACCACTGCCTTGTCACGGACGCACAACGGGCGAAAAGGTGGTGGTAGAAACCTTGGCGCGCCTTGGGATTTTGCAAGGGGAATTAACATGGGAGTTTGACCCAAAAGAACACTACGTTGTATTTGGTTCGTTTGCGGTGGTGGAGCGGTTTTTGAAGGAGAGGCATGCGTAATAAATTTGTAATCACTATCACCGATATTAACGGCTCAAAACAGCTCTTGTTACACCAATTGGTTAAAAAGTTTGTGTTGTATTTTACCTTGGCCGTGATAGCGGTGATTGTGTTTGGAGGCTGGCTTATTTCCATGTTGTACCATGAGCTTAGCCAACTTGAAAACAAAAAAGAAGAATTGATTCACAAAGAGTACCAATTGGGCGAGCAAAATGCCAAATTGCAACGCCAAATCGAGGCAAAAACCAAACAATTTGAAGCCATCAACGACAAGGTGAGTGGGATTGAAGAGCTGATTGGTCTTAAAACCCCTGATGCTTCGAGTATTGATGAGCGCCTTGAAAACATCACCGTCACAAGTACTCAACAACAGCATCTTTTTCGCTCCATTCCCAACGGTTGGGTTATTGAAAACAACGGCTTGACAGGGAAATTTGGGTGGCGTACCCACCCTATCTTAAAAAGCCGGGAATTTCACCGAGGCATTGACCTGCGTGCCGCACTTGAAACGCCGATTGTTGCTCCTGCGGATGGGGTTGTGGAGTTTGCGGGGTACCACAAAGAGAGCGGGTTTGGGTACTTGGTGATTATTGAACACAACTACGGGTTTAAAACATCTTACGCCCATTTGAGTAAAAACATGATTGTAAAATCGGGTGAATTTGTTCGAAAAGGGCAGCTAATTGGATATACTGGCAACAGCGGTCTCTCGACAGGCCCGCATTTACACTATGAAGTAAGGTTTATTTCACGCCCCTTAGATCCGCAGCATTTTTTAGATTGGAGTAGTAGTAATTTTGAAGAAATTTTTGAAAAGGAGAATCGTGTCTCATGGCAATCTTTACTAAAGATGATAACCGATCCATCTCTTCCTCAGAGACCACCCTCGTAGCCGTTGGTGCCACCATTAAAGGGGAGTTTACCCTAGAATCACGTTTACATGTAGACGGAGAACTTGAGGGAAATATTCATTCAAGCAGCGTGGTGGTTATTGGAAAAAAAGGACGCGTTAAAGGTGAGCTTAAAGCCGAAAAACTCGTAGTCAATGGGGAGTTTGAAGGCAGTGCAGATTGTTCGTATGTGGAAGTTTTAGCTGGAGGTAGGTTTATCGGAAATGTACTTTCCAAGGAACTCATGATTGAGTCAAAAGCGTATTTCCAAGGCCAAAGCAATATTCGCCTTGAAGACCGACCTGCTTTAACCCAACACCAAAGCACCTCCACACCCATCATCGAAGAGGTGTAAACTCTCTTGCAAGCGGCATGTTACGAATATTTTAAAGAAGGCGGTGAGGCACAGATTCTCATCGCCAAAAACGATAAAGAAGTCCAAAAGCTTAAAGACGCAGTTGCCCTAGCAGGTAAAAAACCCTTTGCTTTGCCTGATTTTAGGGCAAAAAAAGGGGAGGATTTACGCGCGTATAGCGCAGAGTTGTATGCCTTGTTGGCGGCGCTAAACCACTTCGCCAATGAAGCTTCCCCTAAAAAAGTCTTAATCGCACCCTTAAGAACCCTGCTTCATCCCCTTCCTTCTCCCAAACTACTGCTTAAGCGTACGCTTTCCTTTGGAGAAACCTTGTCCTTGCCTCAGTTTAAAGAAGAGCTCTTGCACTGGGGATACACCTTTGTAGACGTGGTGGAATCCCATGGTGAAGTCTCCTTTCGTGGGGATATCATCGATATTTTTTCCATCGATGCTTCACAGCCTGTGCGCATTAGTTTGTTTGGGGACGAGATTGAAAGCATGCGCTACTTTGCCTGCGAGAGCCAAAAAAGCGAGAAAACAGAACTCGAATCGGTGAGCTTTTTGCCTGCCTTGTTTGGGTTGGACGAAACAAGCCATACCGTGGTTGCTTCGGCGGTGGAGAAAACTTCTAGTGACGCCTTTGTGAAAGACATGCTCTCTTTGGGATTTTGGGGGTTAGGGGAGCTTTCTATGGATTATTTGAGCCATTTTGAAGCACGGGTTGCGCAAAAAATGGACGGGGAAATCGCCGAGGTTGCACTTTTTGATGAAACCCTTGACACAGCGCGCCTTTTGGCTATCCCTCCCTTGCCTGAGCCAACGGTGTACCAAGATATCGAAGTGAGTGTTCCTAAAACTTTTTTATCTTTTCATCCGACCAAGCGTATTACGCTATTGGCGCGCAACGAAGCCTTGCTAAAACACGCAGAACTCGAAGGGGTGGGGCGGTTTAAAGAAAGCCCGTTGATTGTCAATCTGATGAGCAAAGAGGAGATTATCCTCTCGCTTAACAAACCCCTTTCTAAAAAACGCCCCAAGCGCCCGTCCATGATTTTGGACGAGTTGCGTGTTGGGGATTACGTGGTGCACGAATCCTACGGGGTTGGGATTTTCAAAGGCTTAACCAACACCACCGTCCTTGGGGCGACGCGAGATTTTGTGACCATCCTTTACCAAGGAGAGGACAAGCTTTTACTGCCTGTTGAGAACTTGCACGTCATTGACCGTTATATTAGCGATGGTGGTGGATTGGCCGTGCTTGATAAGCTTGGTAAGGGAAGTTTCCAAAAACTCAAAGCCAAAACCAGGGAAAAGCTCTTTGAAATTGCCCAAGAAATTATCGACATCGCAGCAAAACGGGAATTGGTGGAAGGCTTCCTTATTGACGCGAGTGATGAAGCCATCGCCTTGTTTCGTGCCCAAGCGGGGTTTGAATACACTGAAGACCAAGAGCGTTGTATCGAAGAGGTGTTTGGAGATATGCGTTCGGGAAAGGTGATGGACCGGCTCATTAGCGGTGATGTGGGCTTTGGAAAAACCGAAGTGGCTATGAATGCCATCCTTGCGACAGTCAAAAGTGGCTATCAAGCAGCCTTTATCGCTCCAACCACCTTGCTCTCTTCTCAGCATTTCAAGAGCCTTAACGCCCGTTTTAAAGATTTTGGCGTGCGTGTGGCTAAATTAGACCGCTTTTCAAGCACCAAAGAGCGCACCAGCCTTTTGAAGGGTTTGGCCGAGGGGAGTATTGATGTGTGTATCGGTACCCACGCACTGTTGGGTGCACCCATGAAGAACCAAGCGTTACTAGTGATTGATGAGGAGCATAAGTTTGGCGTGAAACAAAAAGAAGCACTGAAAAATATGCGTGCCAATATCCACGTGCTTTCCATGAGTGCAACGCCCATTCCCCGTAGCCTTAACATGGCGCTGAGCTCCATTCGCCAATATTCTCAAATCCTCACCCCACCCAAAGAGCGCGAAGACGTGCGCACCTTTGTCAAAGAATACGACAGTGTCTTGGTCAAAGAAGTGTTATTGCGAGAGATTCGCCGAGGTGGGCAGATTTTTTACGTGCACAACCGTATTGCGAGCATTGAATCCAAGGCCAAAGAGTTGCGTGAAATCATCCCTTCCCTTCGGATTTTAGTGCTGCACTCCCATGTGAGTGCTACCTTTACCGAAAAAGAGATGTTGCGCTTTGAAGCGGGCGAATACGATGTGCTACTTTCAACTTCTATCATCGAATCGGGCATCCACTTGCCCAATGTCAACACCATGCTAATAGAGGCTTCAGACCACTTTGGGATTGCAGATTTGCACCAGCTTCGCGGGCGCGTTGGGCGTGGTGCACGGCAGGGCTTTTGTTATTTTTTAGTAGAAAACAAAGAAGCCCTCACCGACCAAGCGAGAAAACGGTTGGTCGCCTTGGAGTCAAACTCCTTTTTAGGAAGCGGGTCGGTGCTTGCTTACCATGATTTGGAAATCAGAGGCGGGGGAAATTTGATTGGCGAGGCGCAAAGTGGGCACATTAAAAACATTGGCTACTCGTTGTACCTCAAGATGCTTGAAGATGCTATCGGGGAGTTGATGCACCATGAAAAAAGCGAAAAGAAAGAGATTGATTTAAAACTCTCCATTAGCGCGTACATTAGCCCCGAATGCGTGGGCGAAGACCGAGTCCGGCTAGAGCTTTACCGACGCCTAAGCCACTGCAAGAGCGTGCAAGAAGTGTATGAGATTGAAGAAGAGATGTGTGACCGTTTTGGGAGTATCGACACGCCAACTAAGCAGTTTTTAGAGTTGATTGTGGTGAAGATTTTGGGGATGGCGTGTCAGGTTTCTAGTATCGCCAATTACCAGCAAAGCATTACAATAACCCTTGAGGGTGGAAAAAAAGAGCTCTTGAACTCCCCAAGCAAAGACGACGATGACATTCTTGCTACCACCCTTGGGTATTTGCGAAAAAAGGAGAAAGCATGAGCGGTATTGTTTGGGCAAGCACCAAAGCGGCCATTTGGCGCCCTAAAAAACAAACCTTGCGCCCTGTAAAAGAGATTGACCCGGTGGGGTTGGACGATTTAGTGGGGATGGAGCGCCAAAAAGAGGTGCTTTTGGCAAACATGCACCAATTTTTGAAGGGAAACCCCTTTAACCACGTGTTGCTTTGGGGTGCTAGAGGGACAGGAAAATCCTCTTTGGTTAAAGCCTTGCTTAATGGCTTTAACGACCAAGGGCTGCGCTTGATTGAGTTTGCCAAGGAAGATTTAAAAGATTTACCAGAAATCGTGGATGAGTTGCGTGAATTGCCCTATTGGTTTTTGGTTTTTTGCGACGACCTTTCCTTTGAAGAAGGTGATGTGAGTTACAAGGGCCTTAAGCCTATCTTGGAAGGTTCCATTGAACTTCCCCCGCGCAATGTCATGGTGTGCGCCACTTCCAACCGCCGCCATTTGATTGCAGAACACGTGAGCGACAACCAAGGCACCCGTGTTTCTCAAGGGGAACTACACTACTCAGATAAGGTGGAGGAAAAGATTTCCCTCTCAGACAGGTTTGGCTTATGGCTTTCGTTTTACCAAGGGACGCAACAAGAATACTTAGACATTGTGGAACATTATTTTAAAGATTACCAAGGGGACAAGGCCGTGCTTCATCTTGCCGCCAAGCAGTTTGCCGCCTCCCGTGCTTCACGAAGCGGGCGCACGGCCAAGCAGTTTTTTAATGCCCATGGCGGCCTATTTTTAAACAAAGGCACAACATGCGAGTAGGGTTTATTGGTGATGTGGTAGGACGCCCTGGGCGCAAGTTGATTCAAACCCATTTAAGAGCACTCAAAGAACAATATGCCCTAGATTGCGTGATTGCCAATACCGAAAATGCTAGCCATGGGTTTGGCCTTAGTATCAAACATGCCCACGAGCTTTTTCAAGCAGGCGTGGATATGATGAGCGGGGGAAACCACACGTGGGATAAAAAAGAGATCATTCCTCTTTTGGAAACCCATCCCATTTTGCGTCCTGTGAACTACCCCAAAGGCGTCCCTGGACGCGGTGTTGGGTATGTGCGCAGCAAAGAGTATACGCTGGCGGTTGTGAACCTCATGGGCCACTTTACCATGCCCATGTGTGATAATCCTTTTATTAGCATCCTTGAAACCCTTGAAACACTAGAGCCTCACGATGGGGTGTTGATTGATTTTCATGCGGAAGCCACCAGTGAAAAACGCGCTTTGTTTGCGCTGCTAAAAGGCAAGGTGTCTGCTATTATCGGGACGCACACGCATGTGGGGACGGATGATTTGACACTAGAAAAAGGAACGGCGTATTTGAGCGACATTGGCCTAACAGGGTGTCGGGACAATGTCATTGGTATGGACGAAGCCGCACCCTTGAAGCGTTTTTTAACAGGTCTTCCTGCCTCTTTTGAAATACCCAACCGTTGCAAAGGCATTTTGCAGATGGTGGTGATGGAATTTGCGGGTAAGGAGTGCCAAGAGGCCTTTAAAATCAAGCTTTACGAAGATACCCCCATCCTTACGCAGGCGTGGCATGAGACGTAGCATTGAACTCCTAGAAGGTTTGAAGCATTCAGGCATCAACGCAGTTTCTCGCGACCCTTTTTGGTGGCCCAACAGCGGCACATTTGAGGTTGTTGTGGGCGCGGTGCTAACCCAACAAGCCAAATGGGAGCGCGTGGAAGAGAGCTTGGACGCTTTGCGCGCGCAAAAAGCCTTACATGTAAAGGCTTTGGCAGCAATGGACGAACAGCGCGTGATGGAGTGTATTCGCCCAAGTGGGTGTTTTAAGGCTAAAGCCGTCAATCTTGTGCGTCTTGCGCAGGCTATTGAGGCAGAGTTTGAAACCTTTGAAACCTTTGCCAAAGAAGTAGAGCGCGACTGGTTGCTCGCACAAAGAGGCATAGGCCCTGAGAGTGCTGATGGGATTTTGTGCTACGCTTGCTACAAAGAAGCGATGGTGGTGGATAGCTACACCGATAAATTACTGCGCTATTATGGCTATACCTTTGAGAGCTACGAGATGCTCCAAGAGTGGCTAATAGAAGGCCTTGAGGATGCGCAAGTAACAACACTTTATGGAAAAGAGCTCTCACGCGTGGAGCTTTATGCAAGGTTTCATGGAAAAATCGTGGAGTTTTGCAAGGGAAAAATAAAACGTGGGGTGTTAACACAGGGGATTCCAGGCTTAAGCCTGGAAGATTAGAGGCCTTTTTCTTCTTTAAATGCTAAAATCATGGTATACGCTTCGTCTTTTAGGCGAAGTTTTTCTTTTTTGAGGGTTTCAAGTTCAAAACGCTCCATATGCTCGCGCCCTTCTTCGACATCGACAATCTTTTTATCAAGTTCGTTGTGACGTTCAAAAATCTTTGCAAAATGCGCGTTTTCTACTTTGACTTTTGAGATGATGTCTCGGTATTCGTGTAGCATCGCTACCTCCTTGGTGGTTTTGTGAAAGTATAGCCATCTGTCTCTAAGAAAGGGGTTAAAAAGGGGGCATGAACGACACCCATGCCCCGTGCAAGAGAGAGAAAGTAAGGGTTGATTATGAGCGGTAATCGGCGTTGATGGTAACGTATTGGTGCCCAAGATCACAGCCATAAGCTGTAAATGCGCCAGAACCCACACCCAAATCACAACGGATGGTGTAGCTTGCTTGCTTCATGACGCTACCTGCCTTCATCTCGCGTTCTTTGTCAAGTTCACGGTGGGTGTTGCTAAAGACAAGCACATCATCGTAAAAAATCGTTAGGGTTTCATCATTACATGCAACCCCACTCGCCCCAATCGTAGAGGCGATGCGTCCCCAGTTGGGGTCTTCGCCAAACAACGCGGTTTTTACAAGTAAGGAGTTGCTAAGGGCTTTGGCGGCTTTTTTGGCTTCTTCGTCGGTCGTTGCGCCAATCACCTCAAAGGCAACCAATTTAGTCGCCCCTTCCCCGTCTCGAACAATCTCAAGAGCGAGGTGTTTGGTGAGCAAGGCTAAAGCTTCTTTGAAAGCTTCTTTATCATAGCCCCCACTTTGGCCGTTGCTAAGTAGCAATACCGTGTCGTTGGTGGAAGTGTCACCATCGACGCTAGCAGCGTTAAAGGAGTGTTCAACAGCATAAGAGAGTGCCTCTTTGGCGTCGGCTTTGGGGAGTGCGGCATCGGTGAGGATGAAGCACAGCATGGTGGCCATGGCAGGGTTAATCATCCCTGCTCCTTTGCAAATGGCGGCAAGGTGAAAGGGGGCACCGTGTTCGGGCTCAACGCGAAGGCAGAGCTCTTTTTTAAAGCTATCGGTGGTCATGATGGCGCGGGCGGCCGCG
Source organism: Sulfurospirillum sp. HTRB-L1 (assembly GCF_059415125.1). Classification (NCBI taxonomy): domain Bacteria; kingdom Pseudomonadati; phylum Campylobacterota; class Epsilonproteobacteria; order Campylobacterales; family Sulfurospirillaceae; genus Sulfurospirillum; species Sulfurospirillum sp. HTRB-L1. Next base: position 98,631 of record NZ_JCAHZR010000006.1, read on the forward strand.
TCGGAATTTTTGGCGTTAAAATCAAATTTGGAAAAAGCATGGGAAATTTTTTCTTGGTTAAGGCGGTAGCCGATGACGCCTGTGGAGCTCATGATGGGATTGTGAAGCGCGGGATAGGTTGCGCGCAAGGAGGCAAAAAGCGCGTCAATGTCTTCCACTCCCTTGGTTCCTGTCATGGCATTGGCGTTTTTGGCATTCATGAGCACAAAGTTGGTTTGAAAGTTTTCAGGATACCGCTTAAAGTGCACAATGGGTGCCGCTTGAAAACGGTTGGTGGTAAAGACGGCTTCAACATCACAAGGAGCGTCGGAGCGGATAAAAGCGACATCATTAGCCCCATTTGGCTTAAGCCCAACGCTCACACCGTCGCAGTAAAAGCCTGCAACATTTTCAAGACTTCCTTTGATAGGAAAGATGTTAAACATATTTTAATTCCTCGGGTTTTTCTTTTTTTCGGATGATGCGTTTGGTGGCATGGATGCTCTCAATGGTGCCTACCACCAAGAGTTTGCTGCCTGTACCAATGAGGGTGTCGCCGCGTGGCATGGGAGAAAATTTCCCTTTGGCGTCGCGAATGCCCACGATACTCACATTGGTAATGTCCCGCAAATGGGCTTCTTTGATTTTCTTAAACCGCATCCAAGAGTGATCAGGAACCACAATCTCTTCCATGTCGATGGCAGATTTTTTTTGGTACAAAAAGGTTTCAATCATATTTTCCATATCGGGCCGGATGCTCATGGCGCTTAGGCGTTGCGCGACAAGTTTGGTGGGGGAGACAACCGCATCCGCTCCTAGTTTTTTGAGCTTTTCTATGTCGATTTCATTGTCTGCATTGGCCATGATAAAATAAGGGCGTTTCAGGCCAAGTTCTTTTTCATACAACCGTGCCGAAGCGATTTGAGCGATGTTATCCGCGATGTTTTCGCTTAGTGTAATCATCCCTTTGGCGCTGGAAAAGTGTGATTTTAACAGAGCAATTTCCGTGTGCGGCTCTTCTTGCAAGAAATAGGGGTATTTAAACTGGTGGGCGGTTTTTGCAAAAGAATCACCCGGGTCTACAACCACAAAAGGGACATGGTTTTCGCGAAATTGTTTTGCCAGTTGGATGGTAAACTCGTTGTGATAGCAGATAACAAAGTGGTTTTTGAGACGTGCGATGCGGTACAGCATACTGCGCTCCTTGATGATACGAATGAGATCGCCCTTGTTGAGCACTTGAACTAAAACACCGATGGAGAAAGAAAAGACACCAAATCCGATGATAATGAGCGTCACAGTGAAGAGGCGACCCAGTTCGGAAATGGGGGCGATTTCGCCAAAACCAACCGTAGTAAAGGTAATGCCAGATTGGTAAACAGCGTCGGAGAGGGACATGTCGTCGATGAAGACATACCCTAGGGTCCCAAACATCATTGCCAAAACGACAGAGATGATAGGGACGCGAAAAGGGCGGAGTTGTTCGTAAAGCTCGGTGTTGAGGCTTATCTCAGGTGTGGCCTTTTCAGACCAGTTGAGGAATTTTTTCAGCTTATGCGCAAACTTGGGCGCGGACGGCACGGAGGCGATTCCTCATGAAAACGCGGGTTACGCGTTTTTCTTCATGGTGCGAAGCGTTGAGGCTGCGACTTTGATTTTGCGTGTTGTTCCATCTTCCAACATCACACGAATCGTGCGGAGGTTTGGAAGAAAGCGACGCTTTGTTTTATTGTTGGCGTGGCTAACGTTGTTGCCAACGATTGGACCTTTGCCAGTAATTGCACATCTTCTTGCCATTAGGGATCCTTGGTAAAATTTGGTGTATTGTACAAAAAGGAAGCAAAAGACTGACTTAAAACCCCTCGTACAAGTAAGGCGCGTATTGTACCACAATTTTCTTTACATGTAAAAGGTTTTAGCTTGCATTTAGAGACTTTTTATGAAAGGGGTGCTATCATGGCCTATCCTCAAGAAAAGGGTGCTTGGCTCATGATTTCCCGTGACATAATCGACCACTATATCGCACAAGTTCCTGCTATTCCAAAGATTGTCAAAGCGTGTTCTGCGGCACTGGCTGAGGGAGACTTGGTTAAAGCGGCGGATTGTGCGGCCCAAGATGGCGCATTGATGCTGTATTTGCGTGAAATTGTCAATAAGCCTATTTTTGGCTTTCGCTCAGAGATTAAAGAACCGCGCCAGATTTTTGGTGTGTTGGGGCTGTTTCGGGCCCGCCAAATCCTTTACAGTTACTATACGCGCTTGCTAATGCCCACGCGTTGGGAGGTTTTTGACTTGGATTCGCGCACTTTTCAAGAGCTCCAAGCGCAACTTATGGTGAAATGGGAAGGTCTCATGGAAGAGCTTGGATGCCAAAGTATCGAAATCTCCAAGGCGGCTTCCATCATCCCTGCTACCTTTGCGGCATGTGAGGGGATTTTTAAACATGAGGTGCAAACCTTGCGCTTGTTGCAAGCGCAAAAAGCCGTGAGCTATGAGGCGATTTTATATAAAATGAGTGGGCTTGATTTTTTTGATTTAGCCTGTATGATTGCGCAAAAATGGGAGCTTTCTGGGGAGCTTATTCACTTTTTACAGGCCTTAAAAGACCCCGAAGCAGACAATGATCGCGTGGTGTATTTTAAACTTTTGTTGCAGTATGAGCTTAGCCGTGATCTGTTTGTGCGCTGTGGAATCAACAATTTTTTTGAGTTGGAGATAGAGGCGAGCGAAGCACAGGTGGAACATTTTTATGCGTGTGTGTCAAAGTTTGAAGCATGAGACCGACGCTTAAAAATAGCCTAGCCATTTTTACGCCCCAGGGTTTTTTAGACGGGGAGAATGCCAGAGCGATTATTGAGCCTCAAGACATCCAATTTTTAGTGGAAAAAAAGTGTGAAGCGGCCCTCATTTCTTTGAAAAAAATGATTTTCTTTAACAAGCGTGGGTTAACGACCATCGTTGAGTTGCTCAAGCAAATTCAAGAAAAAACAGGCGCACTGATTGGGTTTTGCGACTACAATCTTAAAAAATACAATACCATTATGGAGATGTACCAGCACAAGGTTTCCTTTTCACTGTACGAAACCGAAGCCATCGCTGCGTTGTTTGTGGGCGTTCCTTTGGGGGAAAACCTGGAGGAAAAAAAGATTATTGTGTACAACGACAACGTGGAACAAAAAAACCAGTTGGTGTTAGAATTGTACGAGCGAGGCTACAAGCCTAGTATCGCCAAATCCAAAGTGCATTTTGCAGAACAAAAACCCCTAAACGATTTTGCTATCTCAAATTCCTACATCGGTTCATCCGAAAAACACTTGCAAATACACATTAAAGACAACGTCATCGTGTACAGTTTGAGTAACTTTGTGGATTCGGGATTGGTGGAAAAATTTGACATGCGCTACCATGAAAACTCCCTTCGGGTGGGGTTTTTGTTTTTTCTCTTTAATGCCCACACGGTTTCTTCCATTAACGTGCATGGGGTCAACTTTCTCTCTCGCCTCTCCACCGCAGGCGCAGAACACGGGGCGACGATTGCCGTGTGCGGGTTGACACGACGCAGTATTGCAGACTCTTTGCGCGAAGAGCTTGAAGATGCAGGGGTGTTGTTGTACGATTCTATGAAGGATTTTTTTGACGATGAAGCCTTGCTAGGCGAAAGTGGCGGTGGCGCGATTAATACGAAAAAAACCCAACACGTCACCAAGCAGTTGGTCGAAGTGCTTCCTGGTATCACCCAAACCGCCATGCACACCATCGAAACAATGACACAATGCAAGGTTCACAAAGAATCCCTTAAAATCCAACCCCTAACCCTCCAAGAAACTGACTCTATGATGGGTGTGGCGTTGGCATTTTTTGGGGATTTGAGTGGCTTGTTGCTTGTGGTCTTTGAAGAAGAAACAGCGCGCAAGGCGTGCCAAGTGCTCCTAGAAGACAGCGCGAACGCTTCCCGTCAAGACCTCATGGACGCCTTGGGTGAATTTGTCAACATCATCGGAGGAAAGTTTGTCCAACAGATGATGAAAAAACAGCGTAAGATTGACATCACTATGCCCCGTACCTTTGTACGGGTTTCGGAAATTTTTCAACATAAGAAAGAAAAAAGAGGGGCGCAAGTGGACTTTCTTGTAGAAGGCAAGCCCCTGACACTATTTTTAACCAAATAAGGAGCGTTATGTACGTAGCACCTAGTATTCTCTCGGCAGATTTTGGACGACTTAATGAAGAGATTCAAGCCATTTGTGAAGGGGGTTGTGACCTTGTGCATGTTGATGTCATGGACGGGCACTTTGTTCCTAATCTGACCATCGGGCCAGTGGTAGTTTCTGCCGTTGCCAAGGCAGCCACTAAGCCTTTAGACATTCACCTCATGGTAGAAAACAATACGTTTTTTGTGGACTTGTTCGCACCCTTGAAGCCTAAATTTATCTCCTTTCATATCGAAGAAGAAAAACACCCCCATCGGTTGATTCAAAAAATCCGAAGTTATGGGATTTCTCCCGCGCTCACCCTCAACCCTCATACCCCGCCAGAAGCCATTGAGTTTTTGCTCGATGAGGTTGATATGGTGTTGCTTATGAGTGTCAATCCTGGCTTTGGCGGTCAGCAGTTTATCCCCAGCGTCCTAGAGAAAGCCAAACGCCTTCGCGCGATGATTGATGCGCGTAACGCTAAAGTGCTTATCGAAGTAGACGGTGGCGTCAACGGGCTCAACGTGCGCGATTTGGACGAAGCGGGCGTGGACATCGTCGTGGCGGGCAATTACGTCTTTGGTTCGGCGGATTACGCCCATGCTATTGCGTCGTTAAAAGTCTAACATGCCCCGCGTGAAAATTTGTGGTATCACGAACCTTGAGGATGCACTTGGCGCAATTGCCCTTGGTGCGGATGCCCTTGGATTTGTGTTTTATCCGCCCTCACCGCGTTTTGTTACCCCTGAAGTTGCCGCGCAAATTGTTGCTAAACTCCCCCCTTTTGTGGAAAAAGTAGGGCTTTTTGTCAACGAAGAAGCGGCTTTTGTAAACGCTACATGTAAGGCTGTTAAATTGACCTTAGCACAGATTCATTGGGACGCGCCAGAGGCGTTTTATGCGGCCCTTGAGGTGCCTTTTTTGCCGGTGGTGCGCGTTACATGTAAAGAAGATTTGACGCGGTTTTCTGGCCGTTACCGCTTGGTAGACGCTTTTGTGGAAGGCTATGGCGGTGCGGGAAAACGCATTGAAAAAGCGTGGTTTGAAGGGGCAGAATGCGACAAAATGATTGTCGCGGGTGGGCTAGAGGCGGCTATGTTGGGCCAACTTCGCCCCTTTGGATTTTACGGCTATGACGTGAGCAGCGGCGTGGAAGCGCACAAGGGCAAAAAGTCATACCAAAAAATGGCTGATTTTATCCAAGAAGCGAACGCGTGAGACGGTTTGATAGAATCGCGTTGCGACTCGCCAGAGAAAGTCTGCCGTTTTCGGAAGTTTCTTACCGCCTTGAATCCATTGAAGATCTGTGTGCGTGTGACGTGGAAGACATGGAACAACTCCGTCTCATGGGCCTTCCCTTAGTGCGTACAAACGACACGCATGTGACACTTGCTACCCGTTTAAACAAGGTAGAGGCGCAGCGTTATTGTGTGGTGGACATCGAATGCAACGCCAGCGACCCAGCTAAAGGACAGATGATTGAGGTGGGTGCAGTGATGCTAGAAGGACGCGAAGAAGTAGGACGGTTTGAGTCTTTGGTGCATGCCAAGGAAATCCCTCCGGTGATTGAAACCCTCACAGGGATTGGCCTTGAGGATGTGCGCGAAGCCCCATCGCTTGGGAGTGTGCTTGAAGCCTTCCGCCTTTTTTTAGGGGATGCGGTGTTTGTGGCGCATAACGTGGGATTTGATTATTATTTTATCTCCGCTTCTTTTGAGCAACAAGGCTTTGGCCCCATGCTTAACCGCAAACTGTGCACCATCGACTTGGCGCAAAAGACCATCGAATCTCCGCGATATGGATTGGATTTTTTAAAAGAGGTATTGGGTATCGAAGAAGAGGGGCGTCACCGTGCGTTGGCGGATGCTAAAAGTGCGGCACAGATTTTCATCGCCTGTCTTGACAAGCTTCCCCCTGAAGTGTGCACGGCGGAGGATTTGATTTATTTTAGCAAGCCAAACCCCAAAAAACGCAAGCTCCAACCCCCTAAAACCTAATCAATCAAATAGCGATTTTTGTACTCCACGTAACGGTGCGCTGAGGTGTAAAGTTGGGCAACCTCTTCCTCGGTCAGCTCGCGAACACGTTTAGCGGGGGCACCTAGGATGAGAGAGCGGGGCGGAAACACCTGATTTTTGGTCACTAGCGCCCCCGCGCCCACGATGGACTCTTTTCCGATGCGCGCGTTGTCTAAAATGGTCGCGCTCATACCAATGAGGCAGGTGTCTTCGACAACACATCCGTGCAACATGACACGGTGCCCAATAGTAACATCATCACCTAAGATCGTCGGGTTTCCGTCGCTTTTATCGGGCAGGGTGTAGTGGGTAACGTGGAGCATGGAGAGGTCTTGGATGTTGCACCGCTTGCCAATGATAATACGGTGCACGTCGCCACGCAAGACGCAGTTAAACCACACGGAACTCTCTTCTCCAATGGTCACATCTCCGATGATATCGGCACTTGGTGCTACAAAAACACTCGGATGAATGGCGGGCGAAATGCCCTCAAAAGGTAGGCGCATTAGCTCTCCTTGAACAACTTTCTAGTGAGTTGGTCAATCTTGGAAGAGGTGGCATCTTTTTTGACGGTTTTGTAGATGCGGTTGATGTAATCTTCCAAAATCTGATGGTTGTCAATCACTTTGGCCTCTTCGGCAAGCTCGGGCTTCTTGTACTCGCCATCCATGCCCAGATACCAACTTAGCGCGTTATCGTTAAGCTGGAGTTGAAGCACTTCGTAGAGTTTTTGGCGCAAGGCGGGTTCCATGATGGGCGTCATGAGTTCCAAGCGCCGTTCCAAGTTCCGCGGCATCCAATCAGCACTTGAGATGTACATTTGCACCGGAGCATTTTTAAAGAAAAAGATGCGCGCGTGTTCAAGATACTTGCCGATGATGGACTTGACTTCAACCGTTTCACTCACCCCTTCAACCCCTGGGCGCAAACAACAAATCCCCCGCACGATGAGCTGAACCTTAACCCCTTGCGTAGAAGCGTTGTAAAGGGCTTTGATAACATCAGGGTCAACCAAGGAATTCATTTTGGCGATGACATGCCCTTCGGTGCCTAGCGTGGCTTCGTGGTTTATCATGGCGATGACACGGTTTTTGATTTGCATGGGCGACATGGAAAGGGTGTCGAGTTTGCGGTTTTTGGAAAAGCCCGAAAGGATGTGAAAAAATGCTGTGGAGTCTTTGGCAAATTCTTCTTTACATGTAAAGAAACTCACGTCTGTGTAGATTTTAGCGGTACTGGCGTTGTAATTGCCTGTGCCAAAATGCATGTAAAACCGTAGTTTGTTGTCAATCTGGCGAATGATTTGGGTCACTTTGGCGTGAACCTTAAAGCCCGTGATGCCATAAATCACATGGGCCCCCGCACTTTCAAGTTCTTTGGCCCAGTGGAGGTTGTTTTCTTCATCAAAGCGCGCTTTGAGTTCGACCATCACGGTAACTTGCTTGCCTTCACTGGCTGCGTCGATGAGGGATTGGATGATTTGTGAGTTTTTTTCTACACGGTACAGGGTCATGCGGATAGAGATGACCTTGGGGTCTTTGGCCGCTTCTTTAATCATGCGGGTGATGGGGTCAAAACTCTCATAAGGGTGCGCAAGCAACACATCGCCCCGCTCAATGACGTTAAACACCGACTCACTGCTGCTAAAAGGTGGCAGTGTTTTAGGGGAGTTTGGCGGGGTGTTGAGGTGGGAAAAGTCTTTATTGCCCACAATCTGCCAAAGGGCGGGCAGGTTGAGGGGCATGGTGTACATGTAAATGTCTTTGGGAAAGATTTTCATGTGGGAATTGAGAAATTCAATGATGTCAGGATCGGCGTCTTTTTCAATCTGCAAACGCACAAATGCCCCTTTACGGCGCATTTTGAGCCCTTGTTCTAAAATCATCATAAAATCGTCCGCTTCTTCTTCTTCGATGACCATGTCCGCGTTGCGTGTGACGCGAAAGGGCGCGGAAGAGATGAGCTGGTAGCCCGGGAAGATTTCTTCGGCGTGTTGGTGCACGATGGATTCGATGGGCACGTAGACGTTATCTGCCACTTGATAAAAGCGCGGCAAGACGCGTGGGATGCGAATCATGCCGTATTTGTTTGTCTCGGGGCGGTCTTTATCTTGGAGTTTGACCGCTACGGAAAAGCTAAGGTTATTAAGGTGCGGAAAAGGGTGCGTTGCGTCCACGGCGATGGGTACGATGACAGGGAGAATGTTGGAGAAGAAGAATTCATCCGCCTTGATTTTGTAACTCTCGTCCAAATCATCGTAAGAGCGGATGAGTAAGTTTTCTTGCTCAAGCCCTTTAACGATGCTGTGATAGCTTGCCTCTAAAATCTCTTTTTCTTCGGCCACATAGCGTCTGATTTCACGCAACTGATCAAGTGGAGCTTGCTCATCTGCACCAGTGACAACGATACCTGCGGCAAAAAGCTGTTTGAGTCCTGCCACGCGAATCATGTAAAATTCGTCCAAGTTGGTGGCGTAAATGGCCAAAAATTTAAGCCGTTCCAAAAGGGGCAACGAACCCTTTTCGGATTCGTGCAGCACGCGCGTGTTGAAGCGTAACCACGAAAGCTCTCGGTTGATGTACAAAGATGGATCATTAAGTGAAACAGCCATGGTTTCCCCTTTTATGCGAAAAATCTACCTGTAAAAAGTGGCTGATTATACCCAAGAAAGGATAATAAAAAGGTTACATGTAAAGGCGTGTAGTGTGCTAGCTAGGAAATTTTAAATGCTTTAATAATGGCGTCAATCTTTTTGATAAGAACACTTTCTATGTTGTTTTTTGAATAAATATAAACCAAAACAATCGTATTTTCAATTTTTGTATAAGTAATAACACGGTAACCACCACTTTTGCCTTTGTTGCTAGAAAGGTTTTTGAGCCGAATTTTATATTTTCCATCCCCAAGAGAAACGCCAAAATCTGGCTGATGGTGAAGTTTGCCAATTAATAATTCATATTCTGCTATAAGAAGTCGGTCTTTTTTTAAAAGTTTTTTGAACTCTTTCTTGAAGGTGTCGGTAACCTTAATTTCCACTTTTTAGCTCGGTCAAAAAATCTTCTGCTGTCGATAAGGTCTTAGTGCCTTCTTTAAACTGCTTGACTTCTTCAAGGGATTTTTTTAGGTTAGAAGTGTGTAAGTCTGTTTTTAAGAATGTGAGAAAATCGCGAAGAAGACTACTGTCGTCATCACCGTACTTAAGGTAAATATACTGCTCTAGTTCAGCATTATTCAGGTGGATTGTTTGCATTTTGCGACTCCTTTGGTGCTTGATTTTAGCAAAAAGAGGTTAAAAACTACAACTTGCGCAATTTCATAATCTCATCTCGCAATGCGGCGGCTTTTTCAAATTCTAACTCTTTGGCGGCCGCGTGCATTTGAACGCTGAGTTCTTTGATGATTTTTTGCCGTTCGCTGGCGGGGAGTTTGTCGATGTTTTTGTGCCGCGAGGCCAGTTCGCCGTGGTCTTCGACGCGTAAGTTTTCATCCAGTTTGCGCAGGGTGCTTTTGGGTGTGATGCCGTGTTTTTCATTGAAAGCACGCTGTTTATCGCGACGTTGGGTGGTGATGTCGATGGCGCGTTGCATGGAGCCCGTGATTTTGGAGGCAAAGAGGATGACGTGGCCGTTGACATTACGCGCGGCCCGACCCATGGTTTGCACGAGGCTGGTTTCACTGCGCAAAAACCCCTCTTTGTCTGCATCTAGCACGCCAATAAGGGAGACCTCGGGGAGGTCAAGCCCTTCGCGCAAAAGGTTGATGCCAATGAGCATGTCAAAGTCCCCTTGGCGAAGCCCGCGGATGATTTGGTTGCGTTCAATGGCGTCGATGTCTGAGTGCATGTACTTGACTTTGAGGCCCAGTTCGAGGTAGTAACGGCTTAGTTCTTCGGCCATTTTTTTCGTCAACACCGTCACCAGTACACGCTCATTTTTGGCGATGACGGCCTTGGCGCGGTCGTGAAGCACTTCTACTTGATTGGAGCTTTCGCAAATCTCGATAGTGGGGTCTAAAAGCCCCGTGGGGCGGATGATTTGGTGGGCGACGTTACCTTGTGAGAGTTCGAGCTCCAAAGGGGCGGGTGTCGCGGAAACAAACAGATACGCAGGGGCTTTGTGGATAAACTCATCAAACATTAAAGGGCGGTTATCTAGCGCACTAGGCAAGCGAAATCCGTACTCTACGAGCACTTCTTTGCGGCTACGGTCCCCTGCAAACATGCCCCGAAACTGAGGAAGGCTCACGTGGGATTCGTCGATGATGACAAGGTATTCTTTATTCATAGCCTCAAAATAATCAAAGAGCGTAAAAGGAGTCTCTCCGGGTTGTTTGCCTGTGAGGTGTCTGGCGTAGTTTTCGATGCCCTTGCAAGCACCCGTGGCTTGAATCATCTCTAAGTCAAATTCGACCCGCTGTTTGAGGCGTTGGTATTCAACCAGTTTGTTTTGGGCTTCAAGTTCCGCAAGACGCAAGTAGAGTTCTTCTTCGATTTGCTTGACCGCTTGGGCGAGTCTGGCTTGCCCGACGATGAATTGATTGGCCGCGTAGAGGATGACTTTTTGAGTTTCTTGCAAGGGGGTATTGGTGAGCGCTTCATAATAAGCGATGCGCTCTATCTCGTCCCCGAAAAACTCCACGCGCAAGGCTTCGTCTTGGCTGTACGCGGGGTAGATGTGCACCACGTCCCCATTGACACGAAAATGCCCGCGGTCAAAGACGGTGTCGTTGCGGGTGTAGCCCATCTCCACAAGGCGCAAAAGCAACGTTTTTTGGTGGATGCTCTGGCCCACTTCTAAGATTTGCACCATGCTTTTGTACTCTACGGGGTCGCCTAAGCCGTAGTTAGCAGACACCGAGGCGATGCAGATGACATCATCATAACTCAGCAAGGAAGCAGTGGCGGAGAGGCGCAAACGCTCTAACTCGGCGTTGATGGAGCTGTCTTTTTCGATGAACAAATCTTGCCTAGGGATGTAGGCTTCGGGTTGGTAATAGTCGTAGTAAGAGATGAAATATTCCACATGGTTGTTAGGAAAAAAGCCCTTAAATTCGCTGTAAAGTTGGGCCGCGAGGGTTTTGTTGTGGGTCATGATAAGCGTGGGACGTTTAAGGGCTTTGATGAGGTTGGCCATGGTGTAGGTCTTGCCACTGCCCGTGACGCCTACGAGGGTTTGGTAACGGTTATTTTGGCGCAACGAAGCGGCGAGTTTCTCAATAGCCGCCGGTTGGTCGCCAGCGGGTTCAAAAGGACTATGAAGGTCAAAAAGCGCCACGGAGTTCCTTTTTCTTTTGGGGTGAAATTTGCTACAATGCGCATTATAGCCAAAAGCGTTCTTGCAACAGTGTTTTAAGGGCGTATTGAAACATAAAAGAAGGAGTAGGAGATGTTTGAGGAAACCCGCGTGGTCAATACACTCTCAGGAAGAATTCAAGATTTGCTTGCAAAGTTTGAAGAACTAAAAACCCAAAATGAAACCCTTCGCACAGAGCTTATCAGCGTCAAAGCACAAAGCGAAGCCAAAGATGTGCAGATAAACCGCCTTCAAGAAGACTTGCGTTTAAGAGAAATGGAATCAGAAGATATTTTTGGAAAGATTGAGGCAGTACTAGGACGATGAAAAAAGTGACGGTGAGTATTGCGTCCAAAGATTATACAATTACCCTTGAAGATGCTTTTGCGGAGGCATTTTTGCGGGACATGGAGTTATTTTTGGGAAAGAAAAAAGGGCTAGATACCAAAGAATTACTCACGGCTTTTGTGCAAAAAAGCTATGATTTTTACGCTCAAGAACGCCAAATGCATGAGATGGCGTTAAAAATCGACCAGACATTAAGGCAGGGTTAATACCGCTTGTCTTATAATTCACACGTTTTAAAACAAAACGTACAAAAAAAGGAGTTCCCATGAAACGTGGTTTTACCATGATAGAGTTGATCTTCGTGATCGTAATTTTAGGTATCTTGGCAGCAGTAGCTATCCCAAGATTGGCAGCGACGAGAGATGACGCCGAGGTAACAAGAGCAGCAGCGGATATTGCGACGCTTTACAATGATTTGGCGACAAGCTATACAGCAAGAGGAAGTTGGACGGATTCTAATGCTACAACCGCCATTACTGCTGATGAGTTAAGAAACATAACCGCTGTTGGCAATACTGCCGTAGTAGCTGGAGGTACTGCAATTTCCTATACTATAGCTGCTGATGGTGCAATCTGCATTACTTTAACCTTGGACAATGATGCTGGTACTGTTGAGGCCACTACAAGAAATACTACTGCGGGAACTATTTGCCGACAAGTTATTGGAAGCGATGCTAATACAGATGGTTTATCAAATATTAGAAATTTGGTTTGGAATGATCAAAGCTTAGGCGGACAAAGAGTTATTCGCTAGAGATATGGAGATAAGCTTATGACGCGCCCCGCCTTTACTATGATTGAGATGGTCTTTGTTATTGTCATCCTTGGAATCTTGGCTTCAATTGCTATTCCTCGGTTGGCAGCGACACGTACGGATGCGGCCATTGTTAAAGGGGCGAGTCAAGTTTCCGCAATTCGTAGTGGCATTGTCTTGCAGCGGTCATTACAACTGATGCAAGGCAATGGCAACTATCCTGCTGATTTGGATGATGTGAATGCTGCTGGTCACAGCGTGGCAGGTAAAGAGCTTTTTTACCGAGGCCCCGCAAGTACTACAAATATCCTAGAAAACCCCATTCTTTCAAGCACGGGCAATACCGCCGCTTGGCTAAAAACAGGTGCCAATACCTACACTTTTCGCATTGATAATGCTTCACTTGTTACGTTTACTTACGCTCCGGGGAATGGGCAGTTTACATGTGCCCCTGCGGGAGAGTTGTGCAACGCGCTAACCCAGTGACACACTACTACACCCTTGCACTTCTAGGCTCTGCGCAGCCGTGTTTGACCTATGCGTCATCTCAAGTTTTAGCCATCGGTGCGCGCGTGCGTGCTCCCTTGCAAGGGCGCGAAAAAGAGGCGGTGGTGGTAGAGGCGTGCGAGAAACCAAGCTTTACATGTAAAGAGATTGCGCAAGACTTAGGCGACGTGTTTGCCCTGTGGCAGATGCAGTGCGCGAAGTTTATTAGCGAGTATTATGGGTCTTCTTTGGGCGAAGCGTTGGCGCTCATGGTGCCTTACTCTAAAGACCAAACACCCCCCATTCCCTTTACATGTAACGCTTCGTTGGCCCTTTCTCTTGCCCAACAAAAAGCCAAAGCCTTTTTACTCCAACACGACAAAGCCTTGCTCTTTGGGGACACCGGAAGTGGCAAGACGGAGATTTACCTTGCTTTGATGCAAGAGGTGTTGTGCGCGGGCAAAAGCGCTGTCTTTCTCATGCCAGAAATCGGCCTCACACCTCAGATGAAAGAGCGACTGGAGACACATTTTGGGGTGCGCGTGGCCATCTGGCACTCCAAACTTTCCAAGGCTAAAAAGCAAGAGATTCTTGCACGCATCCATCAAGGAGAGGTGCGCATCGTGGCGGGCCCACGTTCTGCGCTCTTTTTGCCTTTGCGCGAAGTGGGACTCATCGTGGTGGATGAAGAACACGATGAGAGTTATAAATCTTCCTCAAGGCCCCGCTACAACGCCAAAGATGTCGCCTTGATGCTTGGTACCTACGTGGGTGCGCGCGTCGTGTTGGGCAGCGCTACTCCAAGCCTCACAAGCTACGACAAACTCCCTACCATGCGCCTTCGCGGCACCTACTTTCAAAGTTCGCGAAGCATCGTGTACGAATCTGGGCACCATGAACTCACCCCTACTATCATCGCTAAATTGGCACAAGTGGTAGAAAAAAACCGCCAAGCCATCGTTTTTGTCCCCACACGCGCCCATTTTAAACACCTTACATGTAAAGGGTGTGGAGAGCGGTTTGAGTGTCCTTTTTGTGCCGTCTCTATGAGTTTACACAAACACAAAAACGCCCTTGTGTGCCATTACTGCAACTTTGCCCAACCCATCCCTAAAACCTGCCCAACGTGTGGCAGTGAAACCATGGAAGCCAGCCGCATCGGCACCTCTGAGGTCACTGAAACCTTGCGCGAAGCGTTGCCTGCGGTTGTTTTTGAACAATTTGACCGCGACGAAGTGCGCACGGAAAAGCAGTTAAAATCTCTCCTAAAACGCTTTAACAACCGCGAGATAGACGTGCTTGTGGGCACACAGATGCTCAGCAAAGGGCATGATTATCACGACATCGGCCTTTCGGTCATCTTGGGGCTAGATTCGCAACTCTCCCAAGGGGATTTTCGCGCGCGGGAAAAAGCCCTCGCTCTTGCCCTTCAAATCGCAGGGCGTAGTGGGCGAAAAGGCGAAGGGGAAGTCATCATCCAAACCCTAAATCCTGAATTTTTTCACGCGTACATGGACGATTTTGAACGGTTTTTAAAAGAAGAAAAACCCCACCGCGAAGGCCTTTACCCGCCCTTTAAACGGTTGTTGCGTTTGCTTGTTGCTCACGCCAATGAGCTTACATGTAAAGAAGTCGTGGAAGAAGTGCTAGGCAAACTTGTGGCCTACAAAGACCGCGTGGAAGTGGTGGGGCACGGCCCTGCGGACATTGGAAAAATCGCAGGAAAATACCGCTACCACGTGCTACTGCGCTCAGACTCCCCACGCGCTTTGGTACAAGCGGGCCTTACATGTAAAGGGCGTCTTGTGGAAGTAGACATGGACCCTGTGTCGTTTTCCTGACCCTAAGCAAAAGCGTGTTAAGATGTCTCAAAAAAACACGGTCGCATTAACCCTATTCGCTCATTCTCGTTTTGTCATCCTGACAAACCTCCGAGGGTTCTCGTCCAACGCTCGTCCTGAGCGTTTTATGGTCTCGAAAATCCGCTCAAAGGGCTAATGCGACCGTGTAAAAGAGAGACGAATGCTGCAACGTTATCCCACAAAACAGATACTCTTAGGCGGTGTTCCCATCGGGGGCGACGCGCCCATTCCTGTGCAATCCATGACCTTTTCCCGCACCCGTGATGTGGAGGGCACCTTGGAGCAGATTAAACGGCTGCATTTTGCAGGGTGCGACATCGTCCGTGTGGCGGTGCCTGATTATGAAGATGCGCGCGCTTTGGCGGCCATCAAGGCAGGGAGTTCCTTGCCGCTTGTGGCAGACATTCATTTTAACTACCGCTTGGCGTTACTGGCGGCGGAAGTGGTGGATGGCATTCGCATTAACCCTGGCAACATTGGCGAAAAAAGCCGCGTAGCCGAAGTGGTCAAAGCGTGCCAAGCGCGCAACTTGCCCATTCGCATCGGGGTGAATTCGGGTTCACTGGAAAAAGAGTTTGACCAACGCTACGGCCCCACTGCCAAAGGCATGGTGGAATCCGCACTCTATAACATCAAATTTTTAGAGGATCTGGGTTTTACGGACATCAAAGTTTCCCTCAAGGCCAGCGACGTGGCGCGCACGGTGGAAGCGTACCGCCTGTTGCGTCCCCTTACGCCGTATCCTTTTCACCTTGGCGTCACGGAAGCGGGCACGCTTTTTCACTCTACCATCAAGTCTTCCATTGCCCTAGGGACGCTGTTGCTTGAGGGCATTGGCGATACGATTCGGGTTTCCATGACAGGAGAGTTAGAAGAAGAAGTGCGCGTGGGTAAAGCCATTTTAAAAGACAGTGGCGTGGTAAAATCGGGCGTCAACATCATCTCGTGCCCTACCTGCGGACGGTTGGAGTCTGACCTTGTTAAAGCCGTCGAAGAGGTGGAGCGACGCACCAAGCACATCAAAACGCCCCTTGACATCTCCGTCATGGGATGCGTGGTCAATGCCATCGGCGAAGCCAAACACGCGGATGTGGCCATCGCCTTTGGCAAAGGGCAAGGGCTTGTGATGCGTCACGGTGAAGTGGTCGCAAAACTCAAAGAGCACGAACTGGTGGAACGCTTTTTAGAAGAAGTGGAAAAAGCGGCCAAAGAAGGGGAAAAATAGTGGACAACTTACACAATATCAACATCGAACGCTCCATTTTAAGCTCCATTTTTTTCAACCCTGCCCAGTTTGAAGAGGTGGCAAGCCGCCTTAAGGCCAGCGATTTTTACTTGCCTGCGCACCGGTACATGTTTGAAGCGATGGAGGCGTGTGAGCGCGGGGATTTGCCAATCGATGAAGAGTTTGTGCGCAAAAAACTAGGCCAAGAAAACCGCTTTGATGAAGAGGTGATGCTTGAAATCATCTCCACCAATCCCCTGCCTTCCATCGCGCCTTATGTGAGCGAGGTTAAAGAGAAATCCATCAAGCGCGAGTTGGTACGGCTAACCTCAGACATCACTGAAATTGCCGTAGAGCGGGACATGCCTGCCAAGGATGTGGTCGATGTCATCCAGCAAAAACTCTACCAAATCACCCAAGAGGCCACCGACAGGGAGTTTCGTGAGTCGCCTGAGATGGTGCGCTCCACGGTGGCGCACATCAAAGAGATGAAACTGCGGGGCAACCAAGGGGTAGTGGGGCTTGATACGGGGTTTAAAGAGCTAAACCACCTCACCACGGGCTTTGGAGATGGTGACCTTATTATCGTGGCGGCGCGTCCGGCCATGGGAAAAACCGCCTTTTGTTTGAACCTTGCCCAAAAGGCGCTGGACTTAAACAAAGGGGTGGCGGTGTTTTCTTTGGAGATGCCCGCTGAGCAATTGATGCTGCGGATGTTGAGTGCTAAAACCTCCATCCCTCTTCAAAAAATCAAAGTGGGAAACCTTAATGATGATGAATGGACGCGCCTGAGCGATGCGTGTAGCGTCATGGAAAGCCGCAAGCTTTTTGTGGATGACAATGGCAACGCCGACATCCACCACGTGCGCTCCAAACTGCGCAAGCTTAAATCCAAGCATACGGATATTAGCCTGTGCATCATCGACTACTTGCAGCTCATGGGTGGCACGGGCAACAAAGACCGCCACTTGGAGGTGAGTGAGATTAGCCGTGGGTTGAAGCTTTTGGCCCGTGAACTTAAGATGCCTATCGTCGCCCTTTCGCAGCTTAACCGCGGGGTGGAAAGCCGTCACGATAAACGCCCGATGCTCAGCGACCTTCGTGAATCGGGCGCCATCGAGCAAGATGCGGACATGATTTTGTTTGTCTACCGCGACGACGTCTACCGTGTGCGCGAGGAAAAAGAAAAAGAACAGCGCGCGCGGGCAGAGGGCAAAGAGTACAGAAGCACCTTTTTTGAAAAGCCCGAAGAAGAAGCCGAAGTCATCGTGGGTAAAAACCGTAACGGCCCCGTGGGCATCGCCAACCTCATGTTTCAAAAAGCGTGCACGCGCTTTGTGGACCGTGGCGGGGTGCCTGTGGAAATCATCTACGACAGTGGCAAAGAAGCCAAAATCGAAGGGCCGCTCATTTGACCCTCGCGCCGTTGCGTCTGTTTGCAAGTGCAAAAGAGGTAGCGGTGTGTTTTGGGGTTTTGGCCCTTGTGTTTGCTTTACATGTAAGCCTTGTTTTTACCCAATACCGTACTTTTGTAGGGGAAGGGCGAACCTACGTGGAAGGGGAATTACTCCTCGCTGACGCGCGCGTGAGTAAGAATGGCAAACCCTATTTTGCCTTACATGTAAAGACAGACGCGTTCTTGCTCTACACGGTGGCGTGGAAAGAAGCCTTACATGTAAGGCCTGGCGAGCAGGTGAGTGTATACGTTATCACCGACAAACTGCGTTTTTTAGACTTTCTCTCCAAGCGTTTTTTTGCTCCTTCTTTTTCCCTTCACGCTTTACATGTAAGCGAGGAAGGCGTGACAAAACGCCTAGCTTATAGCATCCACGCACAACACGAAAGCCCCAAAATGCAAGCCTTATACAGCGCGCTTTTTTTAGCCACCCCTGTGCCCAAAGAGCTGCGTGAAGATGTAGTCTTTTGGGGCGTTTCGCACTTGGTGGCCATTAGCGGGTTTCACCTTGGGGTGCTGTTGGCTCTTGGGTATGGACTGCTTCGTCCTCTTTACCGCTTTTTTCAAAGCCGTTATTTTCCCTACCGCAACGCCACGTTTGACCTAGGCATCGTGATGCTTGGGTTGGCTTTTGGGTATTTGTGGCTCATTGGTTTTGTGCCTTCTTTTTTGCGCGCTTTTGTCATGGCGTGTTTTGGGTTTTTCTTGCTGATGCGCCACATTAAACTGCTCTCTTTTGGGACACTAGCATTAACCATAGGTGTCCTCTTGGCTCTTTTTCCTCACTTGGTACTGCACATTGGGTTTTGGTTTTCAGTCTTTGGGGTGTTTTACATTTTCCTTTACTTGCACCACTTCAAAGACCGCTTTAGCGCGCCTGTGCACGCGGTGTTGTTAAACGTCTGGGTCTTTTTGGCCATGAATATTCCCGTGCATTATTGGTTTCCCCTAACCTCATGGCAACAGGTGGGTTCTATTCCTTTAAGCATCGTTTTTATCGTGTTTTACCCCTTGAGCGCGGCTTTGCATGTTGTGGGTTTGGGTGGGGTGTTGGACGGTTTTTTAGAACCCTTTTTGGCGTGGCGCATGGAGGGGGCGGAAGTGCCTACGCCACTTTGGGCATTGGTGGGGTATTTGGGGTTAAGCGTACTGGCTATCCGCTGGCGCTTCTTGGCGGTGGGGGTCGTTGCCTTGGGGGGTGTGCCCTTTTTGTTCCTCTAAAAAAGCGCACAATTTTACGCCATACAAAAAGACAACCCACGAGAGGTAAATCCAAATGAAGAAAAACAACACAACACTAAAAGAGCCGTAAATGCTCAAATACGCCTTATTGTACGCCACATAATAGACAAACAAATTTTTGCACAAGTACCAAATGAGCGAGGCAATGAACGAAGCCAAGGCCACAAGGCGTGGTGTGAGGTGTTTGCTTGAGGAGATCATATAAGTGGCAAAAAAGAGCCCCCAGACGATGAGGTACGGAAAAATAGCCAAGATGTTAATCCACTTGGTAAAGCTTGAACTTTGAAGCATGGTGTGCAAGATGCCTGAGACATAAAAAGAGACCCCAAGCCCCAAGGGAGCGAGGGTGATGAGTGTCCAGTAGGAGGAGAGGGACTGCCAAAAGCTACGCCTTTGGGCGCTAAGAAGGGTGTTGATGATGAATTCATACTCCAAAAAAAACATCATGGAGGTAAAAAGCACCACCACAAAACCAAAAACCCCCATGCCCACCGTGTTGCCCAAAAAGGTTTCGATGTAGCCAGAGATGACTTCTTGGTGAGAGGGCAGGAGGGAGGAAAAGATAAAGCTCGTCATTTTTTCATAGTACACTTCAAAACTTGGCAGTTGTGTAAAAATAGACATGGAAATCAAAAGCACGGGAATCAACGAAAGCATGGTATGAAAGCTCAGCGATGAAGCGTAGTGCATGAGTTGCTTGTCTTTGATTTTTTTCAGCAATTCCACGTAATGAAGAAAACGCATTAGAGACCCATTTTAAACGGATTGAGGATGTTGTTAGGGTCAAAGGCGCGTTTGATGGCGCGAAAGAGTTCCATTTCGCCTTGCGTAAAGGCCATGGTCATGTAAGGGGCTTTGCTCAGTCCTATGCCATGTTCGCCACTTAAGGTGCCGCCCAAATCAATGGTCGCTTGGAAGATTTCTTTGATGGCCTTGTGGCCTTTTTCAAGCTCGTCAGGGTTAGTGCCATCCACCATGACATTGGTGTGCACGTTGCCATCTCCCGTGTGGCCAAAACAGGGCACTTTTACCTCGTATTTTTGGGCGATAGCGGTGATGGCATCTAAGAGTTCGGGCAGTTTGCTACGCGGCACGGTGATGTCTTCGTTGAGTTTTTTGCTGCCATATACGGTGATGGAAGGGCTCGCGTTGCGTCTGGCAAACCACAGCTCTTTGGCTTCTTCGGCCGTGCTTGCGCGTTTAAAGGAGGTGCACCCGTTAGCTAAAAACATCGTTTCGATGATTTTGAGTTGGGTTTGGATTTCTTCCTCTAGGTTTCCATCCACATCGGTGATGAGAATGGCTCCGGCATCCACAGGTAAACCTTTGGCGTATTTTTGTTCCACGGCACGAATGGTGAGGTTGTCTAAAAACTCCATTGCTACGGGCGTGACCCCTGCAGCCATGGTTTTATACACGGCGTTCATGGCGTCTTTGACGGTGGGAAAAATGCCCATGGCGGTCTGTTTAAGTTTAGGTTTGGCGATGAGTTTGAGGGTGATTTGAGTGATGACACCAAGGGTTCCTTCGCTCGCAATCAAAATACCCGCTACGTTATACCCTGCCACGTCTTTGATGGTGCGTTTGCCCGCTCCGATGGCTTCGCCGTTGGGAAGCACGGCGCGCAAGGCCATGACGTAATCTTTAGTGATGCCATACTTTGCCGCACGCATACCTCCCGCATTTTCGGCTACATTGCCCCCAAGAGTGGAGTACTCTTCGCTCGCAGGGTCTGGCGGGTAAAAGAGTCCTTTGGCTTCCACGGCCCGCTGCAAGTCCATGTTGATGACCCCGGGTTCCACCACGGCGACCATGTTTTCCATGTCGATTTCTAAAATCTTGTTCATGTGTTTTTCAAGGGCTAAGATGATGCCTCCGTTTGCCGGAAGCGCCCCGCCTGTAAACCCGCTACCAGCCCCGCGTGGGGTGATGATGATGCGATGGGTATTGCAGTAGCGCATAATGGCTTGCACGTCGGCTTCGTGGCGCGGAAAAAGCACCAAATCAGGCTCATAAGTTGTGCGGGTAGCATCGTAAGAGTAGGCAAGCAAATGGGCCTTGTCGGCGTAAACGTTTTCCGCCCCCAAAAGCTCCTCAAACCATTTTACATGTAAAGCGTCCATGGGTTATTTTACCAACAAAGCGTCATAATGAGCGTTGTAGTCGCTGATTTCTTTAGAACCAAAATTCCAAAAAGAGCTTTCAATACCTGCAACGCGGGTGTAAAAAGGGAGTTGGTATGTGCTGATACGACCAGAATTTAGGGTTTTTAAAACCTTAAAACTTTGGCAGTCGGCGAAATAGCCTTTGAGGTTGAGGGCAAAAAAGATAACCCCTGTGCTGTGGGCTTGGCAAAGTTTGCGGAAGGTATCGCGGTCAGGATTGGGCGTGTATTCGCTAGCGAGGTAGGCGCCCATGAGGTCAGGATGCACCCATTGAATCTCTTTAAAATGTCCTGTGATTTCGTTAAACACCATGCTGTTGGGGGCAACAATGAGCGCACGGTCGTAGAGGTAGTTTAGGATGATAACATCACCTTCTTTGGGAAGAATGCCTGGCAGTGGAAAGGCCGATTGTTCTAAAAGGTCAAACACTTCAAACTGAACGGTGGCGAGTCCATCGGCTTTGCTAATCACACTAGCGCGCGCAATGATAGAGGATTTGCTTTCGTCAAATTGGTGGATGACAATCCCGCTAGAGCCAACAACAAGTTGCTGTGAATCGGTAACCGTTGCAGTGTTGCCACGGATTTCATGCAACGTGGTAGTGTAGGAGGTAAATAGCCCTTCTGCCCACGCGAGGGAGAAAAATGCCAAAAAAACGACGAAGATGCGAAACAATGGAACTCCTTTTGCTTTTGATGGGTCGATTATACTTCACCAGAACTCAAAAAGCCCTGAGGGGTTGCTAGGATTTTGTAAGCAATTGTCAAGTATAATCCAAACGCCTTTGACGTTTTTCAAAACCTATATCCTTTCATTCTTTAGTGTTGTAGTGGCTTGAATGGGTGTTGAAAGACGTTAAATTAGTGCAAAGGGGTAGGATGATGATGCGATGGTTGGCATGTATTTTGATGATGGTGCTTGGTGCGCATGGCGCGACTATGCAAGAGCACCGCTGGGGACAGGGCGAGACGTTTTTAACCTTTTTGGAAAAACACCAACTACCACTTTCTATCTACTATACCCTTGATAAAGAAGACCAAGAACTCGCCGCTGAGATTATGTCGGGAGTGAAATACCAACTCTTATTAGATGACAACGAAGCCATCCAACAAGTGTTGATTCCCATCGGTGAAGAGTTGCAACTCCACATTATTAAAGACAACCAGACCCATACCTACGAACTTCGCACCACGCCAGTGAGTTACCAAGAAGAAGCCCTGAGTGTGACACTTGAGATTGCCCTCTCTCCTTACCAAGACATCGTTAATGCGACCAATAATTATGCCCTTGCCAATGAATTTGTCCACTCTTTTAAAAACAGTGTCAATTTTCGCCGTTTGGTAAAAGGTGACCGTTTGGTGATTTTTTATTCCCAACGCACGCGGTTAGGACAGCGGTATGGCAACCCAAAAATCGAAGCAGCCATGGTTGAAGTGCGGGGCAAGGAACATTTTGTTTATCTGTACGATGACAACCGCTATTACGACGAGTCAGGCAAGGAAGTTGAAGGCTTTTTGCTTACCGTGCCCGTACGTTACACACGCATCTCTTCCCCTTTTACTCAAAAACGTTGGCATCCTATTTTGAAACGTTACCGCGCCCATTTGGGCGTCGATTATGCCGCCCCCACAGGCACGCCGATTGTAGCAGCGGGCGAGGGAAGGGTGACCTTCGTGGGTACCAAAGGCGGGTATGGAAAGACGATTGAAATCGAACACGGACATGGGTATAAAACCTTGTACGCCCACTTAAACGGGTACCGCAAGGGCATACGTCGGGGTTCGGTGGTTTCTAAGGGGCAGTTGATTGGGTACGTGGGAAGTACGGGTATTAGCACAGGGCCTCATTTGCACTTTGGCCTTTACAAGAACAGTCGCGCCATTAACCCCAACAGTGTTGTTAAGATTGAAAAAGGAAAACTAGAAGGGGAGAAACGTAAAGCCTTTTTAGCCCACGTGGGAACCTTTAAACCCCGCTTTGAGCTTGCCCTTGCTGAGCCTTCGGTTCCCCCGCGCGAGGAACCTTTTGAGTACATGGTGCAATTAGAAGAGCCCATTGAAGTAGAGGCAACCCTTGTTAACTAAAGGATTTTTGTGGCAAAACTGAAAGATTTAAAGCACTCGCAAGAGGTCATCGAAAGTTATTTACAAGATGACCTTGACCAAGAGCTTTCCCCCGTAGAACTCGCACGCCACCTTCGCCATGTTCACAAAAACGACGTTGACCTTTTTATTGACTACGTAAAACAACTCTCTAGCGAAAGCTTGGGAGACGTGGCCATTGAGTTGCCTGATCACATCTTGAAGGATGTGATCGATGAAATTTCCCCAGAGCAACTCAAAGGTGCCATCGAAGAACTCGAAAGCGATGACGCGACAGATTTACTTCAAAATATCGAAGACATCGATGAAGAAAAAGCCCAAGAACTTTTTGAAAGCCTTGATAAAGAAGACCAAGAAGACATCCGACGTTTGCGCCGTTATGATGACGAAGAAGCGGGCGCGTACATGCAAACCGAGGTCTTTGTGGCCAAGGTTGATGAGAAAATCTCCGAGGCAATCGCGCGCTTAAAGCACATGAAAGAAGAAGGGGAAATTGAAAACATTTACCGCTTGTTTGTGGTGGATGATTATGACACCCTTCGGTTTTCCATCCCCCTAGAAGATTTGATTACGAGCGATTTTTCACTTACCTTTAAAGGGTTTGTGGAAAAAGCTCCTGAGGATGAATACCAACCCATTTTTGCCAGAGACGATGACACCATTGACTCGGTTATCGAGACGGTAGAGAACTACGACCTTTCTGTGGTGCCAGTGATTGATTACCATGGAAGATTGGTGGGACGCATTACGGCGGACGACATCCATGACATCATCCAAGAAAACGCAACAGAACAGATTTATAACCTTGCGGGGGTTAATGATGAGGCGGAAGAAGAACACGCCTTATTCAAAGCGGGCCGTGCGCGGGCCGTGTGGTTGCTTGTCAATCTTTTCACCGCCTTTGCCGCCGCGAGTGTGATTGGCTTTTTTGAAGCAGCAATCCAATCCTACGTCGCACTGGCCATACTTATGCCCATCGTTGCTTCCATGGGCGGCAATGCAGGAACCCAAGCCCTAGCGGTTACGGTGCGCCAATTGGCCCTTGGGGAGATTGATTTTAGTAACGCCAAAGAGACGATTATTAAAGAAGTGACCATTTCGACCATTAACGGGCTGATTTTTGCCTGTATTGTCGGCGTGGTGGCTTTTGTGTGGTTTGGAGAGCCTTTGCTTGGGGTGGTGATTGGCGCGGCGATGATTATTAACCTTTTTTGCGCAGGACTTTTTGGCGCGCTTATCCCCTTAACACTCAAACGCAATGGCATCGACCCTGCGGTGGGAAGTTCTGTGTTGCTCACCACCGTCACAGACGTGATGGGATTTTTTAGCTTCTTGGGTCTAGCCCAGTGGATTTTACTTGGTTGATATTACGATTGTTAAAATCGAAGCGTGCGTAGAGTCGCTGTATATTCAGCCCAAAAGCATGCACTACGTGCAAAATGGGCGAGAAAAACGATGGGATATGGTGGACGCGCACAACAGTGTAGCGATTTTACTCTACCATAAAGAATACGACGCCTTTGTCTTTGTGAAACAATTTCGCCCTGCTATTTACCTCAAAAACAACGACGGGTTTACCTATGAGCTGTGCGCGGGCTTGGTGGACAAAGAGAAGCCCTTGGCGCAGATTGCCCTAGAGGAAATCGAAGAAGAAACAGGCTATGGCGTTGCGCCTCAAAACCTCCATAAAATCACCTCTTTTTACACGGCCGTGGGCTTAGCAGGCGGCCAGCAAACCTTGTATTATGCTGAACTTGACGAAACGATGCGTTTGCACAAGGGCGGCGGGGTTGACCTAGAAGAGATTGAGGTGATTTACGTGCCAAAAGCCAAGGCCAGAGCGTTTTTATTTGATGAACATATCGCCAAAACATCAGGGCTCATGTTTGCCCTGATGTGGTTTTTTGAAAAGGACTCACGCGTCTAAAAAGCGTTTAGTGAGGCCTTTGTAGGTTTCGATGCGGCGGTCGCGCAAAAAAGGCCACATGCGTCTGACCTCTTCGCAACGCGTTACATCCACTTCCACAACCACTGCTTCTTCGCTTGTTTCATCGCTTACATGTAAGAGTTCTCCTTGGGGGCCTGCTACAAAAGAGTGTCCCCAAAAACGAATGCCATCCAAAACCCCTGTTTCGTCCTGCTCTTTGCCTACGCGGTTGATGGCCACTAGAGGCAAGCCATTGGCGATGGCATGGCCACGTTGCACGCCCATCCATGCCTCTTTTTGGCGGGTTTTTTCCTCTTCCTCATCCCCATCAAACCACCCAATAGCGGTAGGGTAGATGAGAATATCTGCCCCTTTGAGGGCCATGAGGCGCGCCGCTTCGGGGTACCACTGGTCCCAACAGACCAAAACGCCCAGTTTTCCCACACTGGTCTGGATGGGCTCATAGCCTAAATCCCCAGGGGTAAAGTAAAATTTTTCGTAAAAACCTGGATCATCAGGGATGTGCATTTTGCGGTATTTGCCTGCCACACTTCCGTCTTTTTCAAAGACCACTGCGGTGTTGTGGTAAAGGCCAGGGGCGCGTTTTTCAAAAAGCGAGGTCACGAGCACCACGCCGTATTGCTTAGCAATTTTTGCCCAAAACACCACGTCGTTTTCAAAGTCATTGGCAAGGTCAAAATGCTTGGGGTCTTCGGTGATGCAAAAATAAGGCCCTTGGTGCAACTCTTGCAATAACACAAGCTGGGCTCCTTTGGCGCTGGCGTCGTGGATGAGTTCGAGGGTTTTTTGGATAGTAGCGTCCTTGGTTTCGCGCACGGCATGGTGAATGAGGGCAAGTTTCATAGGCTCCCTTTGAATGGTTTTTGACATTGTAGCAAAGCTTTAAAAGAATACTTAGGCACGTAGCATGAGGAGGGTTTGGCAAATGCCGATGTGGTCTAGGATTTCAACCACCTCTAGGCCTGCTTGTTTCACAAGGCGCAAAAAATCTTCCGAATGGTACATTTTGCTATAGCCGTTTGCCATGGCGGTAAAATAAGGGGAGGTGTTGATGATGCAAAAAGCAGAGGTTTCAAAACGTTGCCTGTCCCAAAAGGGTTCCATCACGCACAAGGTGGCGGTTTTATCCATGGAACGTTTAGCTTTTGAGAGAATCTCAACAATCTTCTCTTCACTAAAACAGTCCAAAAACTGGCTCATCCACAGCACATCATACCCCGTAGGAAAGGCAAAATCAGCTTCAAGCACGTTTCCTGCAACAAAGCTAATGCGCTCTTGTAACCCTTGGGATGCAATCTGTTCTTTAGCAAGGGCGAGCTGTTCGGGGAGGTCAACAATGCTTACATGTAAGGAGGGATGGCGTTGGGTGAGGGCGATGGAAAACTTCCCTGTGTTGCCGCCAATGTCTAAGAGGCGTTTTGGGTTGAGGGCTAAGACCTTTTGGATTGCGGCAGGGAAGGCATTGTCAGAATAAAAATGGTCAAAGGCAAACCAACTCTCTTTGGCTTTTTTTGGCAAAGAGCCAAGGGCTGGGTAGATGGTTTCCCATGGCCCAAACACCTTTAGTCCCGCAGGTTTCTGGGTTTGAATGGCTTCATCAAGATGAAAAAGTCCTTTGTAATTGACGTGATGGTTGTAGTCCATGTTGGCGATAGTCATGGGGTCTTTGAGTAAAAAATACCCTGTTTTGGTGAGAAAATAACGGCCTTGTGTTTGCTTGACAATATCCGCGCTCAGGCTTGTTTCAAGCAGGGTCAGGAGACCGTAGGCGCTCAGGGAGGTTTTTTCTTCTAAGGCGTCCAAATCTAGTCCCTCTTTGTGGTCGTAAAGTGCTTGGAGGACACCCAGGTCACGCATGCTTCTGGCGACTTGGAAGATGATGGGGGCGAAGGCTATTTTTTGGGCGTTGTATTGGGCTTGTAGGGCAGAGACAGTGTCGTTATTGTTGAAAAATTGTTCCAAAATGCGTTTCCTTTGAGAAAAAGCTCAGGGGTTTGTGTGAAAATAGAGCTATTGTGTGAGATTTTAAGCTGACATTGTAGCTAAATTTATATAATACACCGTTAGTTTTTTGTTTGCTTTTGTGTGATTTTACGGGGGAAGGGAGTGGCTATTTTAGAAGGTCTCTACACGGTGCTTGTGCGTGAAGAAAAACACTGTTTGTTGCAACTGTGTGATGCAAGCCACCCAATTTTTGCCGCCCATTTTCCTCAAAATCCCATTCTCCCAGGATTTGTTTTGCTTGAACTTTCCGCTGCACT
This sequence comes from Sulfurospirillum sp. HTRB-L1, assembly GCF_059415125.1. NCBI lineage: Bacteria > Pseudomonadati > Campylobacterota > Epsilonproteobacteria > Campylobacterales > Sulfurospirillaceae > Sulfurospirillum > Sulfurospirillum sp. HTRB-L1. The sequence continues at coordinate 125,961 of NZ_JCAHZR010000006.1, forward strand.
GTTTGGACTGCAGGGGCGAGAGATAAAGCGGGCAAAATTTTTACAAACGGTTTTACCTCAGAGCGTTTTGAGTCTAAGCGTAGAGGAGAAGGAGAAAAGCTACAAGGTTGTTGTGTCAAAAGATGAATGCAAGGTGGCGGAGATAATGTATGCAAAAGGATGATGTTGTTGTAGTCGTGCCAACCTTTAACAATCCGCAAAGTATTGAAAAAGTGGCTCGTGATGTTTTGGACCAAGGGTATTGGCTTATTATTGTTGATGATGGTTCTTCTGTTAATGTCGCTTCACTCCTCTCTTTTTCGCACCCAAAAATGCGGGTGGTGCGCCACGAAGTCAATCAAGGTAAAGGGGCGGCTATCGTTACAGGGGCAAAAGAAGTGCGTGCCATGGGCAAAACGTTTTTTGCCAGCATGGACGGAGACGGCCAGCACTTGGCGTGCGAGATTGAAAAAATGCTAGCAGTGATGGACGATGAGAGTGAGATTATCATTGGGGCGCGAAATCTTGGCATCAACGATGTGCCCAATGGTTCAAAATTTGGCCGTTGGTTTAGCAATTTTTGGGCCTGTTGGGATACGGACCATGTGATTACCGACTCCCTCTCAGGCTTTCGCATTTACCCGATTTCTATTCTTGAGCTCCCTATTAAAACCGCGCGTTTTGATTGGGAGATGGAAGTTTTAGTACGCCATGCGTGGAAGGGCGGGAAGATTAAAGAGGCTTTGGTGGAGTGTTATTATCCTCGGCCTGAAGAGCGTGTGAGCCATTTTAAAAAATTCTGGGATACTGCTGCTATTGTCATGGTACATGTAAGGCTTCTTCCGCGGAAATTTTTCTTTGGGACAAAGGGTTCGTGAGTACCATTCAACGGGGAAGTGGCTGGAGTATTCGGCTTGTCTTTTTCTTGTACCGCCTTTTTGGGTACGGGTTTGTTTATTACCTTATGTACCCTGTGACCTTCTTTTATGTGTTGGTGGCCTCCAATGTCAAGGTCGCATTGGGGGAGTATTATGCAACCCTTGGTAAGCCTTTTTCGGCTTGGGTCTATTTTCACCATTTGCGCCATTTTGCATTGTGCATGTGCGACCGTTTTATTTCGCGGGTTGCCTTTGAGGAGTATGTGTTTGATGGGGAAGCCCAGGCGCTAGAAGAGGTGTTGGAAGAAGGGTGCGTGCTACTGCTTTCGCATTTTGGCGGCTGGGCAGCGGCTGGAAATTGTTTTTCACAGTTTAAGATTAGCGTGGTGATGCAAGAAGCGTTATTGGGGGAGATTAAGCGGATTGAAGAAGAGCTGCCTTGTCCAAACCCAAACCTTTCCATCATCGACCTCTCCAAGGGAAGCGCGTTTGCCTCCATGGAAGCGGTGTCGGTGTTGCTCAGAGGCGAGGTTCTTGCCATGATGGCAGACCGAGCAACCCAAGAGCAATACTGCGAAGAGATAGTATTTTTTGGAAAAAAGGCAAACTTTAACAAAAACCCTTTTTACTTCGCCCAAAAAACACAAAAACCTTTAGTGGCTATCGCCTTTGTCTACCACGCTCCCCAACACTACAAGGTGTGTTTTCAAAAAATACCCCTCCACGGGGAGGATTACAAAACGCCCATGCAAGCGTATGGGGCTTTTTTAGAAGAGATTGTGCGGAAAAATCCAGAACAGTGGTTTAATTTTTATCATTTTTGGAAAGAGGAAAAATGAAGTTAACAGTAGATAATCGTCCTATCAGTTTAGAAGAAATCACCAAAGCAACATCGGTTTGTGTTTCACAAGAGGCTTTGTTTTGTCAAGAATTTGCCCTAGGGCATGACTTTTTGATGGAGCAAATTCGTGAAGGAAAACCGGTGTATGGGGTGACTACGGGGTATGGTGCTAGTGGTAAGAACTACCTTACCTTTGAGCAAAGTGCGCTGTTGCAACAAAATTTGTACCGTTTTCACGGGTGTGGGGTGGGTGAGCCTTTGAGCATAGCCATTTCGCGAAAAATGGTGCTGATTCGCCTCATTTCCCTCTCCAAGGGCAGGTCGGGAATCTCTTACGCGCTGTTGGAGCGCCTTGCGTTGCTCTTGGAAAAAGAGATTATTCCCGTGATTCCCTCCTTGGGTTCGGTGGGGGCTAGTGGGGATTTGACGCCTCTTTCTTACATCGCCGCGGTTATTGCGGGTGAGCGGGAAGTGTGGTTTGAGGGGCAAATCCACCCAACAAAAGAGGTGTATGAGAAGCTTGGTATCGCGCCTTATGTGTTTAAACCCAAAGAGGCTTTGGCTATCATGAACGGCACGGCGGCCATGAGCGCTATCGCGGTGGAAAATTTGGCGCTCTTTGAGCGGTTGTTGGCGAGTATGGAGTCGTACGTGGCGGGTATGTTTGAGGTGCTGTTGAGTGATGTGACTCCGCTGGATGCCTTTGTGCATGATTCTAAACCATTTGATGGGCAGATACGCACCGCGCGCAACATGAGAGAGAAACTTCAAGGATCGCACTTGACCCACGGGCGCGATGACCGCTACGACCAATTTTTTGCAGACAATGAGCTTAACATTCAAGACACCTACTCCATCCGTTGTGCCCCTCAAGTGCTTGGGGTGGTGCGGGACAACCTTGAGATTGCCAAGCGGTGGGTAGAACAAGAGATTAACTCGGTCAATGACAACCCGCTCATCGATGGCCACACCCGCACGATTTACACTTCGGGCAATTTTTACGGCGGGTATGTGGCCCACGCCATGGACACCCTTAAGGTGTGCGTTGCCAATGTAGCGGATTTGCTAGACAAAGAGTTTGCCCTGTTGGTGGACCACAAGTTTAACCGAGGGCTAGGGGAAAATCTAAAACTCTCCAAAGAGCACTATTTTCATGGGTTTAAGGCGATGCAAATCACCTTAAGTTCACTCAGTGCTGACATCATCAAAAACACCACCGCGGCGTCTATTCACTCGCGTCCTACCGAATCGCTCAACCAAGATAAAGTGAGCATGGGTACTACCGCTGCCCTTGATTTTCAAAAGATGATGGAGCCCTTGGCGTTGATGCTTAGCATTGCCTTTATCGGACTGGCCCAAGGGGTGGATATTCGGGGAAAAGAGAAGGTTTCTCCTGCGCTTAGGGGTTACTACGAGGCCGTGCGCGCGTTAGCGATGCCGCTTTTGGAAGACCGTCGAATGGACCAAGACATTTACCGCGTTTTGACCATCTTGAAAGAGGGAGCGTTGGCGTGAAAACAGTCCTCATAACAGGTGCGACGGGGGCGATTGGGAGCGCGATTGCGGCGGCATTTGCCCAAGGGGGGTATTACATGTACTTGCATTGTAAAACTTCGCCCCAAAAAGCCCACGCCTTACTAGAGCGCCTTGGTGGCAAAGGGGAAGTGGTACAGTGCGATGTGACAAACCCTGCGGCCATCAAAGAGGTGTTTGGCGGGTTGTGCGTGGATGTGCTTGTGAATAACGCGGGCATTACGCGGGACAAACTTTTCTTTTTTATGGAAGAAGAGGAGTGGCAAGGGGTGATGGATGCGAACCTTAACAGCCTCTTTTACGTGACCAAACAGCTTTTACCGGAGATGATAAAACGCAAGAGCGGGGCTATTGTCAATGTCGCTTCGGTTTCTGGGCTAGTGGGGAATGCGGGGCAGGTGAATTACTCTGCAAGCAAAGGGGGGATGATCGCCTTTACTAAGGCGTTATGCGCTGAGGTGGGGCGTTATGGGATTCGTGTTAATGCCGTAGCCCCTGGCGTCATCGAATCAGAAATGGCCCATGAGGTAGACAAGAACATCACGAGAATGATTCCCCTAGGGCGATTTGGCAAGCCCGAAGAAGTGGCTGAAGTGGTCTTTTTCTTGGGTGATAAAGCCACCTATGTACATGGGGAAGTCGTTACGATTAGCGGAGGGATGGTGCGCTAATGGCCCATTTGGCCTCGCTGCTTTACGCCCCGCTGGTATTGCTTGCCCTGCGTTATTTACCCATTGCCTTGGTGGCATGGGGGATGATTGGGGTTTCTCTTGTTTGGTTGTATGGGGTGCGCAAAGGGGCGGCAAAAGGCTTTGTGTTTCCTGCGTTTTATGGGGTGGCAGGCGTGGTGGCTTTGGGGTTAGAAGAGGGAAGTGTGCTTTTGGGTGTTCCCTTTTTTGTGGCGGTGGTATTTTTTCTTTTTTTTCTCTTGCCTCAAGGCGGGGTGTGGCTTCGTGCCATGGCGTCGCGTGTTGTTGTGTTGGATGAAAAAGAGGGGGCGTATGTGCAAAAATCCCGCTATTTTTGGGCTTGTGTTGCTTTGTTAAATGTCTGCCTCCATGCGCTCATGTGGATGGCGCCACCCACATACTGGGCGTTTTATGCTTCCTTGGGGTGGTATGGAGTGTTTTTGTTGGGTGGGGCATTGCAGTTTTTGCACCGAAAATACGTGTTTTTAAAAGGGGTTACTTCATGATAAGAAACGTGTTGGTAGCCTTGTGCCTTTTGGGCGTGGGTGCTTTTGGGCAAACCTTTTCCTTTCATGAAACGCGCTACAGCGATGGCTTAGGGCGCACCTTTGCCCTTGAAGGGTTGATTACCTTTAATGAGCAACAAACGATTATCGAATACGTCAAGCCTGAGACAAAGATGCTTGTCTATTTTGAAGGAATGCTTTCTTTGCAAGACGAGCACGGGTACCGCATGATTGATAGGGCTTCCGCCCCAAGTGCCCACTATTTTTTCATGCTCATTCGCGCCTTGCATGAGGAGGATAAAGCCCAATTGGACGCTTTTTTTACGTGGGAAGAAACGGGTGAAAAGATGCATCTTGTGCCCAAAAACCCCGTTGATGAGGTGCTGGAAAATGTGGACGTTGTGTACAAAAAAGAGGGCTTAGAATCCTTACATGTAAGGATGAAAAACAAGGACTGGATACGTATTGAAATCCTTGATTAAGTGGAGTAATATTTTTATTTTTCTAAGCGTGCTTGCAGGCTTTTTGTTGCTCAAAAATCAGGTGCATTTTTCCACGGATGTGTCGGCATTTTTGCCAGAAGGAAAGCACAAAACCCTTGCTAGTGCGTACCAAACACTCAGTCCTGCCAAAGAAGTATTTGTGGCGGTGGAGGGCTTGGATGCCCAAAGCCTTGCTAAGATAAAAACCTTTGAAACAACGATGCTCTCTAGCGGGTTTTTTGTTCCCCAAGTCCAAGGGAGTTCTAATCCAGTATTGTCCGCGTATCTGGACACTTACCGCTATTTCACCCAAGCCTTTACCCCTAAGAGCGTGGATGCAAACAAGGCGTTAGCGGCGTTGGCGCAGGAGATTAGCTCAAGCCCTTTTTACCAACCTGTTGACACCAAAGACCCTTTGGGGTTTTTTGCCCCTCCCAAAACAGCTCCAATAGCTCCTCTTCACCGTGGCCATTTGACCTTGGGAGAGCTAGGCTTTTTGTCGGTTTTTTACCTCAAACCAGAGGCGGACGCAGTGCAGGCGTATGGGTTTTTAAAGGAAATGGAAGAAGCGGGCGTGCATCTGTTTTCGCCCCTGTTTTATTTTGTGGAAAATCCCTACAATATCCAAAAAGAGGTGAATTGGCTTTTGGGTGTTTCGGCGCTCTTGCTGTGCCTTGTTTATGTTGTCATGTTGAAAAATGTCCCCCTTCTTTTAAACACCCTTGCTACGTTGGCCACGTGTGTGTTGGTGGCGTTGGGCGGGGTAGCGTTGGTGTGGGCGGAAATTTCGGTGTTTGTTTTGGCCTTTGGGGTGGCGGTGAGTAGCATCGGGGTGGATTATATGTTTCACCACTATTTTCACCACCATTATGCCGCGCAAAAACCTTTTAATCGCTCCGTTTTATGGGGATTTCTTACTACGGGAAGTTTGTTTGCACTGTTTTTGGGGGTTGATTTTTTACTCGTTCAACAGCTCTCCTTGTTCGCTTTGATTGCCCTGGGCGTGGCCTATGGGCATTTTGCTTTTTTGTACCCGCGCATTGGTTTCAAAGCCCCGCCCAAGCGCGCGTTGCTAGGGTGGAAAACATGGCCTTTACGCTATGGCTACGTGGTTCTTGGCTCCTTGGTCGCCCTTGGGGTTGCTTGGCCGTGGTTTGCATTAGATACGAATGTGCGCCACTTGGATTACCAAAACGAAAAACGCCTGCAAGATGAAGCCTTTTTTAAGGCCAACATGCCCTTTGGGGAGCATCTTCCTTTTGTGCTTGAAGCCCCTAGCGTGGATGTGCTCATTGCTTCAAGCCACCGTCTTAAAGAGACTTTTCCAGACATCTGGCTTCCACTTGCGCAATTGGTTGATGCGGCAAGTCACCGTGAACGCACAGAAGCCCTCGCGCCACTTTTGGGCTTACATGTAAAGGTGCAAACCGCCGCTTTGGCAGCAGGGTTTAGGGAGGGTTTTTTTGAAGAAGCCTACCTTGAAGCACGGTTAAGGGAGCCTTATCTTCCTCTTTCAACCCAAGCACTTTACGAGATGGGGCTAGAGGTGCTTGAGACACCAGAGGGAGTTTTGGCCAAAGGGTACATGCCCCAAGCCTACCGCTTGGCTTTGGCTTCTTACGAGGGGCTTTACATCATGGAGGCCAATACGCTTTTTACCAAAGGGATGGCACACGTTTTTGAACGGATGGTGTGGCTAGGGCTTGGGGGCGTGGTGCTTCTTTTGGGGATGGTATGGTTAGCGTGTCGGGGGCGTTTTGTGTTTGCCTTTGCTTACATCGTGTTTCCTGTGGCGTTTATGGGGCTGGTGTTTACGCAATACCCCTTGTCCATCATGCACCTGTTTATGGCCTTTGTGGTGTTGGCACTCAGTGTTGATTATGGTGTTTACATGGCGCGGGCCCATAAAGAGGCGCTTCAAACCCGCAGTGCCATTGCTTTTTCATTGTTGAGCACGTGCGCGGGATTTGGGGTGTTGGCCTTAAGTCATGTGGGTGCTTTGCGGGATTTGGGTGTGGTGGCATGTTTGGGTGTGGTGGCGATTGGCGTGTTATTATTGGGAAGGGAGAGGGATGAACATTGTCATTGTGGATGACTCAAAAGCGCGGCGAAGTTATCCAGTAGATGGGCGTTTAAGGGAGCCTTCTTTAGAAGGCAAGCTTGTGAAAATTTCTTCACAATCAAAAGAAAAAAGTGTGTTAGAAATACTGCGTGCCTATTTTTCTGGAGCCAAAGCTGTGTTGCAGGATGCGCAAAACAGTGCCCTTGAGGCGCGCTTGGAAACATTGGATTTTTCCCCTTTTGAACAAGAGGATTTTTCTGTGATGCTCTTTACCTCAGGGACAACAGGCGCGCCAACAGGGGTGTTAAAAACCAAGGAAAACCTCGAAAAAGACGTGAGCGCCCTTGTGGAAAAATTTGGTACTTTTAATCCCAGTGTTTTTATCTCAACAGTGCCTTTTATCCATGTGTACGGGTTTTTAGTGGGATTGATGTTGCCCATGCGCCTTGGGGTGGATGTGGTCATAAAAGAGCATTTTTTACCCCACGACCTCTTGGCATTTGCCGAGGCAGGAAGCATCGTAGTAACAACCCCACTGTACATCAAGTCTCTTTTGCGTTTAGATGAAACCAAGGTGTTAAAAGAAACCCTTTTTATCAGTTCCGCTGGCCCCCTTGCTCCTGAGATTGCCAAAGCGTTTGTGGAAAAATTTCAAACCAACTTGGTGCAGATTTTTGGCTCAACCGAGACAGGAAGTGTTGCCTTTAGGTCGGGAAGCGAGGTGTGGTGGACTCCTTTTAAGGGAGTGAGATTGGATGTCTCAGAGGAGGGAATGATGCGGGTGCATTCTTCTTTTGTGGCAGATAGGCTGTGGAATGGGGAGTGCGTTTCCACAAATGGCATGCTACAAACCTTTGATTATGCGCAACTTAAGGGCGGTAAGTTTCAACTGATAGGCCGTAGCCACCAAATCCTTAAAGTCGCGGGAAAGCGGGTGGGGGTTGCCAACATCGAAGAGATGCTAGAGGCAATGCCGCAGATTCAAAGGGTGGTGGTGCATATTGCGCGTGATGAGGCGGCGCTCAAAGATGAAACGTTAAAAATATTTGTGGAGCTAAGGGCACCTTTAGAGGCTAAAGAGATTGCCGCTAAAGTAAAGAGGTTTTTAAAACACATTACCATTCCCGTACATGTAGCCGTAGTGGAAAAGATTCCCACTACGGCTACAGGAAAAAAAATACTGCCTGTTTTATAACATGCTCAGTTGCACGCGAATGGCGTTGTCGAGGTTTTGAACCCAGCCGTTGTAGTTTTGGTGGATAGTGCTAGTAGCAGGGTCGTAGCTTAGGTTACTGCTGTTGAGGTAGTGGATGCTGTATTCGCTACCTGTGTAACGAATAGCAACAGCTGCCATGTGTTTTCGGAGGTTGAGGGTGCCTTGGATGTGTCCATCTTCCACCTTTTTCATCACCCAACCTAGCTGACCACCTGCGCGCATGATGGCTTTTTCGGTCTCTTGGGCCGTCAATTTTTTGCTACTAGAAGCAACAACGGGTGTTTTTTCCACATTGTAAACCGCCGCTGTGCGACACCCTGCAAAGACCATCCCCATCACAACCGCCAAAAGTGCAATCGTTACTTTTCTCATGTACATCCTTTTTGTAAAAATTTTGACTATAGTATCAGTTTCGTCATATTAAAAAACTTAAAATTACGACACTTTTTCTTTTGGGCGTGTGATGTTTGGGGCAATAAAAGCTTTGTTTGTGGAGGCTTTAAGTACAATCATAGTTCATTTTAATACAAAGATGGCGGATGGCGATTCGGATTAAAGGGCTTTCAAAGTATTACGGCAAGACATGTGTGCTTGAAGGGCTAGATTTAACAATAAAAAAAGGAAGCATCTTTGGACTGTTGGGCCCAAACGGCGCAGGAAAAACCACCCTCATTTCCATTTTAAATGGACTAACGACCAAAACCTCCGGCACAGTTGAAGTGCTTGGTCACTCGCTAGACACACACGGCAGTGCTATTAAGGCTATTTCTGGCTATGTTCCTCAATCTTACGCTTTTTATCCCACCCTTAGTGTTATGGAAAACCTCTTGTTTTTTGGCAAATTGTACGGCCTTGAAGAAGAAAAGCTACGCCATAGTATTGCGTATTGTTTGGACGTGGTTTCCTTAAAAGGATACCAAAAAAGCAGAGCAGGGGTGCTCTCAGGGGGCTTGAAACGCCGCTTAAATATTGCCATCGGTCTTTTGCACGCTCCTGAGATTTTGTACCTCGATGAGCCAACAGTAGGTATTGACCCCCAATCTCGAAGCTATATTTTAGACATGATTAAAACAATGAACCAAGACAGGGCTATGAGCGTGGTCTACACGTCTCACTATATGGAAGAAGTGGAATATTTGTGCGATGAAGTTGCGATTTTAGATAGGGGAAAGATTGTCTTTCAAGAAGAAAGAGCCTTTTTTGAACGCAAAAAAGGCAAGGTGCGGGCGGTGCTCAGTGATGGGAGTACCCAAGAGGTGGATTTATTGGGCAATGGCTTAGCGCGTACTGCAACGGGGCTAAGTGAAAAAGGGCTAGAGATTGTGCGTTTAGATACCCAAGAAAGCAAGATGGAGAGCATTTTTTTAGCCATTACCCAAAAAGAGTTGAGGGACTAATGCTAGGGGCTATTTTAAAAAAAGAGTGGCTGCTGCTCATCCGCAACTCCCATGCCCTAGCGGTGTTGTTTGTGATGCCTACGGTGTTTATTGTGGTGATGTCTTTGGCTCTTGAGAACACCTATGCCCAACACTATGATGTAAAAATAAAAGTAGCACTGGTGGGAAAAGGCCCTTCTAGTACCCATGAAGCGTTTGTCAAAGCTCTTGGGGAGAACCGTTTTTTTGCCTTTACCCAAGTGGAGGGAAAAAGTGCCACAGAGGCCTTGTTGGAGGAAAAAAGCTATGGGTTTGCGGTGGCGATAGAAGAAGGAGAAACTCCCGCGTTGCGCCTTTACACACGTGCAGGGATGGCACACCAACAAGTGGTGCTACTTGAGGGGGTGTTGCGAAGCACGGCTTTGGAAGTTGCGGCACGTGCCTTGGCGGTACAAGCGGGCATCGACCCTGAAAAAATAGGGGGCATTTTGGTTCAAAGTGTCTATGTTCAAGAAAACGCCCAGAGCATTACCATGACGTCCGCGCAACACAGTGTTCCTTCGTGGCTCATCTTTGCAATGTTTTTTATTTTGATTCCTCTCTCCAACACGCTTATCAATGAAAAAAATGCGGGCACATTGCAGCGCATCCAAAGCATCAATGTTGCGCCATCTTTGTTGATGGTGGGAAAAATGCTTCCTTATTTTCTTATCAATCAAGTGCAACTGGTGGTGATGGTGGCGGTTGGTGTGGGCGTGTTGCCGCTTCTTGGGGGAGAAGCCTTTGTGTTTGAGGGCAATGGACTCACTCTAGTGGTGGCCTCATTTGCGGTTTCTTTTGCTGCTATTTCTTTTGCGTTGATGATCGCGGTGATTAGCCCAAGTACGGAGGTTGCTACCTTGTTAGGCGGGACGTTTAACATCGTTCTTGCCGCCCTTGGAGGGATTATGGTGCCTACGGTGGTGATGCCCGAATCCATGCAAGTTCTTTCCCAAGCCTCTCCCATGTTTTGGGCGCTGGATGCCTTTGTGGGGGCGATGGTGCGCGGTGCTTCGCTGGGCGATGTGGGCGGGAGTGTGGTGAAGTTGTGTTTATTTTCACTGGTGTGTTTAGGGGCAGCTTACGCCATAACACGCCGACAAAAAGGCTAAAGAGAGGAAGCGATGGAATTGGATGGATTAAAACAAGAGTTAAAGGTGCTGATGATTGAAGCGTGCGAAAAAGACGTTACGCCTGAAGAGATAGAAGATGGGGCACCTTTGTTTGGAATGGAAGGCGCGTTGCAGCTTGATTCTATCGATGCGCTGCAAGTGTCCATGGCCCTTTCGGAGCGTTATGGGGTTGAAGTGACGGACAGTAAAAAAATGCGCGCCATTATGGTGAGTGTTCAAACCCTTGCAGAGTACATACATAAGGAGCGCAAACGCTAATGAGGTGTTATATTACGGGCTATAGCATGCGCTCTTCCTTGGGGGCTTCGGTGCAAGAAGTGGCAAAGACCATCGTTCGCCTTGATGGGGAAAGCTATGAAAAAGAGATTCGCACCTTGCGCCATCATGAGACGTGCTATGCTATGCCAACCCCGCATCCTACCGCGCGAGAGAAATTTTACGGGGTGATTGAAGAAGAAGTGCGCAAGGTGATTAAAACGGCAGGACTTAGCCCCTTGGAGTGCGAGGAGTTAGCTATTTTTATTGGCTCGACGTCTATGAGCATGCCTGTGAACGAGGCTGCTTATGAAGCACGCATTGCTTTGGGTGAAGAGGGGGCGTGTGAACATCTAGGCTATGGGCACTTTGGCAGTTTTGTTGAGGGCATTGTCGGTTCAGGGCATAAGGCGGTACTCTTTTCCACCGCGTGTACGTCTGGCGCCAACGCCTTGTGCTATGGGGCAAAGATGCTTCGCCAAGGGGCTATCAAGCGGGCGTTAGTGCTTGGTGTTGAGCTGTTTAATCGGGCGACTTTTGAGGGATTTTCCTCCTTGCTTTTACTTTCAAAGGAGGGCATGTACCGCCCTTTTGACCGCAGAAGCGACGGGATTATTTTAGGGGAAGGGTGTTCGGTCTTGCTTCTTGAAACCTCTCCTAGGCACGCGGATGATTTTTACTACATGGGTTCGGCAAGCAATTGCGACAGCACCAGTGAAACCACCAGCGACCCCTCAGGCGTTCCTATCTTTGAGGCCATGCATGGGGCGCTAGAGGATGCGGGCATCTCCTTGAGCGAAGTAGATGCTATCAAGGCGCACGCAACAGGGAGTGAGAACAATACGGTTTCAGAAGTGAATGCGCTGTTGAAGTTGTTTCACGTCCATGGCTGTACCTCGCCAGTGAGTGCCATGAAGCCTTTTTTGGGCCACACATTAGGGGCGAGTGGTACTAATGAAATCGCCTTGATGCTAGCATGCGCAAAGGAAGGGTTTGTGCCTGCAGTGTTGGGTTTTGAAACGCCAATGTTGGATTTTGCCCCCTTGCGCACCCCGTTAAAAGACCTTAAAAAAGCCACATTTTTATTTAATTTTATTGCCTTTGGTGGAAGCAATACCGCCATTGTGTTAAGCAATCAATAAGAGGGTTGTGATGTTTTTTCACGCAGATTATGAACTCTTGGACCAGACCCGCTCTACTCAAGCGTACAAGCAAGAGGTGGCAAAATTAACTCCAGTGGGCATGCGCCGCGCAAATCGCTTTAATTTACTGGCGGTGTATGGTGCCCTCCAGTGCAACACAGGCGTTGCGTTGTCAAAAAATACCCACGTCTACGTGGCGACAGAGTATGGCCCCGTGGGGAGTTTGATGGGGGTGTTGGGACAGATGCAAAAGGGGTATCTTGCCCCTTTTGATTTTCTGGGCTTAAACACCAATGCCAGTTTTTACGTGGCCAAAGCCTTGGGGTTGCAAGGACGGCACATGATGTTAACCTCCCATGATGTTTCCTTGGAAAAAGCCCTGCATCTTGCCCATGTGGACATGAGGGCAGGGGAGGTGGAGGCTGTTTTGGTGGGGCTTGTGGATGAAACGCTTTTGGGGGTGCCAAGGTTTGAACACTGCATTACCAATGTGGCGGAGGGATGCGTGGATAAAAGCATGTGGTTTTATGCAACCACCCAGCCCAAAGGAGCTAAGGCGGAAGCGGTGATGTTTCAAGAAACGAACATGCAAGGGTTGCTTAAGGAAGATTGTTTTGGTTACACGCGGGTCAATGTAAGCGCTTTTGCCGCTAAAAATACGGCATTGTTAGCAGGGCTTAAACATGCTAACAAAACCCTCACAACGATGAGTTTAGCCAAAGCATTGGGGCAAAACAGTTTCTTACATGTAAGCCAAGATAGCCTTGGAAAAATGATAGCTATAGGAATAAAACAGTGTTCCTAATGGATTTTTTTCAAAAGGGTAAATCCCCTTTTTTCGTGCGTTGCCGCTTCTTGCAAAAGGGCGGAGGGGTTTAGGGAGGCAAGGAGGCGCGTCTCCTTGCTTGCTTGAGCGCAGGCAAGGGCAAAACGGCGCAAAGTGTTGCCTGAGTCTATTAGGCATTGTTGTGCTTCGTCGAGCATGTCCCCATTGAGTCCGTACGCTTTTGCCTCTTGCAAAAAAGCGGCATACATAAACCGAAATCCCCCGCCCCCTGTGCCTATCTCTTCTTGCATGCGAATGATGTGAGTGAGGAAATTTTTGATGTGTCTTGGGTTGGATTCTTGGTGCAAGGTGGCAATTTTTTGGGCAAGTTTTTCCATCCCTTTGACGCCCGCGTAAGGAAAAGGCGTGAGCATGGTTTTGGCATTTTGGCGTAGGGCGCGTTGCAGAGCAAAGGGGAGGTTTGGCTCCTTGGTTTGGGTTTGCGGGTAATACAAAAACCCCTTAGGCGCAAAGGCACCTTTGGCAAAGCGCGCACGCATCAAGTCCTCTCTTTTACACCGCACAGGTGCTTCAAATACAGGGTCGGAGATGAGGTACTCTTCTCCCTCTACGCCGTAAACTACGAGGTTGTGGGCATTAAAATGAAACCGCATCTCTTTGGGAAAATAAGGCAAATAATACACCCCTGTTTGTAGCCCGACAATCTTCCCCTCTTCTAAAAGCGTTGCAAGATGTTCATCTGCTTGTGCAGGAGAGGTGTAATGGTGTTTTTGCATCTTTACATGTAAGGCATTCTGGGTGCGTTTGATGATAGTTTTGGGCAAGCTTCGGTACGCGATGAGGGGCAAGCCGTTGACTTTCACAATGGGCAAAAAAGCAAAGGAAAGGGAACTGGTGAGGCCAAAAATCATGGGTTCACTAATGGGGTAGCCGTAGGCGCTAAGCAAGGTTGAGAGGGCACCGCTTTCGCAGTGGGCGGATTGGGTATGGGAAAAGGTCATGAGAAGTCTTTGAGTTCTTGTAAAGAGAGGTTAAAAAGCGCGGCGTATTTGCCAAGGGTGGCATCGTTGAGCTTTTTAAAATGTTTCATGCGCAGGTGCCGTTTGACGCGAAAGGCAAAAAAACCCACCGCGCTTGCTAGGGTGGGCACGTCCATGCGGTTGGCGTACATGTAATACAAAAGGGGCGAGGCGTCGCCTTGGCGGAATTGTTCAAGGGCTGTGCGTTGTTGAAGTTCGTATTCTTCCACGGCGACTTTGGTGGCAAACTCTTCAACGCTGCTGCCGTAGTTGTATTTGTGAAAGTTTCCTTCTTCATCGGTAGCGTACATGACCTTTTGAATGCCCTCCAAGGTCGCGTTTGGTTCTTGAGGAATGTCAATGCGCGTCGCCACTACACAACCTTTAAAAGCATGAAGCCCGTTGAAAAACGTCCACTCTCGGGAACGTAACACAAAAGGGTTTGGCCTTTGCAAAGCGCGCGGGTGCGAAGCAGTTCTTCAAGCATGATGTAAATGGACGCGGCTCCGGTGTTGCCGCATTGGGTGAGGTTGGTGAACCATTTTTCATAAGGGATTTCAAACTCGGCTTCTTGTAGCCCCGCAAAAAGCTTCTCTTTGAAAAAATGCGAAGAGTAATGGGGGAGAAAATAGTCAACTTCTGTGGGTGCAAGTTTCCGCTTGGAAAGGATGGCGCGAAGGGGCTTAACCACGGTGTATTCGACAATGTTGTCATTTAGTAGCTTCACATCTTGGCCGATGCTAAGGAGGGATTTTTCCATCACTTCTTCTTGGGGGTACTGTTTCCAACTGATGAGTTTTCCCTCTTTTAACTCCCCGCCACTGTACATACATGTAGGCATTTCTCCCGCGTAAGAGAGCACTTCAATCCACTCTATTTTTAGGGAAATACCTTTGGGATTGGGGGTGTTTTGAAGGAGTATAGCGCCTGCGCCATCGGAGAGCATCCAGCGTAAAAAGTCCTTTTCAAAGGCAAGGGTGGGTTGTTTTTCAAGAAGTTCCCACGAAGCGGATTCTTCGGTGAAATTTTTTGCGCTCAAGAGGGGTGAGACGACCTCAGAACCCGTGGCGATGCCATTGGGAAGTTCTCCGCTTTTGATGCCATAGTAGAGGTATTTGAGCGCATTAATGCCACTGAGGCAAATCCCCGAAGCACTGAGGGTTTCAAGGGGATGAAGTCCCAGTTCGCCGTGTACCATGAGGGTGTGGTTTGGCATGAGTTGGTCGGGGGTGGTAGTGCCGCAGGAAAGGCAGGCAAGCTCATGAAGGGAGAACGTGGCACTTTGGAGTTTTGTAATGGCACTGGCGGTGAGTTGCGCGTTGGTAAACAGAGGGATTTGGGTCTCTTTTTCAAGGACATAATAGCGCTGTTTGATGCCATTGCTACGCAAGACAATGTTTTTTGCCTTGGATTTTTTGCCGCCGATGTACCCAAGGTAGGCTTCCATCTCGTCGTTGCTAATGGGCGCGTTGGGTAGAGATACTTGAATGTCATTGATGTAAACGTTAGGCATTGGGTAAAAATTCCTCTATGCGATGCTGTCCGTTGCCAGAAGGGCGTTCGTAAAATGCTTTTTCTTTCAAAACCCGCGCTTTGTTAAGCTTTCGCAGGATGCTTTGAAGGAGCATGTTTAGTGGAACAACGGTAAGAATCATTAAGATTAAAAAAAGTGTGTAAAAGAGTATAAACACCTTTCGCTTTGCCTCTTCTTTTTTGGAGAATTTTTGAATGCATTTTCCCCAAATATGAAAGCTTTTGGTGCCGATTTTTTCACTGTTGATGAGTTTTTGGTCGACTTCAACCGCCCCCAAACCTTCGCATAAGGGCAAAAAAGACTTCTCTTTGTCATTGGCTAACCCCGCTTTGATGGCATACCCAAAGCGCACACTCTTAGCGATGTCTGTTTCACTGATGCCCGCTTGAGGGAAAATGCCCCACAGGGCATCTTTTTTCCCGCTCATCATCCACCTCGGCGTAGTGATAAAAGTGGCAAACGCGTTGCCTTGGTCTACTAGCACGATATTGTCAATCACTTTTGCCCCAAGGGGTTGTAAGAGGGTTTTCATCTTCTCTTGCGCCATAATCCACATATTGCGGCACCCAATGAGGGTGATAACAGGAGTATTTAACAGCACTTTTTTAGCGTAATCAGATGTTAAAAAAGAGGTCATGGGAATAGAGGGTGACAAAAACCACGGTTGGTACGCCAAGATAACAAGGTCATAATGTTTTTCGGGTAAGGAAAAAGGTTCAAGGGGGCAAGGCGTGAGGGCCACTGCTTCTGGAAAGGTGCCCATGAAGGTCAAAAAATCCCACGGAAAAGGAAAGGGTTTAAGAGGTTTGAGTTCCAAATAATCCACCCCACAAGCATCCTCCAAGGGCCCGACAACTGTTTTAACCAAGCGGGAAAGTTGGCCGCTTTGGGAATAATAAACGACTAAAATCTGTTTCATGGGCACATCCTATCGTGTTTCTTGACCGTGCACTAAGTGGTCGTTAATGGTGCATAAAGAGTAGATAAACCGTGAAGGTCTTGAGACGACAAAGGGTTCTTGGGCACCGCTGTAAAGAGAAACACCGGCTAAGTTTAGAGTGGATGCGTGCAGGTGAATACGTCCTAAGATCTTACTTGCAGTGATGGAAACTTGCGCATTTTGAAGGCGTATGGGTTCGGCAAAGGGGGTAAGGGTGCTGTTTTCAATGCGCACGTCTGCGTTGATGATGACAAGGGAGCGGATGTGTGCATCGCGGATGAGTACATTGCGGGAGTTGTAGATGGCAAGTGTTTCAAAGGTGCCTGTGAGAATGTGGTCATTGGTGTTTTGTAGGGTTCCTGCTTGCACAGGTTCTGCTGGTTCGGGGGCATGCCAAGGGGTCGGAGCGAAGTGGTGGAAGTGTTCTTCTAAAAAAGTAAAAAAAGCTTTTTCATGGGTGAGCATGGGAAGATGGCCTGCCTCTTGGAGGGTATAAAAGGCAACATTGGGCATGTGTTTGTGGAGGACATAGCCTGTTTGGAGGGGCGCAACATCGTCTTTTTCTCCCCAAATAAGGGTGGTATTTTGCAAAACACGCTCAGGGATACCGTTAAAGGTGGTGTGGGCAAGGGCAAGGGCGGCGATGCTTGCAGGATTGCCTCGCAGGAGGGTTTGGCGTAGTTTTTCTGAGTTTAAAATACTCTGAGGGTCTATTGCGGAGGTGTTAAGACCTGTAGAGGCCCGCTGTAAGAAACGCCCTAGGGCGTGGGTGGGCAAGTGCCCCCCTAGGAGGTGGTCTTGGCTAAAGTTTTCTGCCTTTTGGTTGATGATAAAATTGCTGTAGGCTTTAGGGTGCAAAATCCCCGCCGCGCTGATAAGCACAAGGCTACGCACGTCTGCGCTGTAAGTGTGGGTGTGGTGTAGGGCAATAGCCGCTCCCATGGAATGCCCGATGAGGTGAAAAGGACGCCCGAGGTAGTGCTTGGTGAGGTGGTGCAAGAAAGTGCTGTAGTGTTGAGGAGAGTAGAGATGGTTTCCCTTGGAAGCCTCCCCAAAGCCTGGCAAATCAAAACGCACCACGTAAAACTCTTTTTCCAAAAACCTCACAGTAGCATCCCAGATAGTAGAGGCTTCATCTCCAAGGCCATGCACCAAGACAACAGGGGGATTGTTGGGGTTTCCTGCGGTGTGCACAGGGGTTGTGGCGTGAAAGACGGGGTCGTTGGTAAAAAAAGTGGTCTCGCCTAAGGCAAAAACCCAACACCACGCCACTAAAACAAGGACACGCATGGGTTACCCTTTGGGGTGGGCGATGGTGACAAAGCCTGTCGCCAAAAGGGTGTCATTTTGCAAGAGTGCCTTGAAGGCAAATTCCGACATCTCCCCTAGACACAACCGTTCTTCAATCCACAAAATGCACGTGGTGTCTGTGGGTTTTGCGTGGGCTTGCACCTCTTTGCACATCACCAAAAAGCCCATGAGAGGACTCCCTTCTTCTCTAAAAGCAGCGGTAGATTGCGCCGCGGCTTCCACGAGCATGGGGAGAGTAGGGGGCGTGGGAAAAACACACTGCACCCGCGCTTCTTTGGCGTGGCGGCTTAAGAGGGTTTGGGCAAAACGCACGGGGGGAAGGTGAGGAAGGTTCACAGGTCTATCTTTAGCACGGGAGTGGAAAGGGAAGGGGCGTGTTGGGCAATGTAGAGCATGTGGCTAAGGGACGCGCTCACCCCTTTGGTGGTGCTAGGTTGTAAGGTGAGGTTGGCCTCTTTGGTGGTGTGTCGGACAAGCAGCGCAACACCGCCCTCTAAGACGTCAATACAACGGTTGACTTGGTCAATGCGGGGAATGTTTAACGCTTCAAGGCACACAAGCACAAGGGCATCTCCGTCCATGGCTTTAATAGCACCCATTTTAAGAATGGCTGTTGCGGTGGAGTCGCCGCAAGAGAGGGTCATGCTTTCGTGATGGTTTCCTTCAAGAATGGAAACATAGGAAGCCGGAGTGTTGTAGACAGAATTTTGAAAATCGGTTGGGCTTGGGGCGTTGTGGTCTTTGAGGGCATCTAAGATGGCCGCAGAAGCGCCAAGCTCCCCAAAGGCACTGCCAAAAACCATGCGGTGGCGCGTGGTGAGGTCGAGTTTGGAGAGTAATTCGATAGCGATTTTTGCGCTTCGTGTGAGCCGCCGGCGCATGAGCATGTTGGGCACAAGAGTGGCTGTATGAAGGGTCTCAATCGTTGGATTTCCTAGTAAGTACGCGCTTTTTAAAATCTCTACATGTAAGGCCATTAGGCGCGTCCAAACAAAAGGGAAGTGTTGTTGCCCCCAAAGGCCAAGGAGTTACTTAAGGCGTAATGCAAAGGTGTATCAATGGCCTTGGTGGGAAAGGTGAGGTCTTGGCTGATGGGGTCTTGTAGATTGGTGTTGGGAGGAACGCGCCCTTGGAGTAATGCTTGGGTACAAATGATGGCTTCGATGGCCCCCGCAGCACCCAAAGTGTGGCCCGTGATGGATTTGGTAGAACTGACAAAGGGGCGGTTTCCAAAAAGGGCGCTAATGGCAATCGCTTCGCTAGCATCGTTAGCAAGGGTGCCTGTACCGTGAGCGTTAATGTACTCCACGGCTTGCGGGTCAAGGGTACCAAGGGCTTGGCGCATGGCCGCAAGGGCCCCTCGTCCCTCAGGGGAAGGTTGGGTCATGTGGTGTGCGTCACAGCTGTAGCCTACGCCTACAAGCTCCACACTGTGTTCGTGGGGCGTGTCTTGAAGGAGTAACACCCCAAGACCCTCGGCCACGTTCATGCCCTCTCTGTGGGTGTCAAAAGGCTTACAAGGGGCGGATGCGAGCACGCCAAGGGCATCAAAACCATGGATGGTTGTTTGGGAGAGGGTGTCAAAGCCCACCACTAAAACATTGTGAAAAAGTCCTTTTTGAAGCACTTCAAGGGCAAAACCAAGGGCATTAGCACTAGAGGTGCACGCGGTAGAAAAGGAAAAAACATCCTTAAAGGTAAAAAAGGGTTTTAAGCGGTGCGCGATGGCATCGATGGTATGCAAGGCAGGGGTGATGTGTTTGTAGTGGTGGTCTTGGAAAAAGAGCATTTCACTGTGCTGCATCCCTCCCACCGAAGAGCCAACCAACAAGAGTGTGTCAGAAAAATCCGTCAAATTGCTCTCACTCAAAACCTTCTTACATGTAAGGTGTAACAAGGTGTCAATAGCGTAAGGCGTGTGGATTTTTCCTAGTGCGACCGTTTTGCCACCGGGGTCTTTTTCAACGCAAGAAATGCCCGAAGCGTGGGTGCAGATGTTGTGAAAAAGAGCCTCATTTGTTTCGCCCGCACAACAGACAACGTGGGTGTGGTTGATGTAGGCCTTATTGTGGGGCATTGATAAAATCAGCCAAGCTCTTTACGGTTGCAAAAATCGTTTCGTAGTGTTTAGAATCGGCAATTTTTACGCCAAACTCTTTGTCAACAGCAAGGACAAGCTCAATGGAATCAACCGAGTCAAGTCCAAGCCCTTCTTCGCCAAAAAGTGCCATCGTGTCGTCAATATCATCAGGAGTAATGTCTTCAAGTTTAAGATTTCTAATGATCACTTCTTTAAGCGTTTGGGTGCTTACCATGAGGGAATTCCTTGCAAATTTTTTATGGGGAAGTTTACTTAAAGTTATCTTTATTATGACTAAAATACTTTTACATGTAAAGGTGATATTCCCCATTCTCAGGAGAAATTTAGAGTCGGAGGGATAAAATCCTGAAATTAATTATCAATCACAAAGAAAGGTTTAAATGAAGACACTAGATTCCCTTCCTGTGGGTGTTGCGGCGGTGATTACTTGTATCGATGCAAAAGAAGAGCTAAAACAACGGTTTTTTTCCTTTGGGGTGCGCAGGGGCAGTGAACTTTGCGTCAAAGCGGCGAGCGCAACCAACGCCACCATAGAGATTGAAGTGGGTGGAACGATGATTGCCCTGCGCCGTGAAGAAGCCAAAACCATCCAAGTGACTCCCGTATGTCCACTCTAACCATCGCCCTAGTGGGGCAACCCAATGTGGGCAAAAGTATGCTCATTAATTCCATCAGTAATGCTAACCTTCGGGTGGGAAACTTTTCGGGTGTAACGGTCGAAAAAGCCGAAGTGGTGTTGACACGCGGGGAAGATGAGATACGCATCATCGATTTACCTGGAAGTTACGCGCTAGGGGATTATACCCTTGAAGAGCGGGTAACCAAACGCTTTTTAGAAGAAGAGCCCTATGACCTTGTTTTAAACGTGGTAGATTCTACCAACCTTGAGCGCAACTTGCTTTTAACCACAGAACTCATGGAGCTTAACCATAAAATGGTGGTCGCGCTTAACATGAGTGATGAGGCCAAAAAAGAGGGAATTTCCATCGACCATGAGCAGCTTAGCGGCATCCTTGGCATCCCTTGTATGCCAGTTTCCGCCTTTACAAAAGAAGGGATAGAAGCGCTCATAGAGACGTGTTTGACTACCATTAAAACCTCACACCAAGCCCCAAAGATGAGTTATTCGGAGCCCGTGGAAGAAGAGATAGACCGTCTTGTGACCCTTTTGGGTGAAAAAGGGTTTGCCCACGCCAAACTCTCCGCGCGCGACGTGGCGGTGAAGTTGCTTCAAGAGAACAAAGCGCTGTACCAAGAGTTGCGCAATGAGCCCGTGTGGATTGAGGTGCTACCCGTGCTTCAAGAAGCGCTAGAGCATCTGTACGTGCATTATGACACCAAAAACCTCGTGGAAATTTTTTCAGAAGAGCGCTACGCGTATGCCAAAGGGGCGGTCACGGAAGTGTGTGAGACGATGCCTAAAAAGCAAAAAACCATGACTGAAAAGATTGACGGGGTGCTTATTCATAAGTTTTTTGGCATTCCTATTTTCTTGTTTTTTATGTGGGGATTGTTTCAACTCACCTTTACCCTAGGCGCTGTGCCCATGGACATGATTGATGCGCTTTTTGGGTACTTTGGCGACCAAGCGCGGGTGATTTTTGGCGATGGAGAGTTAGGCTCACTGGTTGCTGATGGCGCCATCGCGGGCGTGGGGGCTGTGGTGATGTTTTTGCCCAATATTATGATTTTATTTTTTGGCATCGCGCTTTTAGAAACCACGGGTTACATGGCGCGCGTAGCCTTTTTGCTGGATGGCTTTTTTCACCGCTTCGGTCTGCATGGCAAGTCGTTTATCCCCCTTGTCACGGGGTTTGGGTGTTCAGTGCCTGCGTACATGGCCGCGCGCACCCTTAAAAACGATAAAGACCGTTTGATTACGCTCTTTATCATCGGGTTTATGAGTTGTGGGGCAAAGTTGCCCGTGTATGTGCTCTTTGCGGGGGCATTTTTTGGTCCTGAAAAGGCGGGAAATGTGCTGTTTGTGATTTACATTGCGGGCGCACTTTTAGGCCTTGTGGCCGCAAAAGTCCTCAAAGCCTTTGTGTTTAAGGGCAAAGACGAACCTTTTGTTATGGAGATGCCAAAATACCGTTTACCTTCCGCAAAACTGGTATGGCACACGGTGATGGGTAAATCCCTTATGTACCTCAAAAAAGCAGGAACGTTTATCTTGGCGGCGTCTGTGCTGGTGTGGTTTGCGAGCAGTTACCCTAAAAACGAAGACTTAGAGAGTACGTATGAGCTTAAAATCGAACAAGCCCTAGAAGAAGAGCAAGCAACCCTTGCTAATGAACTGCAATCAGCCTTGTTGGCTCAAAGTTACCTGGGGCGCATTGGCCAATCCACAGAGTTTTTGTTTGCCCCTTTGGGATTTGACTGGAAACTGACCGTAGCTCTTGAGACGGGATTGGCGGCCAAGGAAGTCATCATCTCCACCATGGGGGTGCTCTATGCCCTTGGGGAAGAGGTGGATGAAGAAAGCGAGGGACTCATGGGTGTCTTGCAAGCAAGCATTCCCTTTCCTGTGGCCTTGTCGTTCATCACCTTTGTTATGTTTTACTTGCCGTGCCTTGCGGCTACGGTGGTCTTTACTAAGGAATCAGGAAGCTACCGTTATTTGGGATACCTCATCCTCTTTACGACCGCCGTGGCGTGGAGTGCTTCCTTTGTTGTCTACCGCGTGGCGTTATTGTTGAGCTAGTGTCGCCTCGCGCAGTGCTTCTTCTTCTTTGGAGTCATCATAGGGGTCGAGGTGGATGTTCATGTCCCACACCTCGTCTTCTTTGATGGCGCGGATTTTTGCTTCGATGTTATCCGTGGCTGCGTGGGCTTGCAAGAGGGATATTTTGGCGTTAAAAACAAGGTGCACATCCACGTAGCTTGTGTGGGCAGAGCGGCGGGTTTTGAGGTTGTGAAAACTGCTCACATCCGCCTCTTCTTCGATGATATGCACAATGCGCTCTACCACTTCTTCTTCCAGTGCCGCGTCAAGCAAAATGTACACCCCTTCTTTTACAAGCCTGTAAGCAGAGTGGATGATGTACAAAGCGATACCCACACCTACGATGGAATCAATCAGTTCAAATTCGGTGAAATAGACCACGCCTAGGGAAAACAGAATCGCCCCGTTACTAAAAACGTCGGTTTGGTAATGAAGGGCGTCAGACTTGATGACAAGACTCCCTGTTTTGTGCGCCACATAGCGCAAAAAAAGCACCAACGCAACGGTGATGCAAAGGGAGGCGAGCATGACAAGTGCTGAGATGTCCACGTGGGTCATCACTGTGCCATCATAGGCTTTTTTGAGTGCCGAGTAAAAAATAAACACACCTGAAATAGCGATGATGGTTCCCTCAATCACCGCGGCCAAGGCTTCGATTTTCCCGCGTCCGTAGTTAAAAAGCTCATCAGGCGGGGCTTCGGATTTATGAATAGCAAAATAATTAAACGCCGAGACGATGAGGTCAAGTACTGAGTCAATGGCAGAAGCTAAAACGGCCACAGACCCACTAACAAGCCCCACAGCGAGCTTGATAAACACAAGAAGCGTCGCCGTTGCGGTACTAACAAGGGTGGCTTTGCGGGCTAGGGTCATCGTGCGAAACGTTGCATGCACGCGCAGTGAAGGCTGCCGTGTTGGCGAATAAAAACCCTCGCATCTACGCCGACTACTTCAAGGTGCGGTAGGGCATGTTGCAGGGCTTTTAGGGCAACAGCGTCACTGGGTTGGTTGTACGTAGGTACGATGAGTCCGCCATTAACAAAGACGAAGTTAGCATAGGTAGCGGGTAAGCGGTGGTCATCGTACAAGATGGGCGTGGGAAGTGGGAGGGGAAGTAGGGAAAAATGGGTGCGTTTGAGCTCTTCCTCCATCTTTTTTAAGGGCCCAAAATGGCTATCATTGGGGTCTTTACATGTAACGTACGCGATGGTATCAGGCGTGATAAAACGGGCAAGGGTGTCGATGTGCGCGTCGGTGTCATCCCCTTCAAGGTGTCCATCATCAAGCCAGAGGATTTTGTCTAAGCCAAAAAGTTTGGCGAGTTTTTCCCCTAAGGCTTCTTTGGAGAGCATCCAGTTTCGGTTAGGATTTAAAAGGCAGGTGCTGGTGGTGAGCAACACGCCCTCGCCGTTACTCTCGATGCTTCCCCCTTCTAAAATCAGGTCTATTTTCTTACATGTACCCGCTAAGACCCTTTTGGCGTGCAAAAATTCGGTGATGGCGTTATCTAGGGAGCTTCCAAACTTGTCTCCCCAGGCATTAAAGGTAAAATCAT
Organism: Sulfurospirillum sp. HTRB-L1; assembly: GCF_059415125.1. Lineage (NCBI taxonomy): Bacteria > Pseudomonadati > Campylobacterota > Epsilonproteobacteria > Campylobacterales > Sulfurospirillaceae > Sulfurospirillum > Sulfurospirillum sp. HTRB-L1. The sequence continues at coordinate 150,064 of NZ_JCAHZR010000006.1, forward strand.
AAGCCCGCATGAGGCCTGATTCTTCCACGTCAATGGGCCCAAAATCTCGAATCCACGTGTCGTTAAAACGGGCTTGTACGAGTTGCAGGTTGGGCAAATGGCCCAAGCGTTTTTTGGCTTTTTTGGCATCTTTGCACAGCAGAACAACCGGCTCAAAACGGGTGATGGCTTGTAAAAATTCCTCGTAAGCTTCTGTGATTTCTTCAAGGTAAGGGTTCCAGTCGGTATCTTCGTGGGGAAGGGCTAAGAGGAGGGCTTCGTGGGGTTCCCACTCGGCGGGTAATCGGTTCATCGGTTTCCTTGTGTGTTAGTGCCGAATTTTAACGCAGGCCCCTTGCTTTGTCAACCCGCTTTAGCCCAAGTTGTGTTACAATCAACCCACTTCTTTCACCAAGGGCAAGCGTTGTTAAGATACTTGAAAGAACCCAGCATTCATCAAACCACTCTTATTGTCATGATCTTCGCCGCCATCTTCGCCGCAACCTCCGCATTTGTGGTGATTTTCAATGAAAGCAAAGAGGTGGAAAAACAAATCCACGAAGCCAAAGAGCGCTACATTGCCACCCAAAAAGAACACAGCGTTGATGAAGCGTTGAAGCTTGTGCGCGTGTTGGGTTTTTTGCAAAATAGATTTCCCCAAGAGGAGCTTCCTGAAGCCATGCACGCTTTCATGAAAAGTGTGGTTGCAGGACGCCACACCTTTGCCTTGGTGGTGACAGATAAGGGGCAGGTGCTGTACAATCCTGAACATTTTTTTGTTACTCGCGAGGGCAAAGATGCCTTTTTGGAGCATGTACTGGGCTTGGAAGCCGAAGGGATGCACGAATTTACCGTAGGGGGGATGCCAGGATTGTTGTTCGTGCGTGAGGTAGCACCCTTGGGTTGGCGGGTAGCAAGCGGGGTTTATCTTGATGGCCTTCTTGGCGTGGTGGAGGCAAAAAAAGAAGAATCGCAGCAAAAGATTATGGCGTTTGTGCTGAAGATTGGGACGTTGACCTTGTTTTTGTACGTGGCGGGTTTGTTAAAATACCGCTATTTGACCCAGCGCATTACCAAAGACATTCGGGCGATTGATGCCGCCTTTAAGGAGGCACCCAGAACGTACCAATTTGTAGACGAGCGAGCGGTGACCTTTGTAGAATTTAAAGAAATTTCCATGCATGCCAATGCGATGATTGCAAAAATCAGAGAAAAAAACCGTGACCTCATCGCGCTCAATACCAATCTTGAAAAAATCGTTGAGGAAAAAACCAGTGCCCTGCAACGCTCCATCGCCTATACGCACGAGCTTTTAGAACAGCAAGACCGCTTTGTCAATAATGCCATTCATGAAATCAACACGCCACTGACCATCATGATGATGAATATCGAATTGCACAACCTCAAACTCCCCAAAACTCCCTATCTAACTAAGATTGAAGCGGCGGCGAAGGTGTTGGAAAATATTTACGAAGACTTGGGGTACGTGGTCAAAAAACACCACGCCCAATACCCCCAAAACACCTTAGATTTAGGAGCGTTTTTGCAAGAGCGTTTGGCCTATTTTCAAGATGTTGCCGAGGGGAATGATGTGTTCTTTACATGTAAGGCAGGTGAGGGCTTACATGTAAGGTTTAACGAGGTGGAATTGCAACGGATTGTGGACAATAACCTCTCAAATGCCATCAAATACGCCAAGGTTGGTACCAAGATTGAGGTGGAGCTTTTGGATGAAACGGCGCACTGCGTGTTGCGCATCACCAACAGGGGCAATACTATTGCTCATCCTGAAAAATTGTTTGAGCGCTACTACCGCGAAGATAAGGCCAGAGGCGGATTTGGGTTGGGGCTTAATATCGTTAAGGAGATTTGTGATGCCCATGGCGTCGAGATTTGCGTGCGCTCTTGCGAGGGTGTCACCGTGTTTGAGTACCGTTTTGCAAAGGAGCGTGTGTGAAGATTTTATTGCTCGAAGATGAAATCATGCTGTGTCGGACTATCGAAGAGTATTTGCGTGATTTGGGCCATCATGTGGTAGGGGTTAATGACGGGGCTGTGGCCTTGGAGCACCTTGAAAAAGAGCGGTTTGATTTGTTGATTTTTGATATTAACGTTCCGTGTTTCACGGGCCTTGAGTTGGCCGATCGCATGAAAAACTTGGGGGTTGTAGCGCCTGTGATTTTTATCAGTGCGCTCATTGATATTGAAAAAATTTCCCAAGCCTTTGAACTGGGCGCGGCAGATTACCTCAAAAAACCCTTTCATCTTAAGGAATTAGGACTTCGGGTGGATAAAATCAAGCGGGAATTTCAAATCAAAAACCCCAACCACGTGATTTTAAGCGAAGGTTACCGATATTTTAAGGAAGAAGAAGAGCTCTATTTTCACAAAACACCTGTGAGCCTAACGAAAAAACAACGCCAAATCCTGACGCTTTTGTGCGAAAACATTGATGCTATTGTGGATTTTGAGCGCTTTCGCAGTTTTGTGTGGAATGATGAACCTGTGGATAACGCGACCATTCGCGCGGAAATTAGCCGTTTTAGAAAATTATTAAAAGAGGATTTTATAGTAAATATTAAAGGAATTGGATACAAGGTGAGCCGTTACTATCGCCAGAATTGACCCCTTTGTTACTCGCCTACCCATGATAAGAGAAAATACTGTGTAGATTATTCTCACTTCATGGAAATGCTACGGTTTTGCTACGTCTGTTTGGTACAGTTTTTCCTATGAATGATTTAAGGAGAGCTCGTGAATCAAGAGATTTACGCCCGCGTCAGGGCCAATCCAAAGTTCCAACTTCTTGTTCAAAAACGCTCCCGCTTAGCATGGAGCCTTGCTGCTGTGATGCTAGGATTTTATTACACCTTTATTCTCATTATCGCCTTTTCCCCTGAAGTGCTTGGCATACGCCTTGGGGAGGGCGTGATGACCCTTGGTATTCCTGTTGGGGTTGGACTCATTTTACTGGCTTTTATACTTACGGGCATCTACGTGCAAAGAGCCAATAGCGAGTTTGACACCCTTACGCGCGAAATCAAAGAAGAAGCAAGGGGTGAGGCATGAGAGTGGTGTTGCTTTTGGGTATGGGGACACTGTACGCCTTTGGCGCGGATGCCATGGAGGGAAAAGGGGCAAATATTGCTGCGGTTGTGATGTTTTTGGCCTTTGTGTGCGGGACCCTTGGCATCACGTATTGGGCGGCAAAACGCACCAAAACCGCCAAAGATTTTTACACCGCGGGCGGGGGCATTACGGGGTTTCAAAATGGCCTTGCGATTGCGGGGGATTACATGTCGGCCGCGTCGTTTCTGGGCATTTCTGGGCTAGTGTACCTCAAAGGCTATGACGGGTTGATTTATTCTATCGGGTTTTTAGTGGGGTGGCCGGTGATTTTATTTTTGGTTGCAGAACAGCTGCGCAACCTTGGCAAATACACCTTTGCAGACGTGGCGTCTTACCGTTTACGCCAGATGCCCATTCGCACCCTTGCGGCCTTTGGGTCGATTGCGACAGTGATTTTGTATTTGATTGCCCAAATGGTAGGCTCAGGGAAACTCATCCAAGTGTTGTTTGGGATTCCTTATGAACTTGCGGTGGTGTTGGTTGGGTTTTTGATGGTGATGTATGTGACCTTTGGGGGGATGCTTGCCACCACATGGGTGCAAATTATCAAAGCGGTGTTGTTGCTCTTGGGCGCGAGTTTCATGGCCTTTGTGGTGATGATGCACGTGGATTTTAGCATCGAAGGGCTGTTTGCAAGTGCGGTGGAAATTAAAAATGATGTGAGTATCATGCAACCAGGCGGTTTGGTGAGCGACCCCATTTCGGCCATCTCCCTTGGGATTGCGCTTATGTTTGGCACCGCAGGCTTGCCCCATATTTTGATGCGTTTTTTCACGGTGCAAGACGCTAAAGAAGCGCGCAAATCGGTTTTTTACGCGACAGGGTTTATTGGGTATTTTTACATTTTAACCTTCATTATTGGCTTTGGAGCGATTGTCTTGTTGCTGGGAAACCCTGCGTACATGGACAGCGTGAGTGGCGATTTGTTTGGTGGGAATAATATGGCGGCGATTCACTTAAGCCACGCTGTTGGCGGGGATTTGTTTCTAGGCTTTATTTCCGCAGTGGCTTTTGCAACGATTTTGGCCGTGGTTTCGGGGCTTACTTTGGCTGGCGCTTCGGCCATTAGCCATGATTTGTACGCCAGTGTATGGGCTAAGGGCGAAGTGAACCAAATGCGAGAGATTCGCATCTCCAAATACGCCACAGTAGGCATTGGTGTGCTAGCGATTGTGTTTGGCATTGCGTTTGAAAATCAAAACATTGCGTTTATGGTTGGCCTCGCCTTTGCGATTGCTGCTAGTGCGAATTTCCCTATCCTTTTTCTTTCGATGTATTGGAAAGGATTAACCACGCGTGGCGCGGTTGTTGGGGGAAGTTTGGGGCTGGCTACGGCCATAGTGTTGGTGATTTTAGGCCCCATCGTCTGGGGTGAGATTTTCCACGGGGATGCGTCAAAGGCGATTTTCCCTTACCAATACCCCGCACTTTTTTCAGTGAGTGTGGCGTTTTTTGGGATTTGGTTGTTTTCTACCCTTGATACCAGTGCGTCAGCGCAAAAAGAAAAATTGGCTTACGAAGACCAATTTGTGCGTTCACAAACGGGAATCGGAGCAGAAGGAACGCTGAGCCATTAGGCTTACATGTAAAGGTTCTCTTCGGAGATTTTTGAAGGCATCACCTCTTTTTTTTGTGTGAAAACAGAGGTGATGCCTTCAAAAGACATCATTAGGCAAATTTACCAAAGGAGTGCTAATGTCACAAATATTTGAACCCAATCGCGCCTTTGCGAAAGAGGCACGCATTAAAAATATGTGTGAGTACAAAGAGCTACGCTTGCAAGCGAATGAAGATTATGAGGGATATTGGGGCAAGTTAGCCCAAGAAAAACTCGATTGGTTTGAGCCGTTTCATACGGTGCTCGACCAAAGCAACCCCCCTTTTTACAAGTGGTTTTTGGGTGGTAAGCTCAACGTTACGCACCAATGCATCGGGCGTCACCTCAAAACCCGAAAAAACAAAGCCGCTATCATTTGGGAGGGGGAAGACGGTTCGCGCCGTATTATTCCCTACTTGTTGCTTTACTACCGTGTCAACCGTTTTGCCAATTTGCTCAAGCATAAATTTGGTATCAAAAAAGGTGACCGCGTGGTGCTGTATATGCCCATGATTCCAGAAGCCGCTTTTGCCATGCTAGCGTGTGCAAAGATTGGCGCGATTCACTCGGTGGTGTTTGGAGGGTTTTCGGCCGAAGCGCTCAAAGACCGCATCATTGACGCGGAAGCCAAACTTGTCATCACAGCTGATGGTGCTTACCGACGTGGCACGCCGTATTTGCTAAAACCCATGGTCGATAAAGCCCTTGAAGAAGGTGCGGGCGAGGTGTGCAAGCAAGTCTTGGTAGTAAAGCGCAACTTTGAACATATTGACATGGTTGAGGGGCGTGATTTTGTTTACAACGATTTGATTCACCTTGAGTCTCAGCACTGTGAACCCGAAGTGATGGACGCGGAAGACCCGCTCTTTTTGCTTTACACCTCAGGCAGTACAGGCAAACCCAAAGGGGTGCAACACAACAGCGCGGGCTATATCTTGTGGGCGCAGTACACCATGGAGCACGTGTTTGATGTGAAGGAAAATGACACCTTTTGGTGCACCGCAGACATCGGGTGGATTACAGGGCATACCTACCTTGTGTACGGACCTTTGGCTATGGGTGCAACGACAGTGATGTACGAGGGCGTGCCTCAGCATCCTAATATCGGTCGTTGGTGGAACATGATTGAAGAACTTCGCATTAACCAGTTTTACACTGCGCCTACGGCGATTCGTTTGCTTCATAAACTCGGGCCTGATGAGCCTGCCAAGTACGACCTTAGCAGTCTTAAGGTATTGGGCACGGTGGGCGAGCCTATTAACCCCGATGCGTGGATGTGGTATTACAATGAAATCGGTGGCGGGCGTTGTCCGATTGTCGATACATGGTGGCAAACAGAAACGGGCGGCCATATGATTACCCCGCTTCCTGGGGCTACACCCATTAAACCAGGATCCGCAACCTTCCCACTGCCAGGCATTATGGCAGAAATCATGGACGAAGAGGGCAGCCCAACGCCCGTGGGCGAAAAGGGCTTCTTGTGCATCACAAAGCCGTGGCCATCGATGATTCGCAACATTTGGGGAGACCCTGCACGCTTTGAAAAGTCCTACTTTGGGGATTGCAAGAAGAATGGAAAACCTGTCTACTTTACAGGCGATGGGGCCATGTACGACGAAGATGGGTACATCATCATCACAGGCCGAACGGACGATGTTATCAACGTTTCAGGACACCGTATGGGCACAGCGGAGATTGAAGCAGCTATTGGTGACCATCCCAATGTAGCAGAAATGGCAGTAGTGGGAAGACCTGATCCTATCAAAGGCGAAGGCGTGTTTGCTTATGTGGTTGTCAAAAAAGAGGAAGATAAAATAAGTCTTCTCAAATCACTCAATACGATTATCATTAAAGAGATTGGGCCGATTGCGAAGATTGATGACATTTTGATGGTCTCGGGACTTCCTAAAACGCGCAGTGGCAAGATTATGCGCCGTATCTTGCGCTCTATCGCTAAAGGTGAAGCGATTACCCAAGACACATCAACCCTTGAGGACCCAAGCGTGGTGGAAGAGATTGAAGTGCTCTACAAGAACATGGCCTAGTGTCACACCAATATTAGATGGAAAAAGTATAATGACAAAAATTTTGGAGGGTACCATGAAAAATCATAAAGTGGTCGACATGAAAATTACGTACGAACCGGATAATATGACTGCAGAACAGGTGAAGGAGCTTGAAGACAAGATTGCAGAATTTATTGAATTTGTAAAAAATAATAAATTCACCAAAGTCCTTGCCAAGCGTCACAATGTGGCTGTAGATATTATGATTGATGAGTATGGCATCGAGATAGACTAGCCTCTTTGGGCAAGCCTTTAGGGGTTTGCCCGTTTTTTCCTTCGGCTTTTAACCATTCCGTAGAGAGTGATTCCAATCCAAAATACTTCGATCAAAAACGACCCCAAATTAAAATGTACAAAAAGTGAAATGATGAGTAAGATGGCACCGATGAGGTTGAGCCATTGGTAGAGGGCATCGCTCTTGTGGACTTTTTCAGCTTGAATGAGAAAATACGCATACACCACGCATGCCATCCCAAAAAAACCAATCCATTGAAATACGTCTAAAGAAAGTAACACTGTGGGTTCCTTAAAAAAGTAATCAGAAAGAAAAGAAGAGGGGGTTACATGTAAAGAAGAGGTGAGGCCCCGCGAAGGGAGCCTCAGGGGGCACTACATCATGCCGCCCATTCCACCCATGCCGCCCATGTCAGGCATTGCAGGAGCAGCTTTATCTTCTTTGATTTCACTTACCGTTGCTTCAGTGGTAAGAAGAAGGCTTGCTACAGAAACAGCGTTTTGAAGGGCTACACGTGCCACTTTAACAGGGTCAATGATGCCCGCTTCAAACATGTCTACAAATTCGCCATTGGCTGCGTTGAAGCCAAAGTTTTCGTTTGTGTTACTCTCAACAGCGTTGACAACGACACCCGCGTCAAACCCTGCATTGATAGCAATCTGGCGAAGGGGTGCACTAAGAGCGCGGCCCACGATTTCTGCGCCGATGGCTTCATCACCGCTAAGGCTAAGGTTAAGTTTTGCTTTAGCGCGAAGCAATGCCGCACCGCCACCAATCACAATACCTTCTTCAACCGCAGCTTTTGTTGCAGAAAGAGCGTCATCGACACGGTCTTTTTTCTCTTTCATTTCGATTTCAGTAGAAGCGCCCACTTTGATAACGGCGATACCGCCACTAAGTTTTGCTAGACGCTCTTGCATTTTTTCTTTGTCATAATCGCTGGTGGTGTCAGCCATTTGCGCTTTGATTTGACTCACGCGTGCTGTGATGGCTTCTTTAGCGCCCGCACCATCCACGATAGTGGTGTTGTCTTTGTCAATCACAACGCTTGCAGCTTGTCCAAGGTCAGCCAAAGTGGCGCTCTCAAGGGTTCGTCCTAATTCTTCGCTAATAACCTGTCCACCGGTGAGGATAGCAAGGTCTTCAAGCATTGCTTTGCGGCGATCGCCAAAACCAGGAGCTTTAACCGCACTGATGTTAAGCACACCACGAAGTTTGTTTACAACAAGGGTTGCAAGGGCTTCGCCTTCGATGTCTTCAGCGATGATAAGGAGGGGTTTGCCTGTTTTTTGTACTTGTTCAAGCACAGGAAGCAAGTCTTTAAGGTTGGAAACTTTTTTGTCAAACAATAAAATGTAAGGGTGGTCAAGGACTGCTTGCATTTTTTCAGGGTTGGTGACAAAGTAAGGAGAAAGGTAACCGCGGTCAAACTGCATACCCTCAACCACGTCAAGTTCGTCTTGGATGCCTTTGGCTTCTTCTACAGTAATGACGCCATCTTTGCCTACTTTTTCCATTGCATCAGCAATGAGTGTACCGATTTTGCTATCAGAGTTTGCAGAAATGGTCGCTACTTGTGCGATCTCTTTTTTGTCTTTCACTTCACGGGCGATTTTCTTAAGCTCCGCGATAATCGCTTCAGCTGCTTTGTCCATGCCGCGTTTTACTTCGATAGGGTTTGCACCTGCGGTGATGTTGCGAAGGCCTTCTTTGAAGATGGCGTGGGCTAGAACGGTCGCGGTAGTAGTACCATCGCCCGCTTCATCAGCGGTTTTACTTGCCACTTCTTTAACCAGTTGAGCACCCATGTTTTCGATAGCATTTTTAAGCTCGATTTCTTTAGCCACAGAAACGCCGTCTTTAGTGATGCTAGGTGCGCCAAAACTTTTTTGGATAAGCACGTTGCGACCACGTGGTCCCATGGTAACTTTAACAGCATCGTTTAGTTTTTTAACGCCTTCGTAAAGTTCGTTACGTGCGGTGTCTGAATAGTGAATTTCTTTTGCCATTGGTATTCTCCTTAGTTAATTGTAAGTATTGGGGTTATTTGATGACGCCAAGAACGTCTTTTGTCTCAAGGACAAGGTATTCTTTGCCGCCAATGGAGATTTCAGTGCCAGAGTATTTTCCGAAAACCACTTTGTCTTCCACAGACACAAGGCCCTTGTCTTCTACTTTCTTACTAACGGCACGTACAATGCCACTCAAAGGCTTCTCTTTTGCGTTGTCAGGTATAATAATACCTGATGCAGTGGTGGTTGGTTCTTCGATACGCTCAACCAATACGCGGTGACCTAGGGGTTGAAAGTTCATGTTTTTGTCCTTCCTTATGGTAGTGATTTTGAATTTTTAGCACTCATAAAATTTGAGTGATGAAATTATACGACATTTTTAGTCTTAAGTCAACAGTTTTTTGCAAAAATATCACAATACTTTAGTCTAAGTGACTCACATATTCTGAGTTTACTTGTTAAGTTAAAGGAGAAGTTATGCGTGTAGTCGCCATTATAATAGGTGCGGTGCTGGTGCTCATGGGCGTGGTGTATGGGGTTCTTTTTACGCAAGTTGGCAACAACCTTGTGCGTCCGTATCTTGAAAAAAAAGCCTCTCAATCCCTTGGAAAAAAGGTAGACATTCGGGAGTTTTCACTGCGTTTTTCTTCCCTTTTAGCGGTGCTAAACGTAGAGGAGAGCGCAACACTGGAGGTAAAAGGGACCTTTAATCTTTTTGACCAACGTTTCGCGCTGGATTATGACATCCAAGCCCAAGGGCTTGAGACCCCTGTGATGGTGATTCAAGAGAAATTGACATTAATGGGCGAGGCGAAAGGTTTTGTGCATGATTTTGTTGTCCAAGGGATAGGGAAGGCTTTTGGGTCGGATATTGCCTACGAAGTAACCCTTAAAGAGAAGATGTTGAACGCGGCACAAGTAGAAGCCAAAGACCTTGACGTGGGCCAAATACTAGAACTCTTGGGGCAGCCGCGCTTTATCGAAGGAAGGGTGAGTGTGGAAGCGCACACTGCACAATCTGGAACGCTAGTGGGTAAGGTGACGCTTTTAGATGGCTTGGTTAACGCGGCGCGTGTGCAAGAACATTACGGCGTGGCCTTGCCGCCAAAAGTGACCTATGTGGGCGAGCTTCATGCTGTACTAAAAGACAAAGAACTTGAGGCCAAGGGGGCGCTTGTAAGCTCTCTTGCTGAGGTGCGTTTTCCTGTGGTTCAAGCCAATATAGAAACGCTAGCATGGAATGCCCTAATGCGCGTGGTGGTGCCAAACCTTGCTTTGCTTGAATCTCTCGTAGGAATGCCTTTGGCGGGAAATTTAGCCTTAGATGCTACCTTAAAAGGAGTCAAAGAAGAGTTGCGCGCTGAGGTTTCAACGGCCTCTTTGGGCGGATTGATAAGCGTGTTTTATGAGAATGATGCTTTGGATGTGAGCATGGAGAATGTGGCTTTGGAAGAAATCTTGATGCGCCTAGGCAAGCCGCGTTATAGCAAAGGGGCCTTACATGTAAAGGCAAAACTCACGCAAGTAAGCCAGGCAACGCGAAAGGGAACCGTGGCTTTTAGATTGGCCAATGGTGTTCCCAATGCCGCTGAGATTTTGGAACTTTTTGGGGTCGAGCTTCCTGCTAAGATGACCTATGGGGCCACGATGGATGCTTCTTTGGCGGGGGAAAACGTGGAGTTTGTGAGTGAGGTTGTGAGTTCTGTGGGGACCTTGCGTACGACACAAGGACAGGGTGATTTAAAAGCGGGGGCGTTAAATACAAAATACCAGTTACATGTAGAGGAATTGCTTGCGCTAAAACCCCTCACAAAACAAGCCTTGCATGGCGCTTTTGCGATGAATGGAGAAGTGGGGGTTGATGAACATGGCGCGCGGGCTCGGGGTGAGACGGAAGTATTGGGAGGCAAAAGTAGTTTTGTGTTTGCCAATGAACAGCTAGACGCGGAGTTGGCGGGTGTTGTGTTTGAACGCTTGAGCGCATTGCTAGATGTGCCCTATGTTTTTGAGTCAGTGGGCAACGCAACGCTTGTGTACAATGTTGCTAAAGATACGGGTGCGTTTCAAGCCGCGTTTCCCCAAGGGCGCTTAGTGGAGAGTGAATTGACGCGCTTGGTGCAAGTGGCCACGGGGTTTAACCTCACGCGGGAATTGTATGAAAACACGACGCTTGAAGGGAAGATTTCCCCCACGAGTGTCACTTTTGACCTGCTAATGAAAGCAGAACAGAGCCAGTTGAGCGTTTCGCAAGGAACGCTTGGGCGCGAAAATGAGCAACTGCGCGTGCCCTTTGACATCGTGGTGCAAAAGAAAGACCTCAGCGGTGTCATCGAAGGAAAGATGCAAAACCCACGCGTGAGCATCAAAGCATCCCAGTATATTCAAAAGAAACTGGACAAAGAGATTGAAAAACATGTTCCAGACGAAGCAAAAGGACTTGTTCGGGATTTATTAAAGCTATTTTAATCAAAACATAAGGGGTGGCGGTATATAATGCCATCCTCATTTTAGGTGGCTAGGTAGCTCAGCTGGTTAGAGCGCTGGTCTCATAAGCCGGAGGTCGGGGGTTCGAGTCCCCCCCTCGCCACCATCTTCAAAACCCCTTCAAATCGACGTTTAAACCACTTCTTCCACAAAAGAAATTTACCACACAAAAACACCTTACCGCACTATTTACCGCACTTAAAAAATCAAAGTATTCCAAAACCCCACTTCGACTATTTATTTTTTTAAATCTCACTTTTTTCCAAAAAATCCAGCAAAATTAATTTATTTTTTTAAGTTTTATTCTCAAAAATAGCCAAAAACACTCAAAAACACTCAAAAATCACTTGCATTTCTCCCAAAAAACACTCTTTTTTCAAAAGTTTTTCCTCAAAAAAATCAAAAAAAATGCTTTTTTCCAAAAAATCAAAAGCCCTAAATTTGGGGAAATCATAACTTCAGATTATATAACTGTTATATAACTTTTATATAACTTTTATATAAGAAATATATAACGAAAAGCCCTAAATCAAGGGATTCTGCGCCAATGAATTCAGGCGAAAAATCGAAAAACATGTCATGATTTCGGCATCAAAATCGAAAAAGGAGAAAAGATGAGCTTTTCGCAAAAAGACAGAAAAATATCCTCCATCGAGTTGGAGGCAAAGGGCTTGAGCATCGGCGACATAGAGGTCATTCCGCCCCTGCGCCAAAGCACACAAGCGGGGCTTCGGTGCAAAAGAGTCCTTCCGTACTTCAAGATTGGGGGTCGAGTATACTATCAACAAAGTGAACTCGTCGCATGGGCAGAGGGTCAAAAAGTGGCAGTCAGGTCGTTGCGAGCGACGATAGAGCTCCCCTCAGCAGAGAAAGTTTCCGAGGCTTGAACTGCGAGAAGGGAGCGAGGAGAAAACACCGTTGAGGGTGTTGGTCTGCAATTGTACCAAAATCCCTCCAAAATCAAAAAATGAAAATACACAAAGGGATACGTATGTCCGAAAACTATTGGTTTTCTCACGATTTCAACGCCAAGGACGACCCCAAATGTATGCTCCTCATCGATGAACTAGGTCTCGAAGGATACGGCGTATATTGGGTTCTCATCGAAACATTGAGGGGGTGCCCAGAGAAGAAATATCGCTACCCGATACGCCTCATTCCCTCCCTCGCGCGAAAATACGGCACAAGCGCGCCAAAAGTCGAGACGGTCATCCGAAACTATGGCCTTTTCGAGATTGAAAACGATGAGTTTTTCCTGAGCGCATCGCTTTGTCGACGCATGGAAAAATACGATGAAAAATGCGCTCAAATGCGCCTCAACGCGCAAAAAGGGGCGCTCGAAAGGAAGAAAAAAATGGAAAAAGAAATCGAAATATTGAGTCAAGGAGACTCAAGTCAGCATTTGCTCAGCGGAAGCCGAGCTATCGCTGAGCTAAAAGAAAAGAAAACAACACAACACAACACAGAAGAAAAAAATATAGAAAATCTCTCTTTCTCGTCGCTCCACTCGTTCAAAAACCACTGCGTTCGAGAATTTGAGGGGCGGGCATTTTTTCTGCCTCAAAACAACCCCATGGGGTTTCGAATCACAACCCCTATCAGGATCAAAAACGGATACCTCCGAAATGGCGCGTCACAAAAAGACCTGAGTTCCCAAGAAGCAATCGACACGTGGCAATTCCTTTTCCGAAATCAGCACCTGCTCTTGAAGGGAGGTGACAAATGACATCCCCTCGCGCACTTCGTTTGCGGGCCCAAAGCTTTCCTGCGGACTCTGCTTTGTGCTCCACTGAAAGAGCGGGCAAAACAGCGAAAAATAGCACCATGCGACCCAAGGTATTCCTTTTCTTTCTTTGGGCCCTCCTGAGCCTCCTAGGGGGCTCAAATGCATATGCTTTCACGATGCCCACGCAAGCCATCCAAAAGCAACAGGCGCAACCAGCACAAGAACAGCAAAGCACGCAAATAGAGAGGGAGGCGGAAGGAGTTCTCAAATTCCTCCGCTCAACCCCCGACCCGCAAAAGCTTCCCTTGAGCTTCGAGGTGCGCGAGGGATATGTTGCAAAGGTCGCAAAAATGGACTATTCATCGGGCGAGGTGACCCTGAGTTTCCACTCCGAGGGCACCATGGAGCAGGTGGGTGAATACATATATATCCACCATGGAATCAAAGCACAAACCACGCCCTCGGCCGAGGAAATACAAACCGCCATCGCAAGTCTTCCCACGCAAAAAGACCGTGCCACTGAATATCGAAAAATCAATCGCACTGACCGCGATGTGGATTTCGCACAATTTCTCGTTGCGGTGCTCACTTTCGATGACGAGGTGATAGATTTTGAACGTTCAATCATCGAAAATCGCGTTCGGCTCAAGGGAAGCTTCACGCCATCTTTTTCATTGGAAAGCTTCGACGACAAGATATTACTTTTTTACATTTCTATGTTCGCAAATGTTGATGAAATGCTCAATCAAATCAACAGTTGGGTCCTTTTTCTCGTTCTCCCCTTCGCCGCTTTTTTCCTGATGAACCGAAAAATGACGCTCACCATCAGCGGGAAACAAGACCCCGCGGATTACTGGGGGAAGGGGGTGTACACGATGGCTATCATCTACTCGTTTTACGTGATTTCAGGGGCTATCACGGTTTCCGAAAATCAAATATCCCGCACAAATTTCCAGTCCATCTATGGCGCCGCCATCCGAAAATCCGTTGAATTCGCAACATCCGTGACGGAGGTTTTCGGGCAGACGTATGTGAATGTGCAGAGGAAAAACAGCGGCTTGTTGTCGAAAGACGAGGTCGAAAAAATAGCCATCGAGCAAGTCGCGAACGAGAAAAAAATCAAAGCCTATGAAGGCATTCTCGGCACGTGTGAAAAGGCAGTGGGAGACATCTTTTTTCGAGAAGAGGGTGGGAAATACCGAGTTCAGCAGGGAATGAGCACCATTTCTCCCTTGCGAGCCGAGTATCGCAGAGCACTCCTGTCGCTCGAACTGTGCGATTTTTCTGAAACGGCGCAAAAAACCCTCGTCGCTCAAAAAGAGGAAAACGACCGAATTCTCGGCAACTACGGCGAGGCGTCGAATGATAGGAGGGTGCAGACGCAACTTTCGAGTCTCGCGGATTCTCAGATTCGAAATATCGAAAGTTTCGGGTTTTTCTCTTTGCCGCTCATCGCATCGGGCAATATGTTTTCCGAAAATATAGGGCTATACGACCGCAATGTGAAATCACAATCGAGCCTCGAAAAAACGAGGGAGGAAATCAGAAAAAACGAGGGGATGGAAAAAGGAGTGGTGGCCGACTCTGTCGTCGCTGACGTCATCGAGACCTTGCCATATTTGATGCTACCCGCAGCGGGTACCGTGACTTCGACGATTTCAGCGACCGTAGGAGGTGCCACTTCGACCCTCGAAAAAATACCATTTGTTGGAAATTTGATTTCGGGCGCAAAGCAAGCCGTGGCGCACGGCGCTACCATATTTTTGTATAGCTACCTCGTGAAATACCTCCCACTCATCACACTCGTCATCGCCACGTTTTTGGTCATCACCTACTGGCTCCTTTCAATGGTGGTATACCTCTTCATTTCCCCATATATGGTCGTTTGGATGCTCGCATCCTCCTCGGAGGATGCGATTCGGAAGTTCTTGACGAAGGGCCTCGTGATAT
Organism: Sulfurospirillum sp. HTRB-L1; assembly: GCF_059415125.1. Taxonomy (NCBI): domain Bacteria; kingdom Pseudomonadati; phylum Campylobacterota; class Epsilonproteobacteria; order Campylobacterales; family Sulfurospirillaceae; genus Sulfurospirillum; species Sulfurospirillum sp. HTRB-L1. The sequence continues at coordinate 165,242 of NZ_JCAHZR010000006.1, forward strand.
GGAGTCGTCCGCTGACATTGAGCATTTCTGCGGCGCTTTGTATCGTATTTTTGGACTTGTTTCGCGCCATCACGGACATGTTGATTGATGAGCAATTTGCAAACTTTTTTCACATCACCATGTCGCAGGGAGTCACAAGCGCGTCCTACAATTTCGCGGATTTTGGGTTGTTTTTCTTGAAAGGGTTTTTCTCGGTTGCGCTCGCAATCATTGGGGTTGTTTTGAGTTTCTATATTGTTTTCAACGGGGCTGAAATCCTGCTGAAGATGCTAGGGGTCGGCGAAGAATCAGGAGGCGATGCGCAGGGCATCATTGGTCGAGAAATCGACAATCGCGGCGGCCAGTACAGCCGCCCTATGGCGAATTGAAAAAAAAGGAGAAAAAATGAAAAGTTCTATTTTGGGAATCTTGGGTTTTGTTTTGGGTTTTGCCCTCGGCGGATTATCCGCCGACTCCCAATCGACGGAGTTGGAGAAGTTGAATTTGCGTTTTGGAAACATCGAGTCGCAAATTCTCGGGTCGCAAATTCTCGGGAAAAACGAATTCAACGAGCATTTGCCCAAAGCGCAACCGTTCGGAAACATGAGTTTGCGGGAGCTGATTTTGGAGGTGTGCCGTGAAAAATGAATCTATCGTGCAACATGTGCACCAAATGTACAATGTGACGGTGCTTTCGGAAATGGAGAATGGCATCCAGTGTGTCTATGCGGATGGAAGCGAGTTTTTTCTACATGTAGATGACTCGCACATGCTTGAGGCCCTTTCACTGATTGATGGGTACGACGTGGATTTTCCCTACGTCGAAGCCCTGCGTGACGCATGGCGTATGGATGTCACGCAGGGGCTTGGGCTGTTTCTTGGGTTTTTTCGCATGGGGCAACCGAAAGCCAAGCTTGATTCTATCTTGGCCCAAGCACATAGGCATACCCATCACAGTGGGTGCATAGGCATTTCGAAGGCATAGGTATGGATATGAGCACCCCGAAAGCCACAGAAGCTTGGGTATGCATGTCTCTCCCACCTTTTTTTGCTTTTTTGAATTTCACTCACACCCGACCCAGTTGTCACTGGTTGCCTTCGGTCGGGTGTGCCCCAACCGAAGAAAGGACATGAAATGGTGACCATGAGCGTACCCCTGTCTGCCTCCAAGGCACTAGGCTACTACCGAAAAGAAAACTACTACCAACAAAACTCTGAGATTGGTCATTTTCACGGAAAAGGCCTCGAAGCCCTTGGGCTTGCCTCAGGTCAGGAGGTCTCAAAAGAGACCTTCGAGGCCACCCTCAACGGCTTTCACGCGCAAAATGGTCAACCACTAGTTCGCAATGCGGGAGACCCCGAAAGAAGGGCGGGAATCGACATTTCCACCTTCCCTCCGAAGTCCTTTTCTCTTGAAGTGCAGGGCTTGTTGCACAACGGTCACACCGCAAGAGCCCAAGAGCTTCGAGATGCCCACATGCGCGCAAATCAGCGGGCCATGGAGCTTGTAGAAAAGGAATTTGCAAAGGCAAAAGTGTGGGGCGGGGAGCGTGTCATCGAGGTGGAGCCCCTTGGTGTCGCGTGGGCTACGTTCGCGCACGACAACACGAGGGCGACGGATACGGGTGTTGTTGACCCGCTTGAGCACGCGCACAATTTCCTGCTCAACACCGTTTGCTATCGCGATGAAAGCGGGAAAACTCGCACTGGCACCATGCAAAACAGCGAAATATACCGCGCAAAAATGCTTCTTGGGCAAATGTTCCGCAATGAGCTCGCAAAGGAGGTGCGGGGGCTTGGATACGGCCTTGAAGTGAACGCGAAAACAGGATTCTTTGAGCTCGCAGGGTACTCTCGTGAACAAATCGAGGAATTCAGCGGGCGAAGCGTCGAATTGCGCGCGAAACTCGCGGAATATGAAAAAGAAATCGGGCGAGAAGTCGCAAATCACGCGAAGGCTTTGGACGCGATCAACGCGAAGTCAAAAAACGCAAAAACGAAACTAGATCTAGTGGCGTGGCAGGAAGAAACGAAAGAACGCATGGTGCAAGCGGGGCTTGACGGGACGTTTTTTGAAAATCGTATCAAAAAAGTGAAAGGGCCTGAATTTGTCCCGCCACATCTGATTCAGGAGCACATCACTAGGGCGGCGGAGTCCATCACTGCGAATGAGTCCGTTTTTTCAGAAAAAAAACTATTGTTGGAGTGCATGAAGCACGGCTTGCACCATGGTTTGACCATGGAGGACTATCGCACGACCTTGGCGAAAAATACCACCATTTGTGCCCTTGAAACTGGGGTCTATTCGACTCATGAAATGATTCGCAAGGAAGCGGAAATTTTGGCGCAGGTGGAAAACGGGCGAGGCACTCAAAAACAACTGCTTGATGCGGAGGCGGTTCAAAAACACATTCGTCTCACCGAGGCGCAAAAAGGCTTCCGCATGACGGAAGGGCAGAAAGAGTTCATCGAAGCTGTTTTGACGACGCAAGACCGCTTCATTGCCATTCGCGGCCTTGCAGGATCAGGAAAAACTTTCTCCGTGGAGAACATCCGAAAAATCGCCGAAGCTGAAAATTTGGGCGTCGAATTTCGTGGCATTGCTTTCATGGCGAAGGCGGCGGAAGGGTTGGAAAAAGACTCAAATATTCAGTCCTCCACAATCCACAAATTTTTCTTTGAGGAAGAAAAAAATCCGAGAAATGAAAACAGTCCCCTGCGCATTCTCATCCTCGACGAGGCAGGAATGGTTGGGTCGGCGCAATGGCATCAGCTGCAAGAGCTCGCCGAAAAGAGCAATACACGCATTGTTTTTGTCGGCGATGATTCGCAATTTCAATCCGTGGCGGCGGGTGGCGCTTTTCAGGGTGTTCTTGAAAATACCGACATCGAAACGGTGACCATGGCGCAAATCATGCGGCAGGAGACCGTGCACATGAAAGACGCTGTGCGCCATCTCACGGTTGCGCAAGCGAAGGAGGCGTTGCAAATACTGGAGCAAGCCGATGCGTTGCACGAGCTTGGCGCAGAGGAAGCCATCGAAGCTATTTCAAAAGAGTATTGGCGGCTCAAAGAGGGCAACAAAAACGAAAAAAAGGCGCGAGACAGAGAACCGTTGGTGATTGCCTCAAAAAACGACCAAAGGCAAAAACTCAATGAGGCAATTCGAGCGCAAAATACAAATCTTGGTGTCGGACACAAAATCACCACAAAGGAGAGTGTGAATCTCAATGGCACAGCCTCACAATATGCGCGAAGCTATGAAATAGGAATGCTCATGCAAATTGAGGGCGCAAAGCGTGGTGCAATGTATGAGGTTGTGGGGCAGGTGGATGATAGAACCATACGCGTGCGTTCTGGACGTTCGGTCAGCGATATTGATGTTTACGAACGGCATGGCGAAATTCAAACATTCAAGGAGGTGCAACGGGACTATGCGGTGAACGATAGAATCATTTTCACGAAAAATATCCACAGTCGGAAAGACGGCTTCAAGGTTGAAAATGGCGAAGTAGCCACGATTCTGAAGATTGAGAACGGTATGGTGACTGTGCGGAATGACAGTGGGCGCGAAAAGAGTTTCGATATTAGGAAACACAATTTTTTCGAGCGTGGCTATGCGGTGACGGATTACAAAAGTCAGGGGATGACTTCGCGCAATGTGCTTGCCTTGGCGGATTCGCAGATGGCGAACTTGAATTCTTTATATGTGCAGGCCTCTAGGGCTACCCATGGCTTTCAACTTTTCACGCAAAACAAAGAAGAACTTTTGTCGAATGTTGGGCAAAGACAGCTCAAGCGTTCAACCTTGGAATACCTTACGGAAAATCAAAAACAGGAGACAATCAATGAACACAGAAAAAACGCACTCGGAGCAAGTAGAATACGTGAGTCCAATATTCAAGGCACTCACGGCACAGATGGATTATGCAGTGGAGGGCGGAGCTTGCAGCGAATGCCCCTCCTCAATGTGGTACGCCCTCGCAAATCCAGCTCAAAGAAGCGGCCTGAGATGCTTTTGCACCGTGGCGCGGACGCTCACATGGGCGCCCGAAATGGAAATCATCATGGAATGCGACGGACAACTCACAGCCTTGGCCATGTTGGCTCAAGACTGAAATCCGCCGTATCTTTGGCGTGGAAAAAGGCATATCGAGCGTATCAGGAGCGTATCATACGCCTTCAGGCTGAACGTGAGGCGAATGATACGACAGAGGCGAAAGTGGAAAGTCGAATCATACGCCGCACAAGTTGGCGAGATTCGCTCAACTTGGAAAAAAGCACACAGAGCGTCCCCAAGGAAGAGTTGAAAAAAGAAGAAAAAACCCAACTTACGCCACACGAAGAACGCATGGCGTTCATCAAGCGAGAGACGGAAAACGTATCATTCGAATCTCAAACCTATCATTCTACATCCTTGTCGAATGATAGAACAAGTGATGTTGAACGTATGTCGAATGATACATCTTCAAAAATCCAAAAAGCCCAAAGGAGGAAAAGATAGCCGATAGCCCCGCAGGGTTTAGGTGCGCCCCCTTGCGGGGCAATGCACCGTAGCGATAGGGTGCGGAGACCGTAGCGAAGCGTAGGCTCTCACGGCGCAAAGCTCAACGGTCGTGCCCCATCGGGAGGTGGGCAATCTCTTACATGTAAAAAAATCAAACCTAGATTTTGAATCCCCCCTTAAAAGCCCCGCCCTTTACTTGCTTTTTGATTTATATCGACTTAAGTATTTATTTATTATATTCACTCACTTTTTTAAGAAAAATTTTAAAAAGGATGATGATGATTCAAGATAAGAAATATTCTGCATGGAGCGTGCTGTTTAATACGGAGGAAGAGGCCAAGTCGTATCGTAAGGATATTCTTTCTCTCTCTAGCCCAAAGAATGAACCCTCTCACTCTCAAAAAATAGAGAGTATTTTAAAGGGCTATCAGCAGGCATCTAAAGCCTGTTCGCAAAACCTTGTATGATTATCTTTTGTGTATTGTGCGACTGAAGTGGTTTGAATGTTTTTTGTAGGTTTGAATTGTATATTTTCCTACCATTCAACAACATTGGGGTGCTTCTTGAATGGTATATTTTCCTAACATTCAATGGTGCGGTTCACGCTATTTGTGGAAAACTTTACTATATATATGTGAAATTGAAAAGCTTAGGAGATAGCAGGAAGCAAATCGTTATTTTAATCGCAAACAAACTATAATGATGTTTCACCTTGATTTGTCCAGTTAGTTTTTAAGCATAGGGGCTAACTGGACAATGCCTCTTTATATCAACTTCTCTTCAATATCCATTTCGCTGTTTTCCACCGCTTCTAGCATCGTATGCGACACATCAAATTCAAGGTCGAATGCATCGGGAGTTTTTACTAGCTCAACATACATGTCCTTGTTGTTATCAAGGAACTTAACCATGTTTTTATAATGCTTTATTTCACTCAATGCATGGATAAAATCTACATCATCGGTAATGATATAGACCGTTCCCATGTCACTTAATTCTTCCGTGTCGGGAGCGTATTTTACCTTGATGAGTTGTTTGCCTTTGCGATAGCTCTTTTGCATGAGCGCATCGAGATTTTTTTCATACTCATAGTCCGTTCCAGTCCTTCGGTCATTGTCGTACATGTAAAACTCCTTTTGTCCTTTTTTATTTTATGTCCAAAAACGCAATTCTCTCATCAAGGGTCTTAATTTCAAGTTCGGCCATGAGCTTGATAAAAGGCG
>NZ_JCAHZR010000007.1:0-127887 GCF_059415125.1 Sulfurospirillum sp. HTRB-L1
AATTTTTTAATAAACCGTTCTTGGTTCTCAGATTTGCTATATATATATGAAATTGGAAGTAATTATATTATATTTAAAGAAGAAGAAGGTTTTGTTTTGTTGGATTGGAAAATTAAAAAGCGACACAGTTTTCAAAAAAAGAGAAATTGGGAAAATTGGTGGTGAATGAAGATTTTGAGAGGTTTCTAAAAACGGCTTAAAAGCCCTAAAAGTCGTGGTGGAGTGTAGCGGGATCGAACCGCTGACCTCGACGCTGCCAGCGTCGCGCTCTCCCAGCTGAGCTAACACCCCACATTTTGGAAGAACGCAATTATAAGTAAAATAACCTTAAAGAGGCTTTACATGTAAAGCCTCTTAGCGAATGAGGTATTCTTGCGCGATAGCCGTTGAGGGAAGGGGTGTGAGGGTGAAAAAGGTTTGGTTAAAACGCACTGTATAGGAAGCCTCGGGCGAAGTTTTGGCGTAGGCGAGCACAAGGCGCATGGCAAGCTCACGGTCTGAGGCACTGGCGTATTTTTCAAGCAAGGCGGTTGGCCCAATCAACTCCCCAAGGTCGATAAAATCGTACTTGGAGTGGGTGAGCTCTTCTAAGGCACCATTGTCGGCTTCGTCTCGTCCAATCACCAGTTTAGCGCCTTCTGGCAAGCGCAAATGCCGTCCGTGGCGCAATAACGCGATGTCCTCAAGGGCAAACTCCCCGTGGGCTAACACGTCTTTGATTTTACTGGCAAAATGGGCATGGGTGAGCAAACATCCCCCCGCAGGCGGTTCGTAATCGTCTAGTCCATACGCTTGTGCCAAAGCGATTTGGCGTTCACGGCTTCGCCCGCTGATGTCCAGTAACTGCGCGCGGTCAATCCACCCCTCTTTTTCGGGCAAGGTTTCTTCTAAAAGTTTGGCGCACAGCGGGCGCACGATGAGCCCCTCTTCATCTTGGGCGAGGGTTGTTACGGTGCGGATGGCTTTCCTGTGTTGGCTCATGGGACGTTGCCCGACCACTTCGCCCGTGATGATAAAATCCGCGTGGTAAAGGGGCAAAAGGGTTTTGGCTAAACGAAACATGAACCCGTGGCAGTCGATACAAGGGTTAAAATGTTTGCCATAGCCATGGAGTGGGCTAAAGAGCACTTCATCAAGGTAGGCTTGGCGTGCGTCGTACACTTCAAGGGTGGCTCCTACTTGCTTGGCACGTTGGCGCATGAGCGCGTGTTTGCCCTTGTCTGGGCCAAATCCAATGTTTACATGTAAGGCAATCACTTCAATGCCTTGGTCAGTGATGAGCTTCATAGCTAACATGCTATCAAGCCCGCCGCTAAAGAGTGCTAAAGCTTTCATACGGAACGAGTTCTCCCTTTTTGAGTTTAACCATGATGTGTTGAATCTTGCGGATGAGGAAACTTTTGGTCTCAAAAGCCAAGTGTGAGGCCCGCTTGACCCGTTCTAATTCTTCTTGATAGTACGCTCCCAAAAAGTGAATCAACGAGCCAATCAGCTCCTCTTCGGGGTAGATTTTGATGTCTTCCCACAAGAGTAATCGGCGCAAACTTGGATGGTCGTGACGTCCGTCCAAAAGGGCGCGAAACTCTTCGCCGTGGGTTTTAAACATGGAAATATCGATGATGTCAAGCACCGTATCAATCAAGCTAGGCTCTAGCAAGAGGGTTTTGATGATGGTGAGCTCTAGGGTGTCCTCAAAGACGCGTTTTCGCGGGGCATTGGTGGCGTGTTTGGGTTTTTCCACGCGTACAAAGGTCTCTTTAAGCCCGAGCATATCCGCGAGCATTCCTTGGTAAGACGCCGCTACGGCAGGGGGCAGACTTTTCAAAAAGGCGGTGGCCTCTTCAAGGGCCCGTTGCTTTTGGAGCGGGTCTTTGAGGTTGTAGGTTTTGATGGTGCGCTCAAGGCAAAACTCCACAAAAGGCTGCGGCGCGTCAAAGAGCTTGGCGAGGGCCGCTTGTTCGCCCCGTTGTACCATGTCGGCGGGGTCTAGCCCTTCTTTGAAGATGACCACGCCACCGGCGATGCCGTGGTTGCTTAGCAGCCTAGATGCTTTCAAGGCCGCGGCAATACCCGCTTCGTCGCCATCATACGAGAGAATGACGCGTGGATTGCCCCGAGAAAGCAAAGGAAGGTGTTCGTTGGTGAGTGCTGTGCCAAGGGTGGCAACCGCGGTAGTAAAGCCCGCTTGGTGAAGCATAATAACGTCCAAATACCCTTCCGTGACGATGATGCGCCCTTCTTTAAAGATGTGTTCTTTGGCGAGGTGGTAGCCGTAGAGTAGGTAGGATTTGTTGAACACTTTGCTTTGGGGCGAGTTGACGTATTTGGCCACGTGGCCCGTGATGGTGCGGCCGCCAAAACCGACGATTTTTCCACTGGGTGCGTAGATGGGAAAGGTGACACGTTCCATAAAGCGGGCGTAAGGACGGTCGTTTTCGCCCACATCTGCCGCACCGACTTCTTTGGCGTCGTTGATGGTAAACCCGTGCTCTTGTAAAAAGCGGAGCGTCGCATGGGAGGCGGGGGCGTAGCCTATCTCAAATTTTTCTACCGAGGCGTCGTAAATGTCTCTTTCTTGGAGGTACGCCTTGGCGGCGGGTTCTTTTTCGAGGCATTGTTGGTAGTAGAGGTTAAGGGCTTCGAGCACCTTTTTTTCTTCCCGTTTTTCGCCCATTTTGTTGGTGTAGACAAGGGAAAAATTGTACATGCTTGCGAGTTTTTCGATGGCTTCAGGGTAGGTGAGCTTTTCGTATTCCATGACGAATTTAATGGCATCGCCCCCTGCACCACAGGCAAAACAATGGTAGATTTGCTTGGAAGGGCTTACATGTAAACTCGGGCTTGAATCATCATGAAACGGGCAGAGGCACTTAAAAGCGGCCCCTGATTTTTTCAGTTCAAGGTAGTGTCCTACGACTTCTACCACATCAAGGCGTTGTTTGAGGGTTTGAATGGATTGTTCGTCTATCATAAGCGCAATTGTACTCAATCTTAGCTATAATCTAGCCCAATTCACGCTAAGGCAAGCTCTTGGAACCGTTTTTTATTGAATACCGCGATCCGATGTTTGGTATCATCATTTTATTTACCATTGTCTTTATTATCGCCTTTGTAAATTACTGGTGGGGTGTGTTTAAGTCCAAAGAAGAAAAGCAAAGTATTGAGCAGTTTATCAAGCGGTTTGAAATCACGACAGACGAAGATGACTACAAAAAACTCTTAGACGAGTTTGCCGTTCCTACAGAATCCTTAGGGCTTTTAGCCCATTCGTACACCAAAAGCGGCGACTTTGAGAAAGCCATTGGTGTGTATTTGTTGGCCCTAAAGCGCGTGAAAAATCGCGACGAAAAGCAATACATCCTCACCGAACTTGGCACCACTTACTTTAAAGCAGGATTTTTACGGCGCAGCTGCGAGGTTTTCTTAGAAGCCTTACGCTTGTTTCCCCGCAACAAAGTGGCGTTAAAATATCTCACCGTGACCTATGAAAAACTCAAAGAATTTGAACACTCCTTGGAAGTGTTAGACGCACTTGAAGAGATGGGCGCGGACGTGGCGGCCCAAAAAGCTTACGTCAAAGCCAAGAGTATTTTGGCAGACAAAGCCGTGAACCACGAAGCCAAATTGACCGCATTACGCGCGTTAAAAGAGAGCTTTGGTCTGGCAGAACGCATGGTGTTTGAGTATTGGCTAAAGCACCAACTTGTGTTGGATTGGGAAGAGATAGCCACCTTTGACACCCACACCATTTTGGATTTGCTGTGGTACCTTGACCCCCATTTGGTGCGCACGGAGGCACTCACGGACCCTGTGGCAAAAGCGGTGTTTAAAGCCAGAGGTTACGAGGTGGAGTCCTTGGCGTGCGAAGTATTTGAGCTTGAAGTGTTGGGCAAACTCCAAGAGACAGGTTACAAAGAAGCGGGTTTAAGCTTTGGCTATTTTTGCGACGCGTGCAAGCAAACCTTTCCGGTGCATTTTTACCGTTGTCCCAGTTGCCACGCCTTAGGTTCTGTGAAAATCGAATCCATCATTACGAAAGAGCGCCTTGAAGCACATCTTCCTTTTTAGCGACGGTTCTGCGCTGGGAAATCCAGGTCCTGGGGGATTTGGAACGATTTTGCGCTTTAATGGCACGGAAAAAATAGTGCGGGGGCACGAAGCACACACCACCAACAACCGCATGGAGCTTTTGGGGGTGATTGAGGGGCTTCGCGCTTTGAAAGAACCTTGTCAAGTGAGCATCGTGAGCGATTCGAGTTATGTGGTCAACGCGGTGAACGGATGGCTTGAAACCTGGGTCAAGAAAAACTTTAAAAACATCAAAAACGTCGATTTATGGCAAGCCTATTTGGAAGTGGCCAAACCCCATAAAGTACAGGCAACGTGGGTGCGTGGGCACGATGGGCACGAGGAAAATGAACGGTGCGATATCATCGCTAAAGAAGAAGCAAGCAAGGCCAAATTACAAGGGTAAATCATGGAAAAACGTGCAACGAGGGCATTGGAAGAGCGTCTGGGTTATCAGTTTCGGGATAAAAACCTGATAATCGAGGCACTCACACACAAAAGTTACAAAAAACCGTACAACAACGAACGCTTAGAATTTTTAGGGGACGCGGTGTTGGATTTGATTGTGGGAGAGTATTTGTTTCGCTCTTTTCCAAACGTGGCCGAGGGCGACCTCTCCAAAATGCGCGCGTCGTTGGTGAGCGAAAAAGGGTTTGAGATTTTGGCCCAACATTTGGGCCTTGGCGAGTTTATTTTTATCTCCCTTGCCGAGGAGAACAACAAAGGACGCATCAAAGCTTCTTTGCTTTCTAACGCCTTTGAGGCGGTCATGGGAGCGATTTACCTTGAAGCGGGTTTGGAGTGGACGCGGGAATTTGTGGAGCGCTTGTTGGAGAGCGTGTACCCCAAAATCGACATGGACAGCATTTTTAAAGATTACAAGACCACCTTGCAAGAGCTCACCCAAGCGCGCTTTGGCGTGACACCAGAGTATGTGTTGCTCCGTTCTTTTGGCCCAGACCACAAAAAAGAGTTTGAAGTGGCAACCAAGGTGCACGAACGCACCCTTTCTTGCGCACGGGGCAAAAGCAAAAAAGAAGCCCAGCAAGAAGCGGCACGTTTGGCGTTGGATATTTTAGCCAAGGAGGGCGCGTGAACCATTTTGGAAAACGGGTGTGCGTGAGCACCTTTGGGGAGTCTCACGGAGCAGGGATTGGCTGTGTGATTGAGGGGTTGCCTGCGGGACTTCCTTTACATGTAAAGAACATTCAAGCTTGGCTTGAACGCCGCCGTCCTGGCAAAACGCCCTATGCCACTGCGCGCAAAGAGAGTGACACGGTGCAAGTGCTCAGCGGGGTGTTTGAGGACCTGACCACAGGTACACCTATTGCACTGTTCATCCCTAATGAAAACCAAAAATCCAGCGATTACAGCGCGGTTAAAGACCTTTTTCGCCCGGGTCACGCGGACCTAACCTACTGGAAGAAATACGGCATCCGCGATTACCGAGGCGGTGGACGTAGCAGTGCCAGAGAAACGGCCGCGCGCGTGGCGGCGGCTGGCGTGGTTGAGGCTTTGCTTGAAGCGCTAAACATCCGTGTGCAAAGCGGGATTTGCGCCATTGGCGAAGTGGCGGGCGAGGCCGTGGACTTTGAACATGCGCGAAAGAGCGAGATTTTTGCCCTTGACCCTGCGTACGAAGAAGCTCAAAAAGCGACCATTTTAGAAGCTAAAAACAGCCATGATTCGGTGGGCGGAAGCGCGTTGGTGCGCATTGTTGGCGCACCCGCAGGACTGGGCGAACCGTTGTATGACAAACTCGACGCTAGACTGGCCGAAGCGATGATGGGCATCAATGGCGTCAAGGCTGTAGAAATAGGCGAGGGCATCAACGCCGCGCGCCTTAAGGGTAGTCAAAACAACGACCTTATGAACGCAAACGGTTTTTTAAGCAACCACGCAGGTGGCATTTTGGGCGGCATTAGCTCAGGTGCGCCCATAGAACTGCGGGTCCATTTTAAACCTACGCCGTCCATCTTTCACGCCCAACCCACCCAAGACATTCACGGCAACGCCCTTACATGTAACCTCAAAGGCCGCCACGACCCGTGCATCGCCGTACGCGGCAGTGTCGTCGCCGAAGCCATGGCAGTGTTGGTGGTAGCGGACATGTTGCTACTTAACATGGGAAGTACGATAGAGCAAGTCAAAAAGCTTTACATGTAACAAGAAGGAAAGGCCCCTCTTGTTACAAAAAATTAAAAGAAGTAATTGAGGCTAACCACAAAAGAGTGGTCAGAGTATTCGCCTTTGATATCCGTGTAGTCACCACTGTTGTCAGTGTACATGTGGCGTTTTTTGACATCTTCAGTGGCGTGACGGTAGAGGTATTCGCCACCAAGGGAGAGGGATTTGCTAAGGTAGTGTTCCGCGCCAAGGCCTGCTAATACATACCCAAGGGTATGGTTAAACGAACCGTTGTTTACAAAAGAGCTACCAAAAACCTGATGACTAGCCCTGAGCCAACCGTAGCCTAAACGCCCTGTGACGTAGGTTTCCGGTGCGATGGCGTAGCCACCTTTATAGGAAAGATCAAAAGAGGCGTTGGTTTTAAACCCGCCGCCTAAAGAGCCCATGTTGTAAGTGCCTTTAGCGGTAGAGTCTCTATAGGAAGCTTCAACCCCGTGAAATCCCCCCTCGACATGCATCCTCCACCCTGCGTGAAGTCCGAACATCAACCCGGCCTTATTGATGTCAGTGGAAAAGGTGTCTAGCCCGCCTGTGTCTGTGACGGTAGATTGTACCGTGGGGCTATTGACACCTAAAATTGCCCCAAGGTAAAAACCATCCTTCCCAACTCCCCTAGCCTGCGCACTCGCGCCAAAAACGCACAGCGCTAAGCATAATTTTGATACAACATGTCGCATAGGAACTCCTTTTTGTGTAAGTGATAGGTGCGTTAAACTTTAAAACACATAGCGAATACCCAAGAGTATTTCACTGGCAGAAAAATCAGCACTTCCGTACCCCTTGTCTGCGTCATCACTGCGCAGAGCCTGCCATTTGCCTTCTCCAAGCCAACTAAAACGGTAAGAAAAATCAATCACGGTTGAGGAGCCAAGGGGGTAGCTTGCGCCAAAGCCAACATTGGCCGCAAAGGATGTTGTTTTTTTCTTGCCATCGTACGTGTGAAGAGGTGGAATTGTTTTGGCGTAAAAGTCAAAATCATGGTGTGCGATGCCTACACCACCAAAAACAAAAGGCGTAATTCCCTCTAGCACATCAAAATCATAAGCAACATTTGCCATGACAGTTTGGATGGCGGTTTTTTGTTTTGAGTTTGCCATATTGTTGTTGGTGGGCGTTTTGGTGTAAGTGTGTTCTTTTCGGTAGGCATATTCAAGTTCTGTACGAATTTGTGGAGTGATGTAATAGCCTAGTGCTAAAGCTCCCATGCCAACAGTATCTTTGGCGGACCGGTCGTACTCTTTGTTCCAATTTCCAAGAGTTGTGGAATTATAGTTGGAGTTAGAAAACTTCATCAAAGAGGTTCCTGCTTTAATGGAAAGGTAGATTTTTTTGGCATTTGTTTCTTCGGCCTCCAAGCCAAGTACAAAAATGCACAATGCCACGACGATGCGACAGATGTTTTTCATAGCCACTCCTTTGGTAAATTTCAAAATTAAAGAAAGAGGAAATATCTGCTTTGTATATGGTAGAAAAATTTTGTTCCAAAAGCGTTCTAAATGGACGCGTTTAGGATAAGCGGTAGCCGAGGTTGGAGACTTTGAGGATTTGTAGGGGGGTTATTTTTTGACGCAGGCGGTGGATGAGGGTGCGCTTGGTGGTTTGGGAGACAGCTTTGAAAGGCCAAAGGGTGTTATCAAGCTCCGCTTCGCTAAGCACGGCCCCTTCTTTGAGGGCCAACAGGTGAAACAAAAGGGTTTCGTTGTGGGTGAGAGAAAGGGGTTTGTCGCGGTAACTGAGGGTTTGGGTAAAAGGATTGTACGCATGCTCGCCAAAGTGTAGTACCGTTTGGGTGTGGCGCAACAGGGCGAGTTTAACCATGGAAAGCAAAGCGGTGGGTGTGTAGGGCTTGGAGAGGTACTGGGCAAAGGGAATGTGGGCCACTTCTTCAAGGGTTTTGGTGTCGTTGTAGGCGGTGAGAAAAACAACAGCGCACCCAAAGTGTGTGTGCAAGGCTTTAGCCACGTCGATGCCATTTTCCTCTTCGCCAAGGTTGATGTCGCAAATGAGCACAACAGGGGGTTGTTTTTTGGCGCACCGGTAGGCTTCTTTAGGATTTTTAGCACTAGCACAATGCAAAAAACCGGCGCGTTCTAGGGTGAGAACAATATCCATCGCGACGATGGATTCGTCCTCTACGACGAGGATGGGGTGGCGCTTGGCGTGAAGGAGAGTGTCCATGTGCATCCTTGTTTGGTAGCGTGGGTGAGCGTTCCGCCAAGTTGTTGGCGTACAAGCGTGCGCACGAGGGAGAGCCCTAGCCCTTTTGCTTCTTTGGTTTCCACAAATAAATCACCCGAATCAGCAACGGTGATGGAGGCTTTTTGGGGCGAAGTGCGCGCTTTAACGGTGATAGTCACAGGGGTGTTTGACCTTGCGTGGCGGTAAGCGTTGGTGAGTAGTTCATTTAAAATAAGCCCGCAGTAGATGAGGTCCTTGATGGGCAATGCTCCTTTACATGTAAGGGTTAAAAGCACTTTTTTTTCGGGGTCATAAAGGGCTTGAACGTGTGAGGCTAGGGCTGAAAAATAGGGGGCGATGTCGAGGGTTTGCGTGGGTGATTCGCGGTTAAGAATCTCATGCAAGGTGCTGATGGTGCGCACACGGCCGATGGCTTCTTCAAGCATGGACGTAGCTTCTGCGCTTTGGGTGCGGGGGATTTGGAGGTTCAAGAGGGAGACAATCATTTGCAAGTTGTTTTTCACCCGATGGTTTAACTCTTTAAGTAAAACCTCCTTGTGTTCAAGGGCTTCTTTGAGGCTAGCGGTTTTTTCTTCGACAGTGGATTGCAAGAGCGCTTTTTGCTCTTCTTTGAGCGTCAAGAGTGCGCGGTCACTCTCCTCTTTGGCCCTTTGCAAGAGGCGCAAACGGCTTGCAAGCGCAAAAGAAAACAACAACGCTTCAAAGACAATGCCCGCTTCTGCAATGTAAGGGAGGTTGTCGTACAAGGTTGAGGTACCAAGGTTTAAAAAGGCCATGAGCAACAATGAGACCACAAGCACGCTCCACCCCGCCGCAAAATAGGGCGCCAAGGGGTTACGCTTGGCCAGCAAGTAGTACCCAAACCCCAAAAGAGAAAAGACAAGTACCGCATTAAGGGCTAAAAGCGGTTGAAAGAGGGCGGGAAAAAAGCCTCCCAAGAGCGCGCCACCCACAAGCACGTACCGCAGGCTGAGCCAACGGTGAAAGCGAGGGTAGTGCAGGTGCGTTTTAAAATAAGCCCCCGTAAAAAGCATCATAAAAAACGTAAAAAGCGTAAACACCAAACCGCTAGCATCGCGCACCGTGTCCATAAACCACGGCGGAAAAAGCATGTAGCCCACACCCGTGTACATCATGTGATGAAAGCTGATGGCGGCCAGATAACACACGTACCACCCGTAGGTAATGTCTTTTAAAAACACAAACAAAAACCCGTTGTACAGTAACAGCGCTCCCATAGCGCCAAAAAAAAGAGCCAAGGCGACAGCATCAACGAGCATGTCGTAGCGCGCACGTTCAAGGGAGAAAAGGTGCCACTTGGCCTTGAGCGCGGTCCCAAAAGAGTACGTGTGTGCCAAAAGGATTGCGTGCGCCTGTGGTGCTAGGGTGATTTCATAGGTAGGTTGGAGGTAAAAATGGGGCGCCTTTGGCGTGAGGGGTTGGCAGGTGGTGTCGCAAAGAAAGAGCGCGACATGCTCATTAATGCGCGGGAAAAACTGCACCGCCAAGGCGCGGGGTTCTTTGTGGGGGTTTTCAAGGCTTGCTTTGAGCCACAAATGGGACTGCTCATCAAAGCCAAAGGAGAGGATGGTATGCGGGGCTTCTTGCCAAGAGGCTTGGTTGAGGATCTCTTGGGGTGCGTGGTCGGCCTCTTGGGTGAGCAAGTAGTGGGTGTGGGGCATGAGAGAGTGTGCATCAAACGTTTCAGGCAAGACAAAGGGCTTGGCCCATAAACAAGCAATAGCAACAACCCACACCCCTACCATGCGCCCCATTGTTTCCCTTGTGTTAAAAAACGGTCAAAAGATTATAACAAAAGGTATGTTCCAAATGCGTTCCAAATGCAACCGAAGAAGCGGTACATGTAAGGAAAAAGCCTCCCGTTTCTTACATGTACAAAAGTAGTGGCGGCTTTACAAGTCGCTCAAAAACGCTTTCAATGCGCACGCAAAGGCTTGCGGATTTTCTAGCATGCTCACATGCCCGCTTTCTTGAAGCTCCTCATAGCGATTATTTTTAATGTTTTGGGCGAGTTTTTTCATTGTGCCTGGCGGGATGATTTCATCCTGACTTGCTTCGATGAGCAAAGTTGGGGGAGCTTGTTCTAGTGAACTTGTGGTGTCTGTTCGGCTTATCATGGCTAAAAGTGCGCCTTTGATTCCGATGGGGTCAAAGCTTAGAATCTTTTCTTTCCAATGTAAGAGTGTATCGGGGTGGTTTTGTTGGAAGTGTTTTGAAAACGCAACGGCGAAAAAGCCCTCTAAAAAAGAGGCAACCCCTTCTTTGTCGATTTTCTTTAGGGCGCTGGCACGTTTGAGTTTGGCTTCATTGTTGTCACTGGTTGGGGTTGTGTTGGCTAAGACGAGTGCCTTGAAATCTTGAAGTCGTTCGCTGGCGCGTAGTGCGATGTAGCCGCCCATGGAGAAACCGCACACGATGGGTTGGTGTAAATTTAGGTGCGAAAGAACGACTTCAAGGTCATCGACATACCCTTCCATGGTGTATTGCCCGTGACCCACTTCTGAGCTTCCAAGCCCCCGTACGTCGTAGCTAATGCAATAATAATGCTTTTTTAGCTCCCCAATAACGCCGTCCCAAAGGGTTTGGTCAAAGGGGAAACCGTGAATGAAAACAAGTGGCTGAGCGCTTGGGTCTCCTTGGGTGATGATGGCGATGCCATTGACTAGCGTGTGCATGGTTTTTCCTTGTGCTGGAGTGCAAATAGTCTAGCACATTTCCCTCAAAACCATAGCGCTAAGGACAAACCGGCCAATACCCGCGTGCATTGGCATACAATATTTACAGTGGCCGTAGCTTGGTATATTGCCAGTGAGGGTCGCAAAGATTTTAGCACAAGCCAAAAGCCTTAAAATAGCACTCCATTGGGCTAATGTGATAGAATGAAGGTGGGGTTTTGCTATCAAGCTAACCCACCCAAAGGAACATGACATGCGTCAAAAATTTAGTGTTGAAATAACCAATTTTAAATCCATCAGCGAAATAGCACACGCGTGGTCAAGCAGTGATTACACAAAGCTTTTGGAAATGATGGGCATCAATGAGGGCCTAGAGGGCTTGAGTGAAAAGGATTTAAAAGAGATGTGTTTGATGTCTTTAAGCGACTTAGAGCACCACGAAGCTGGCAAAATTGTGCTTAGCTATCTATTGGCAGATGCGGATATCACCGAGGGGAAAATCGACCAACTCTCCCACGAGTTACCAAATGACAAAATGTGGGAACAGTTTTCTGATTTGCATTACCACCATCGCCTTTTTAATGCCTACTCTTTGCTAAGATTAGCCTACAATGGCATTTTTTCTCAGCCCACAGGGGTGGAGTTGACACTGCAAGTAAAGGCAGAAAATGAAGAAGATTTAGAGATTTTTGACACCCCGTTGAAGCCAGTTTTAACCAGGTTGCTCGCAGGCGGTATGAGCAAAAACGCCATTTTAAATCGCCTCTACAGTGAGCAAATCAGCGGACCAAGTTTCCAAGAAGCCGAGGGCATTATTTGGATTTTAGAAGTGCTCTCACGCTCTAAGGGCGCTTGCACGTTTAAAATGACGAGTTCGAGTTTTTGGTTGGAGGATTTGAGCGAAGTCACCCACTTTGAAGCGTCAGCCCACGCCGATAGCGCGCAAGAGGAAGGGTAAGAAAATTACCCTAATCGTTGTGTTTTACGTACACCCTTGCATCACACCCGTCGGGGTAAAACCCTTTTTTTACTCCCTTACATGTAAAGCCTAGTTTTTCGTACAACCCTATGGCACTCAGGTTGTCTGTGCGCACTTCAAGACGCAATGTTTTGTTTACATGTAAGGCGTGTTGGAGGAGGATTTTAGCGATGCCCTTTCCACGCGCACTGGGGTGAACGGCGAGGGAATAAACGCGCGGGATTTTACGGGGAAAGAGGAGGATGTAGCCGCGTAGTTCATCCCCCTCGTACGCCCCCACAATGCGCCCACGCCTCAGATGATAACCCATGGTGCGTTTAGTCAAGGGGCTATCTTTCTCGCTAAAGCATGCGTTTTCAATCTCAAGCAAGGCGTGCAACTCTTCCTCGCATGCGTGTTTGCAAATCATTTTTGGTAGATGGTGTACTTGGGGATGAGGCGGTCGGGTCGGTAGCTCATCTTCACTTTTTTGAGGTTTTCAAAGCCCATGTCATCGCCCACGTTGATGTAGAGTGACCCGTAGGTGTCTTTGAGGATCTTGGAAAACTCACGGAAGACAAATTGCGCGCATCCCAAAATCTCAAAGTCGGTTTTTTCGATGATGACGCTGGCGGTTTCGTGGTTGATGCGTTCTCCTACTGTAAAGCCTTTGACTTCTTCATCAATGTAGAGCACAATCCCGATGAGCCCTAGTTCGTGGTAGTGCCCAAGCATCCGCTTGACCGCGTGTTGTTCTTGGTAGATGCCTTCTAAAAACAGTTCCGCCTCTTCTTTGGGCATGTAACGGATGCGGTCTCCGACCCACTTGTGAAAGAGGAGCATGATGGGTCTGGCGTGCTCTTCGGGGTCTAAAAGGGCGACGCGAAAGTTGGGGTAGGCTTTTTTGAACTTGTTAATCTCGTTGCGTTTGGTGTGGTACGCGTTGCCTTTGAGTTCGATGAGGTCATCGCTTTTGTACAGGTAGTCTACTAGTTTGCGCTCCACGACGAAATCTTGCAACACTTCGTAAATGATGGTGCCTTCTTCGAGGTCATTGACGAAGGTTTCGAGCATTTTCTCCGCCACGTAGTCGATGCGCGCGTAATAACGTGAGGCGTTGTTTTCGTTCATGATGGCAAAGCACTCCATGATGGCATCGTAAAAATTTTCCTTTTTTCCAAGGGGTGGCAAGAGCATGGAAAGCTCACT
Organism: Sulfurospirillum sp. HTRB-L1; assembly: GCF_059415125.1. Lineage (NCBI taxonomy): Bacteria > Pseudomonadati > Campylobacterota > Epsilonproteobacteria > Campylobacterales > Sulfurospirillaceae > Sulfurospirillum > Sulfurospirillum sp. HTRB-L1. The sequence continues at coordinate 13,321 of NZ_JCAHZR010000007.1, forward strand.
GCCCGTCATGGCAAAAAGGCAAAAGGAATCGTCGATGATGGTGTAAAAGCCACTCACGTTGGAAAGCCAAATGTAATTGGCAGCAAAGGTGTAGTCGCTGATGTTGATGTCCAGTTCTTGAAGGTGGTTTTCCATCAGGCTTTTGGCCTTAATATCAAAGTGTTTAAGCTTGTGTCCGCGAACACTAAAGGTTGGCACGAGGGGTCTCCTAGGGGGGTGATTTTTTGGAATTGTACTCCAAAAAATGCCATTTGCAGTAAAGTCCTTTAAAAGCCCTAAATCAAGGGCTTTTAAAGGGGTTAATTTACTCAAAAAAGGTGTACATGTAAGGAATTTTTCGTGAAGTTAAGCGGAAGATTTTTTGGGAGAAAACCACCGTCCAAACCCCAAGAGAAAACGCTCAAAAACCGAGGGCTTTTTACCCCCGTGTTTGATGAGGGTTTGGGCCAATTCCCCGTGCCCAAAAAGAAGGGCAAAAGTGATGGGTGTGGCACCCAAACCGTTGTTTTCATAAGGGTTTGCCCCGTAGTCTATCAAGAGTTTTGCCATGGCGTCGTAGCCTTTGAAGCACACGCCCGCAAGCGGGGTTTGCCCTCGGTCGTTTTTTTGGTCTACATTGGCACCGCGAAGCAACAAGGCCTGCGCCGTTTTGAGGTGGTTGTGGTAAGCGCACAACATCAACAGCGTGTTGCCTTTGGCGTCACACAAGTTCACACTCATGCCCGCACCCACCATCGCCATTAGCGCGACCGTGTGCCCTTCTTTGGCGAACTCTAGTGCCATGCGTTGGAGCTCTTCGTAGCGCGCTTCTTCTTCGGGCGTAATTTGCATACTATTGTCCCAATGCTGCTTGTACGCCCTTGGCGTAATCGGGCGAAACGCGCTCAAAAAGGGCGATTTGCCGTGCGATGATTTCTTGAGGCACGCCATCCATCGCTTCGGCGATATTGCTAAAAAGCTGGGCTTTTTGGCTTGCATTCATGAGGGTAAAGAGCGCTCTGACTTGGGAGAAATCATCGTTGCCTTCGCGGTGGTCGTAACGGTCCCCGTCCCCCTCAAGGGCCAATGGCGGTTCGGCAAAGGCGGCGTTTTCTTTGGGTCCATCAAAGCTATTGGGTTCGTAATACGCATCGGTGTTGATGCCTTGGCTGTAATTCATGGAGCCATCGGCATTGTAGGTGTTCACTTCCACGATGGGGCGATTCACCGGAAGCATTTCATAGTGGGTTCCTACACGGTAACGGTGGGCATCGGGGTAAGAAAAAATCCGTGCTTGGAGCATTTTATCGGGTGAAAAACTAATGCCTGACACCACGTTTGAAGGGGAAAAAGAGGCTTGCTCCACTTCGTTGAAGTAGTTTTGAGGGTTTTCATTAAGGGTCAGTGTGCCCACGGGAATCACAGGGTACTCTTTGTGCGGCCACACTTTGGTAAGGTCAAAGGGATTAAAGGGTGCCGCGTTGGCTTGCGCGTCGGTCATGATTTGGATTTGGAAATCCCACTGGGGAAAATCGCCTTTTTCGATGGATTCAAACAAGTCGCGTTGGTTGCTTTCTCGGTCTTTGGCTACGATGGCTTCGGCTTCACGGTTGGTGAGGGTTTGGATGCCTTGGCGGGTTTTAAAGTGAAACTTTACCCAAAAACGCTCGTTGTCGGCGTTGATGAGGCTGTAGGTATGGGAGCCGTAACCGTTGATGTGGCGAAAGCTTTTGGGAAGGCCGCGGTCGGACATCAAAATGGTCACTTGGTGGATGGACTCAGGGCTTAGGGACCAAAAATCCCACATGGCAGTGTTGGAGCGCATGTTGGAGCGGGGATGGCGCTTTTGGGTGTGGATGAAATCGGGAAACTTGTACGCATCGCGGATGAAAAACACCGGCGTGTTGTTGCCTACTAAGTCCCAATTGCCCTCGCGGGTGTAAAATTTCATGGCAAAGCCGCGTACATCACGTTCAGCATCCGCCGCACCGCGCTCGCCTGCTACGGTAGAAAAGCGCAATAACATGCGGGTTTTTTCGCCTTTTTGGAAGACAGTGGCTTTGGTGTAGCGGGAAATATCTTCGGTGATTTCTAGCACGCCGTAAGCACCACTGCCCTTAGCATGCACGACACGCTCAGGGATGCGTTCACGGTTTTGGTGAGCAAGTTTTTCGATGAGTTGGTAATCTTGCATCAAAAGAGGCCCTCGTGCCCCCGCACTTTGACTGTTTTGGTTGTCGGCAATAGGATTGCCCGCGGTGGTAGTTAACTGCTTGCCCATAGATTCTCCTTATTAATAAATTTTATTATCTAGGAATTTTACTCATAAAGTCTTAAACCCTTCTGACGAAAAAAGTTTACCCTTTTTTAAATCAGCCCTTGGAAAAAAGGCAAGCACCAAGAGTGCGTGGGCTTTCCGCCGAGGAAAACTTAGCGTTAGCGTAGCTTTTGGAGCTTCGCTTCAAAGGCGTATTCAAAATGAAAACGAAGGCTGCCTGAGCGACTTGATTTTAAAGGTGTGGCGTTGTAAAGGGCTGGGGCCTAAGGCTTGGATTTGTTGTATGTGGTGCGCCGAACCGTAACCTTTGTGCTCGTCAAACCCGTATTGGGGAAACCGTTCATGCATCCGCACCATGTAGCGGTCTCTGGCGACCTTAGCCAAGATGCTTGCCGCGCTCACTTGGGGCACGCTCATGTCGGCTTTGACGAGGGTTTGAATCCCCATTACGCCAAAAGTGCAGTTGCCATCCATGAGGATTTCATGCTCGCCAAAATGGGCTTTGATGCGGCTTAGAGCGTGGTGCAAACAGGTGCTAAGCCCTAGGGTATCTACTTTGGTGTGTGAAAACCACACAATCCTAAAAGACGCACTAAGGGCAATGCGTTTAAAAAGCATGTCGCGGCGTTTGGGGCTTAAGGTTTTGGAGTCTGCAAGGCCGTCAATGGGTTCATGTAACACGCACCCCGCCACGACCAAAGGCCCCGCAAGGCAGCCTCTCCCTGCTTCGTCTACACCGCACAACATCTTGCTTCCTTTTTGTGGTTTTGGTACATTTTACCCATTTTTTACACAAAAAAAGTTAGGATGGCCCATCTGAATAAAAGGGGAGCCCCATGCGTTATGTGGATGAAATCACCTACACTTCGTTGCGTTTGGCTGTTCCGCCGAGTATTCTTCACTACGGTGAAGCCCTTGGGAAAATCCTAGGCGAAGAAGCGATTTTTCTAGCGCAAGATGAAGCGATGTTTTGCGACGCCCTTGAGTCTGGCCTTGCCAATGCCTGGGTGGGGGACTTTGCCTTTTTGGAACAGTTTCGGTGTGAGCGGTGCGTGGAACTTGCCCTTTACCCCCTGCTGCTCATTCGCACAACGTGCACTCCTTTAACTTCAACGTCCCTAAACCATTGGGTTCCTAGTGCGTTTGTGGATATTCCTATGGAAGAGGAGGACGTCAAGCGTGCCTTTGGGAACGTGGAAAAAGCCTTACATGTAAAGGAAGATTTGGCGTTGTTGCATTCTTTGCAAAACACCATTAAAAAAGGCCAAACCCGCCAAGTGGTGTTGGACATGGAACGTGCCTTTGAAAAGGAACTAAGTATCATCCGCAACGATTTGTATTACCAACAAGTCGCCCTTCCTTTTTACGACAACTTGGTGTTGCGCCTTGATATGGTGTACAAACCCATGGACCTTTTGAGCGGTGATTCTTATTCGGTGCGTACGATTGATGAAGACATCGTGGCGTGTTTTTTGATTGATGCGATGTCCAAGGGGGTTGCGGCGGCGTTGACATCCACCTCGTCCACTTCCATGTTGAATTATTTGATTGATGAATTGCGAGAATCAGAAACCTTTAGCCTTGAAACTTTGGTGGAAAAATACGTGAGCTATATTAAAAAAGAGCTCATGGAAGATGAAATCATTTCAGGGTTTTTTATTGTCTTTAACAAAAAAGAACTCACCCTAGAGTACGCTTCTTTTGGAATGCCGCCCTTTTTAGCCACTACGCCTAGGGGCGAATGCGAGTCCATTCGTGGGAACAACATGCCCATTTCTCCTTACACGCAAACTTTTGCCCTCGATTCGGTGTGTTTGCGGGGTGTCAACCGTTTTTTGGCCTACAGTGATGGGCTAAACGAGAGCGAGACCAAAGAGGGCAAGGCGTATAAAAAAGAGTTGGCAGAAGATTTTTTGCGTTCGGTGAATATCGCTGATTTTATGGAGCGCGTGAGCGAAAAGATTGGTTCAGGGAGCGATGATATTGCCTATTTCTACCTTCAAGGAGCCAACCTTTCTAAGGGTGAAAAAGAGAGCTATACCTTGCGCAGTACCCGCGAAAGCATCGAAGAAGGGCTTGAAAAAGTACGCCCTTTTTTGGAGCGTTACGGTGCCACGTCCAAGGTCATCACCCAAAGCAAGCTCGCCCTCTTGGAATTGCTCACCAATGCCCTTGAGCATGGCAGTTTTGGCATCGACAAGGAACAAAAACACCGTTACCTTGCAACCGATGCTTTTGAGGGCATGATGGAAGCCTTGGAAAAAGTTCATGCATACCGTTCCATCGTTCTAACCTTGCGCGTTTACCGCCAAGGGGAGTGGAAAATCTTTGAAGCAACCGTGGAAGATGAGGGCGAAGGGTTTCCCACGCGCACCATCAAAAACGCCATGATTAGCCCCGCGAAGTACAGTGGTCGGGGATTGATGATTGTCAAAAAACTCGTGGACCGTTTTTATTTTAACGCCAAAGGAAATGCCATCACCATCCTTAAGCGCCTCATCTAGCGTTGCAGTGCCCACTCCCAAAAGGGCACAATCTCGCACGCAATCCCCTCTTTTTCTCCTCCGCCTTCATTACCCACGCTAAGAACCGTGAGTTTTTTGATGCCAAGGGTGCGCAAGTGTTCTACCATGCCACCAAAGCGGCGCAACACAAGTTCTGGGGGTAAAAATGGGATGCACACGAGGGCTTCTTGGGCGAGAGGAAGGTAAAACTCGACCATGGACGTGTAGTACACGCTGGCGTGTTTTTTGAGCAGTTCGCAAAAGACGATGTTTTCAAAGCGTCGCATAAAATCTTTTTCAAAGGTCAGGGCGTTTTTCAGGGCAAAGTCGTTGAGGTAAACCTTTTTAGGGGTTTTGGGCGCGTCAAATTTGGGCACAAAATGCATCAAACTTTTGCGTTCAAACAAGGCCGCCGCTCCATAAAGGCTGTCTTTGGAGAGTTTGAGGTGGGGCTTGAGTGCGGTGTATAGGCGGTGCAACGAGAGCGGACGCGACTGAGACAAGGCCATGTGGCGAAACAGGTTTACCAAAAGGGGGTCGTAAAGGTCTAGCAAAAGGGAGGTTTGAAGGTAGGTAAAGAGTTCTGTCTCCCCCAAGGTGGTGCTTGCAGGTGACCTGCCGTGGTTGGCGTAGAGGTTAAACAAATGTTCGCTAGAGGCGGAGCCTTTGCTAAAGGCGATAAATTCTTCAAAATCCAACGTATCGACCCACAAGCGTGTAAAGCCAGGCAGGTGCAAAGCGTGGTCGTTGGAACTGAGCAAAAGCGGGATGCCTTGGGGGAGTGCTAATGTGGGGGTGTAATTGTCGATGGCTAAAAGTGCGAGGGGGTGTGTGTCGCAAAAAGCGGCAAGGGCGGCTTCTAATGTGTCGTGGTCAAGGCGAACATCTTGAAGGCTGATATACAAAAAAGAACCTGGTGCTAAGGTGGAGAGATAATCCAACAAAAGGGCCGTTTTACCGGCACCCTTGGGCCCAATGACTAGGGTGTTGGGTGCTTCAATGCGCACTTTTCGGTCATGAAAATGGTGAAAAGTCGGGGGTTTTTCATACAATGCTTCGAGTGCATTCACGGGGATTCCTTACATGGTAACCCAAAAAGTATACCAAACCCATGGTAAAAAAGAGTTCTTGTAAAAGTAGAACTCTAAAGTATAATGTCACCCACACAACCCTTACATGTAAAGAAAAATAATGTACGATATTGTTCTCACGACTTTTAACGCCCGCTATGCCCATACCTCTTTGGGGCTTCGGTATTTGTTTGCCAACCTCCACGAACTCCAACCCAAAAGTCGCATTTTGGAATTTGTCATCAACTCCAGTGTGGCGGACGCTGCTGAGGTGATTTTAACCCATGCGCCAAAGGTTGTGGGGATTGGTGCGTACATTTGGAATGCCAACGAAGTGCACGAATTGGTAGAAATCATCAAGAAAGTTTCGCCCCAAACATGGGTGGTTTTAGGCGGCCCAGAAGCGAGTCATCTTCCTCATCGCGTGGATTTTAGCAAGGCCGATTACATCATTCAAGGAGAAGGAGAAGTGGCGTTTTATACCCTTGCGCGCGACCTCCTAAACGCCAATCCTCCCTCTTTACGCCTTCTTTCTCCTACGCCTGTGGATATGGATGCCATCACGCTTCCTTATGCCTTTTACACCGACCACGACATCACGCACCGCATGTGTTACGTGGAAGCAAGCCGTGGGTGCCCCTTTACGTGTGAATTTTGTCTCTCTTCCATCGATAAAAAAGTACGAGAAATCCCCTTGCCAAGGTTCTTAGAAGCGTTAGAAACCCTGTGGCAACGGGGTGTGCGAAATTTTAAATTCATCGACCGCACTTTTAATCTTAGTATTGCCACTGCGACCCAGTTGTTGGATTTCTTTTTGGCCAAAGAAGGGGAGTATTTTGTCCATTTTGAAGTCATCCCTGAGCGTTTCCCCGAGGCGCTTAAAGAACGCATTGCTAGGTTTGCCCCCGCTTCACTCCAGCTTGAAGTGGGGATTCAAACCCTTAATCCCACCATTGCCAAAGGGATTCGCCGAAGGCTTAATATCCCAAAAATCACCCAAAACCTTACTTTTTTGCAAGAACACACCCATGCCCATTTACATGTAGACCTTATTGTGGGATTGCCGGGGGAAGATTTGGAAAGTTTTGGGCGCAATCTTGACGCGCTTCAAGCCCTAGCCCAGTGCGAGATTCAAATTGGGATGCTCAAAAAGCTCTCAGGCACCACGTTGTCCCGTCACGACGCGGAACACGGCATGGTGTACGCCGACACGCCTCCGTATGAAATCTTGCAAAACGACGCCATCCCCTTTGCGGCCATGCAACGCATGAAACGCTTTGCACGCTTTTGGGACTTGGTCTACAACAGCGGCAATTTTAAAAAAACAGCCCCACTTTTGTGGGAAGGGGGCAAGGTGTTTGAGGGTTTTAGCGCCTTTAGCCAGTGGATTTACGCGCAAACCGAGTCTACGTGGCAGATTTCCCTCGACCGATTGGCAAGTTTGCTGCTTACTTATACATATACACACATGGGCCACCAAGAAGAAGCAATCAAGGCACTGCTCACCGAAGACATCATGGCCGTAGCAGGGCGAAAGCTTCCTGCTTTTTTGCGCGACACCGCTTTGGTGAAAAGCCCTTCCAAAGAACCCCTACAACAGGCCAATAAGCGCCAACGTAAACACACGGCTTCTTAGGGAAAAAAAGTTGCCTTGATTATCATCTTTTCCTTATGAAAAGGAAAAGATGATAATCTTTACGTCCCAAAAAAGCCTATATCCTTGACTTTTGAGCCTCCTTTCAGTAAAATCTCAGTCCTTTTTAGGGTCGACTTACGGGCGACATGTTCTTTTTTAAGGGTAAATTATGGAAAAAATTCGACTTAAGCTAAAAGCTTATGACCACCGAGTTTTAGATCGATCAGTTGCAGCTATCGTAGAAGCTGTTAAGCGAACGGGTGCAGAAATTCGTGGCCCAGTTCCGATGCCTACTAAGATTAAGCGTTATACCGTGCTTAAATCTCCTCACGTCAACAAAGATTCACGAGAACAATTTGAAATGCGCATCCACGCTCGGATGATTGACATTGTCTCTGCAACCTCTGACACTGTTGATTCGCTGATGAAACTTGACCTCGCTCCTGAAGTGAACGTCGAAGTACGAGCTATGGGTAAGTAAGGAAGTGATGATGGAATATATTGTAGAAAAAATCGGAATGAGTAGAACCATTAGCGTGCCAAGCGTACCTGTGACCCTACTAAAAGTGCTAGAAGCAAAGGTGTGCGAGGTAGGTGAAAACGATACGGCAATTGTTGCCTACAGCGATGGCAAGAAGATGAACAAAGCAATCGCCGGACAACAAAAGAAGTACAACCTCTCCGCAGAATACAACCGTTTTGTAACCTTACATGTAAGCGCAAAAGAAGCGGGCGTTTTGGATGTCGCTCCATTGCAAGAGGCGAAAACATTAAAAGTAAGCCTAAACAGTAAAGGTCGTGGCTTTGCCGGTGTTATTAAGCGTCACGGTATGGCAGGTGGTCCTGCTAGCCATGGTAGCCGTTTTCACCGACACGGGGGTTCGATTGGTAACTGTGAATGGCCAGGACGCGTACAACCTGGTAGAAAAATGCCAGGACATATGGGCAATGCAAAAACAACCGTTCAAAACGAAGTTGTTTCATTTGATGCAGAAAATGGCGTACTAGTGCTAAAGGGATCTGTTCCTGGATTTAATGGCGCTATGGGGCGGATAAGGATCGTAAAATGAGTCAAGCAATCGTATTAAATGAAAAATGGGAACACGCTTCCAAAATCGCTCTTCCTGAGCGATACGAGCAAATCAATGCCCACAACCTTTACCTTTATTCTAAATCCTACATGGCAGCAGCGCGCGCTAACACAGCAAGCGCAAAAACACGTAGCGAAGTAAGCGGTGGTGGTAAAAAACCATGGAATCAAAAAGGCCGTGGTGGCGCACGTGCAGGTAGCTCACGTAGTCCTGTATGGGTTGGCGGTGGCGTAACGTTTGGTCCAAGCACCAACCGTAACTACATCCAAAAAGTAAACAAAAAACAAAAACGTTTAGCCCTTGAGTTTGCTTTGAATGAAAAGGCAGCGAAAGACGCGTTGTTTATCGTTGACACTGTTGCCATCGAATCAGGCAAAACCAAAGAAGCGGCTGTTATTCTTAACACATTGGGTGTACGCGATGCATTGATTGTCAAAGAATTAATGGATGAGAATACTTTTTTAGCATTTCGTAACCTAAAAAACTGCTATGTCATCGAGCCAAATGAGCTAAATGCCTACCTCGTAGCAGCATTCCGTTCGGTAGTGATTGAAAAAGCAGTCCTTGAAACTTTAGTAGGAGAGGCTTAATCATGGCAGATATTACGGATATCAGAGCAATTCTGTATACAGAAAAAACCTTAGGTCTTCAAGAAGACGGAATGGTTGTTATCCAGACCTCTCCAAAGATGACCAAAAATGGATTAAAAGAGGTTTTAAAAGAGTACTTCGGGTTTACTCCCTTGCGTGTTAATTCCCTTCGCATGAACGGCAAAGTGAAAAAATTCCGCGGTAGATTGGGAAGCAGACCTGATTATAAAAAGTTCTATGTTAAGTTGCCCGAGGGCGCTCAACTTGAGAATCTGGAGGCATAATTATGGCGATTAAAACCTATAAACCTTATACCCCAAGTCGCCGTTATATCACTGGCCTTAGTTCAGATGACATTACGGCAAAGCCAAGTGTACCCTCACTTCTTAAAAAGCTTCCAGCGTCTGCTGGTCGTAATAACCACGGTCGGATTACCTCACGACACAGAGAAGCGGGTGCTAAAAAACTGTACCGCATCATCGACTTCAAACGCACAAAGTTTGGCATTCCTGGTCGTGTTGATGCAATCGAATATGACCCTTACCGCAACTGCCGCATCGCTTTGATTACGTATGTTGATGGGGAAAAACGCTACATTCTTCAGCCTGCAGGCTTAAACGTGGGCGATAGCGTTCAATCTGCTGAATCTGGACTTGACATCAAGCCAGGCAACGCGATGAAACTTAAAAACATCCCTGTGGGTACTATTTTGCACAACATCGAACTCAAACCTGGCAAAGGCGGCCAAATAGCACGTAGCGCTGGTGGGTATGCACAACTTATGGGTAAAGATGAAAAATACGTCATTATGCGCCTTCCAAGTGGTGAAATGCGTCAAGTACTCAGCGAATGTATGGCTACGGTAGGTGTTGTTGGAAATGAAGACTTTATCAATATCGTGATTGGTAAAGCAGGTCGTAACCGACACCGTGGTATCCGACCACAAACCCGTGGTTCCGCGATGAACCCAATCGATCACCCGCACGGTGGTGGTGAAGGTAAGACAAACTCTGGCCGACATCCTGTTACGCCATGGGGTAAACCAACCAAAGGTGCTAAAACGCGTCGCAAGAAAGCAAGTGACAAGTTGATCATCTCTCGAAAGAAAGGAAAATAACGATGGCACGATCATTGAAAAAAGGACCTTTTGTTGACGATCATGTCATGAAAAAAGTCCTCAAAGCAAAAGAGAGTAACGATACGAAGCCAATCAAAACATGGTCACGACGTAGCACCATTCTTCCAGACATGATTGGAGTTACGTTTCAAATCCATAACGGAAAAAGCTTTATTCCACTCTATGTAACAGAAAACCATATTGGGTATAAATTGGGCGAATTTGCTCCAACACGAACGTTCAAGGGCCACAAGGGCTCTGTGCAAAAAAAGATTGGTAAATAAGGGGCGATGAATGAGTAGAGCAGTATTAAAATTCATCCGTCTTTCTCCAACCAAAGCACGTTTGATCGCACGTGAAGTTCAAGGGCTCAATGGCGAAATTGCATTAGCACGCCTAGAATTTACCCCAAATAAAGCCGCGCACGTTATCTCTAAAGTGATTGCTTCTGCAATCGCCAATGGCGGATTCGAGCCTGAAGAAGTGATTGTTTCTTCTTGCCGTGTTGATGCGGGTCCCGTACTCAAACGTTTCCGTCCAAGAGCTAGAGGCAGTGCCAGTGGCATCCGCAAGCCGACCTCACACGTGTTGGTGGAAGTAAGTAAGCAAGCAAAGAAGGAAGACTAAGATGGGTCAAAAAGTAAATCCAATTGGTTTGAGACTTGGGATTAACCGTAACTGGGAGTCTCGTTGGTTCCCTAGCAAGCAGACACTTCCTGCTAATATCGGTGAAGACTATGCGATTCGTACGTTTTTGAAAAAAGAACTTTTTTATGCAGGCGTGAGTGAGATTTTAATCGAACGAACTGCAAAGAAACTTCGTGTTACTGTTGTGGCGGCACGCCCAGGTATTATTATCGGTAAAAAAGGCTCTGATATTGAAAAGTTGAAAGAAAAACTTCAACAACTTATCAATAAAGATGTCAACGTAAACATCAAAGAAGAGCGACGCCCACAAGCTTCAGCTCAACTTGCGGCTGAAAACGTTGCGATGCAACTTGAGCGCCGTGTTGCTTTCCGACGTGCCATGAAAAAAGTAATTCAAGGTGCTCAAAAAGCAGGAGCAAAAGGGATTAAAATCTCTGTGGCTGGACGACTAGGTGGTGCAGAAATGGCACGTACCGAGTGGTACCTTGAAGGCCGCGTTCCTTTGCACACCTTGCGAGCAAAGATTGACTACGGTTTTGCAGAAGCACACACAACTTATGGAATCATTGGCGTAAAAGTTTGGATTTTTAAAGGTGAAGTGCTTGCTAAAGGAATTCAAGCAGAAAAGCCTGAAGAGCCAAAGCGACCGCGAAGCCCAAGAAACAGAAGAGGTAAGTAATCATGTTGATGCCAAAAAGAACAAAATACCGAAAGATGATGAAAGGCCGAAACCGCGGTAAAGCAAGCCGTGGTGCCTCGATCGCTTTTGGTGAGATTGCTATTAAGGCAATCGAAGCTGGACGGATTGATTCGCGACAAATTGAGGCAGCACGTATTGCAATGACACGCCACGTGAAGCGTCAGGCAAAAACATGGATTCGTGTTTTCCCTGATAAGCCACTTACGGCCAAGCCTCTTGAAACAAGGATGGGTAAAGGTAAGGGCTCTGTTGATAAATGGGTCATGAACATCAAGCCTGGTCGTATTATCTATGAAATGGCGGGTGTCAGTGAAGAATTGGCGCGCGAAGCGTTGACGCTTGCAATGCACAAGTTGCCATTCAAGACGAAAATCATCACGCGAGAGAGTGAAAATGAAGTATATTGATTTAACAGAGAAAAGCGCGACAGAGCTTCAAGGGTTGTTAAAAGAGAAAAAGGTGCTGTTGTTTACGTTGAAACAGAAGCTTAAAACCATGCAGCTGACAAACCCTAATGAGATTCGCGATGTTCGCAAGGACATTGCTCGTATCAACACAGCAATTGCTGCTTTAAAGTAAGAGGGTCGAGAAATGGCATTAAAAAGAGAAATTCAGGGAGTCGTTGTTCAAAAAACAGGCGACAAGACGGCCACTGTTTTAGTTGAGCGACGCGTTATGCATCCACGATACCACAAATTTGTAAAACGATTTAAGAAGTACCTCGTGCACGATGAAGAAAACCAAGCAAGCGCAGGTGACACTGTTGTTGCGGTTGAGTGCCGACCACTTTCAAAACGAAAATCGTTTAGACTTAAGGCTGTTTTGGCCACAGGAGTTGAGTAATGATACAAAGTTTTACACGACTCGCTGTTGCGGATAACAGTGGTGCAAAAGAGATTATGTGTATCAAAGTACTTGGCGGTAGTAAGCGCCGGTACGCAAGCGTTGGCGACGTTATCGTTGCTTCAGTAAAAAAAGCTTTACCAACGGGTAAGGTAAAAAAAGGACAGGTCGTCAAAGCGGTGATCGTCCGAACCAAAAAAGAGATTCAACGTGAAAATGGCTCACTGATTCGATTTGATGAAAACGCAGCTGTTATTCTTGATAGCAAGCGCGAACCTATCGGAACACGTATCTTTGGACCTGTTGGTCGTGAAGTGCGCTATGCCAACTTCATGAAAATTGTCTCTTTAGCTCCGGAGGTACTGTAGCTATGGCACAAAAGTTCAAAATTAAAAAAGGCGACACCGTTAAAGTGATTGCTGGAGATGACCGGGGAACAACAGCAGAAGTGCTTCAAGTGCTTCCAAAAAAATCCCAAGTAATCGTGAAAGGGTGCAAAGTTGCCAAAAAAGCAATCAAACCCAGCGATAAAAACCCAGATGGTGGATTTGTCAATAAAGAAATGCCCATCGATATCTCCAATGTTGCGAAAGTGGAGGGCTAGGTAGATGAGACTACAAGAAAAATACCAAGCAGAAATCAAACCTGCTTTGGTGAAAGAATTTGATATTAAGAACCCCATGCTTATTCCTGCACTTGAAAAAATCGTGATTAGCGTGGGTGCGGGCGATTCAGCAAAAGATGCTAAAGTCATGCAGAGTATGACAGATACGATTTCCTTGATTGCTGGACAAAAAGCAATGACAACGGACGCACGAAAATCTGTTGCGGGCTTTAAAGTGCGCGAAGGGTTTCCTGTGGGCATCAAAGTTACGTTGCGTTCTAAGCAAATGTATGCGTTTTTAGACAAATTGATTTCCATTGCACTTCCACGTGTAAAGGACTTCCGTGGTGTTCCACGCAACGGATTTGACGGTCGAGGTAACTACAACTTCGGCTTGAACGAGCAAATGATGTTTCCTGAAGTTGTGTATGATAAAGTCATGAAAACACACGGAATGAACATCACGATTGTCACAACAGCAAAAACAGACAAAGAAGCATTCAAGCTCCTTGAGCTTGTTGGTATGCCGTTTGCGAAGGGAAAAATCAATGGCTAAGAAATCAATGATCGCTAAGGCTGCGCGAAAGCCTAAGTTTGCCGTACGCGGATATACTCGATGCCAGATTTGTGGTAGACCTCACTCAGTATACAAAGATTTTGGTATCTGCAGAATATGTTTGCGCAAGATGGCCAATGAGGGACTGATTCCAGGCCTCAAAAAAGCTAGTTGGTAAGGAAGAGAAAATGATGAACGATATGATTTCCGATGCGCTCACCCGCATCCGAAACGCTTCAATGCGCAAACTAGAGGTTACTAAACTCATCCACACCAACGCTGTTGAAGCGATTTTGGCCATTTTTCAAACAAAAGGCTATATCGAAAGCTTTAATGTGGTGGAAGAGGGAAGTAAAAAGTCTATCAATGTTGTCTTGAAATATGATGAAAAAGGCAACAAGGTAATCAACGAAATCAAGCGTATCTCAAAGCCTGGACGCCGTGTGTACAAGGGTAAAGACGAGATTAAACGCTTTAAAAACGGTTATGGAACCATCGTTGTAAGTACTTCTAAAGGGGTTCTTAGTAACGAAGAGGCGCACAAAACAGGCGTCGGTGGCGAATTGCTTTGCAGCATCTGGTAAGGATGCTGCCGTTACTTTTTATGGTATTCGATATCCATTCGTAAAAGTAGACATATCGTAGACAAGTAAAAAGGATTCTAATGTCTCGAATCGGTAAATTACCAGTAGTTATCCCTAGCGGGATTGACGTCAAGCTGGATGGCAACAGTGTTGTATTTACAAAAGGTAAAACAGAAAAAGTGTTAGACACACGCGGTCATGTCAACGTAAACGTTGAAGACAATGCGATTGTGTTTTCACCTAAAAGTGAAGAACGCCAAGATAAAGCGTTTTGGGGAACCTACCGCTCATTGGCAAGCAATGTCATTACTGGCCTTACAGAAGGGTTTACAAAAAAACTTGAAATCAACGGTGTTGGTTACAAAGCAGCAGTAAATGGCAATGTTCTTGAGCTTCAATTGGGCTTTTCGCACCCCATTAAATATGATTTTCCACAAGATGTGCAAATCGCAGTTGAGAAAAACGTGGTTACTATTACAGGTCAAGACAAACAAGTGATTGGCCAAATTGCTGCGGAAATCAGAGGATTTAGACCTCCGGAGCCTTATAAAGGCAAGGGTGTGAAATACGTGGGCGAGCGCATTATCCGCAAAGCCGGCAAAACGTCCAAGAAGTAAGGGGAGCTAAATGAAAGAAGCAATTTTAAAGCGCAAATTGGCGCTTCGTATTAAACGAAAAAAACGTGTCCGTGCTAAAATATCTGGCACGCCAGAGTGTCCCCGTATTTCCATCTTTAAGTCAAACCGCACCGTGTACGCACAAGCGATTGAAGATGTTACATGTACAACACTCGCAGCAGCAGATGGCAAAAAATTAGGCCTTAAGTCCAATAAAGAAGGTGCAGTCGCTTTAGCACAAACATTGGCACAAAACCTAAAAGCCAAAGGGATCGAAAAAGCAAAGTTTGACCGAAATGGTTACCTTTACCACGGTGTTGTTGCATCTTTTGCGGATGCGCTACGTGAAAACGGCATAGCGCTGTAACCCGATAAGTCAATAAGGATAGATTGATGGAAAAATATAACAGAGAAGAGTTTGAAGAGGTTATTGTTAATATCGGTCGGGTTACCAAGGTCGTAAAAGGTGGTCGACGGTTTCGCTTTACCGCGTTAGTGGTTGTGGGAAACCGCAATGGACTCGTGGGATTTGGTTTTGGTAAAGCCAAAGAGGTTCCTGATGCGATTAAAAAAGCAGTTGATGATGCGTTTAAAAACATTATCAATGTTAAAATCAAAGGCTCAACCATTGCCCATGATATTGAAGTAAAATACAACGCAAGTCGTATCTTACTCAAGCCTGCAAGTGAAGGTACGGGTGTTATTGCTGGTGGCTCAACGCGTCCAGTCATCGAGTTGGCTGGAATCAAAGACATTTTGACAAAATCACTAGGGTCTAACAATTCTGCTAACGTCGTGCGAGCGACCATTAAAGCGCTCAGTATGCTTAAGAGCTAACTAAAGAAAGAAGGAACGATTATGGCACTAGATAACCTCACCCCTGCAGACGGTTCAACACGCGATCGTAAACGTGTTGGCCGTGGACAAGGAAGTGGCATGGGTAAAACCGCCACAAAAGGAAACAAGGGTCAACGCGCACGCGCTGGTTATAAAATCAAACGCGGCTTTGAAGGCGGTCAGCAACCTTTGCAACGCCGACTTCCTAAAGTTGGCTTTACTTCACGCGTGACAAAACCTTACGTGATTAACGTAGAAAAAGTCACCGTAGTTGCCCAGTTGGAAAGCATCACAATGGAAAGCATTCGTGAAGTTCACAAAATGGCTAAAACAGTAACCAAGGTAAAGCTTATCGGCGCAAGTGCAAACGGGCTTTTGGCAAAGATTAAAGACGACAACGTAAGCGTTACTGGAAATTAAGATGAGCAAAGAACTGACCAACAAGATCCTCATCACGTTGGCGTTTTTGTTTGCATACAGGATACTGGCCTATGTGCCAGTGCCTGGTGTAAATATTGACGTAATTAAAGAGTTTTTTGATTCAAACAGTTCCAATGCGTTGGGACTGTTCAACATGTTTAGCGGCAACGCTGCTGAACGTTTAAGTATTATTTCTCTAGGCATTATGCCTTACATCACTGCCTCCATCGTGATGGAGCTTCTTGCTGCAACCTTCCCTGCCCTTGGCAAAATGAAAAAAGAGCGCGATGGTATGGTGAAATACATGCAAATCATTCGCTATGCAACCATTGGGATTACGATTGTGCAAGCCATTGGCGTTTCTGTGGGGCTTCAAAGCATGACAGGACGTACGGGCGAAGCGGCGATTATGATTGACATGAGCACCTTTATCGCGGTGGCAACGGCATCGATGTTGGCTGGCACCATGCTTTTGATGTGGATTGGCGAGCAAATTACGCAGCGCGGAATCGGCAACGGTATCAGTTTGATTATCTTTGCAGGTATTGTCTCGGGTATTCCCTCAGCCATTGGTGGCACGATTAATCTTGTCAATACGGGCGAACTTAACTTTTTGGTAGTCCTTGGCATTTTGGTTGTCATTTTGGCAACGGTTGGAACGATTATTTACGTGGAAATGGGTGAACGTCGTATTCCTATTTCATACTCCCGCAAGGTTGTCATGCAAAATCAAGACAAGCGCATTATGAATTATATTCCTATTAAAGTGAATCTTAGTGGGGTTATTCCTCCGATTTTTGCTTCGGCTATCTTGATGTTTCCTTCGACCATTCTCCAAGCAAGTAGCAACCCTTACATCCTAGCCATCAACGATTTTCTTAATCCCAATGGCTATATGTTTAACGTTTTGACCTTCCTTTTTGTTATTTTCTTTTCGTATTTTTATGCGTCTATTGTGTTTAACGCAAAAGATATTTCAGAGAATTTGAAAAAACAAGGCGGGTTTATTCCTGGGGTTCGCCCAGGGGCAAGTACGGCCAACTTCCTCAACGAAGTAGCCAGCCGCTTAACGTTTACGGGCGCGATTTACCTAGGGCTTATTTCTACCTTGCCATGGGTGCTTGTCAAGATGATGGGCGTTCCCTTTTATTTTGGCGGAACAGCTGTGCTTATCGTGGTACAAGTTGCGTTAGATACCATGCGTAAAATTGAAGCGCAAATGTACATGAACAAATACCAAACCTTAAGTGCCGTTGGTCTTTAATGGCGATTTTGCTTAAAAAACCTAGCGAGATTCAAAAACTCGCTAGGTCAAACCAGTACGTTGCCAAAACCCTTAATTACCTTCAAAAAACCGTTACGCCAGGAATGACGCTAGCGCAGGTGAATCAACTGGGCGAAGACTTTTTGGCGGCCTTACATGTAAGGCCTGCTTTTAAAGGACTATACGGATTTCCAGGGGGAGTATGCACCTCTTTAAATGAGGTTGTAATCCACGGTATTCCCAATCAAACTATTCTCCAAGAGGGCGATATACTAGGGCTTGATATTGGTGTGGAGTGTGAGGGATGGTACGGTGACGCTGCGGTAACGATGCCTGTGGGCAAGATTTCTCCCGAAGATGAAGCGTTGATTGCTTGCGCGAAAGACGCACTGTATTATGGGATCGATGTGATTCGCGAAGGCATGCGTTTTAAAGAGTTAAGCCAAGCCTTAGAGTCTTTCATTCATCAGCGAGGATACGTGCCTTTGCGAGGGTTTTGTGGTCATGGGATTGGCAGAAAGCCCCATGAGGAGCCTGAAATCCCTAACTATTTAGAAGGCAGCAATCCCAAGCAAGGACCCAAGATAAAAAATGGCATGGTCTTTTGTATTGAACCCATGATTTGTCATCGTGATGGAACACCGGTTATATTAGAAGACAAATGGTCGGTGGTCTCAAAGGACGGGTTGCGTACAAGCCATTATGAGCACACAGTAGCGATGGTGGAGGGAAGGGCGCAAATCCTTTCCCAAGAAATTAGCAAATAGGAGGAAAAATGGCAAAAGATGATGTCATTGAGATTGATGGCAATGTGGTGGAAGCACTTCCCAATGCAACCTTTAAAGTGGAACTTGAGAACAAGCATGTTGTTTTGTGCCACATTGCAGGAAAAATGCGCATGCACTATATTAAGATTATGCCAGGAGATAAAGTCAAGGTGGAGTTAACTCCCTATAGTTTGGACAAAGGACGCATTACTTACAGGTATAAGTAAGCTAAAAGCTTATTTTAACTATAATATGCCCCTTTTTGTAAAACTGTGTGAAGAATTATTGAAAAAATTGACCACTGTTTTTTTCAATAATTGGTTCGGCTTACGTTCGTCGAACCTATGGCAGTTGATCGGCCCAGTGGAATATATGTTCAGGAGAGAGCGATGAAAGTACGAGCTTCTGTAAAGAAGATGTGCGATAAGTGCAAAATTATCAAGCGGGGCGGCGTGGTTCGAGTTATTTGCGAAACCCCAAAACACAAACAGAGACAAGGATAGAGTATGGCACGTATTTCAGGTGTAGATTTACCCAAGAAAAAGAGAGTCGAATACGGTTTAACCTATATCTACGGTATTGGACTCCATACGTCACGACTTATTCTTAACGCGACAGGCATTTCTTATGACAAGCGTGTGTATGAATTGAGCGAAGATGAGGTAGCGGCCATTCGTAATGAAATCCAAGACAAATACAGTGTTGAGGGTGATTTGCGCAAGAGTGTTGCGATGGATATTAAAGCGTTGATGGACCTTGGAAGTTACCGAGGACTACGACACCGAAAAGGTCTTCCTGTGCGTGGTCAAAAAACCAAAACAAACGCACGGACTCGCAAGGGTAAGAAGAAGACTGTTGGCGGAAAAGCGAAGTAAGGCAAGGAGAAATCAATGGCAAAACGTAGAGTAACACGAAAAAAAGTTGTTAAGAAAAATATAGCGCGTGGCATTGTATACCTCTCTGCTACTTTCAACAATACCGTTGTAACGGTGACAGATGAAATGGGTAATGTCATTTCATGGAGTAGTGCTGGAAGCCTTGGCTTCAAAGGAAGTAAAAAATCCACTCCTTACGCTGCACAACAAGCCGTAGAAGACGCGCTCAACAAAGCAAAAGAGCACGGTCTTAAAGAGGTGGGCATTAAGGTTCAAGGACCTGGAAGCGGACGCGAAACAGCGGTGAAAAGCATCGGTTCAACAGAAGGAATCAAGGTCGTTTTCCTAAAAGACATCACGCCTCTTCCTCATAATGGTTGCCGACCTCCCAAGCGTCGACGTGTATAGGTAGAGTGCGTAGTAAAAACGACAGCATTATGTTTTTAAGATTTTAGGAGAAATACAATATGGCACGATATAGAGGACCGGTTGAAAAACTAGAAAGACGACTTGGTGTGAGCCTTGCGCTCAAAGGTGAGCGTCGCCTTGCAGGAAAGAGCGCTCTTGATAAGCGACCGTATGCTCCAGGACAACACGGGCAACGACGCGCAAAAATCAGTGAATATGGCTTACAACTTCGCGAGAAGCAAAAAGCGAAATTCATGTACGGGCTTTCTGAAAAACAGTTTAGACGTTTGTTTCAAGATGCGGCACGACGCACGGGAAACACAGGGACTATCTTAATCCAACTCATTGAACAACGCCTTGATAACGTTGTTTACCGCATGGGATTGGCAACGACACGACGTTTTGCACGTCAACTTGTAACCCACGGACACCTTTTGGTGGACGGCAAGAAAGTAGATATTCCTTCTTTCCGTGTACGCCCTGGCCAAAAAGTAGAAGTGCGTGAAAAATCTAAACAAAATCCCCAAATCGTTCGCGCGATGGAATTGACTGCTCAAACAGGAATCGTTCCATGGGTTGATGTTGAAAAAGAGAAACTATTTGGTATCTTTACACGCATTCCAGAAAGAGAAGAGGTTGTCATTCCTGTTGAGGAACGACTCATTGTTGAACTTTATTCCAAATAACACAAAGGCGGTACGATGAAGAAGATCAAGACATCTGCGTACATGCCCACTGATATTGAAGTGGAAAGTGTTTCTCAAAACCATGTAAAAATCACAGCACACCCGTTTGAATCGGGTTTTGCTGTGACATTGGCACATCCTCTTCGACGATTGCTTTACAGTAGCACGGTTGGTTTTGCACCAACAGCAGTAAAAATCGAGGGTGCTGCGCACGAGTTTGATAGTATGCGTGGCATGCTTGAAGATGTTGCGTTATTTATTATTAACCTAAAGAACATTCGGTTTAAAATTAAGAGCGATGCCAACAAGGTCATTGTGAATTACACATTTACAGGCCCCAAAGAGATTCGTGGAATCGACCTAAACAATGGTGACGTTGAAGTGGTTACTCCCGATGGGTACCTTGCCACACTTAACGAAGATGCCGAACTTACCTTCTCTTTAGTGATTGAGCGGGGAATTGGATACGTTCCAAGCGAGTCTACGCGGGATTCTGCTGAAACCGATTACATTGCACTAGACGCCTTCTTTACGCCGGTAAAAAAAGCAGTGTATGAGATTGAAAATGTCTTAGTTGAGGATAACCCCAACTTTGAGAAAATCGTTTTTACCATCATTACCGATGGGTTAGTAACACCTGTAGAAGCATTTAAAAATGCACTTAGTGCCATGTATTCACAAATGTCTATCTTTAACGGACTTGTTGATATGGATGTTTCCTCAAAAGCGGAGGGCGGCGCTTCAAATGCAGAAGTGGCAAAGCTTTTGCAAAGTGTTGAAGAACTTAACCTGAGTGCCCGTAGTTTCAACTGTCTTGACCGCGCAGGCGTGAAAGTGGTGGGCGAATTGGCACTCATGGATGAAACAGAGATGAAAGAGTTGAAAAACCTTGGCAAGAAATCTCTTGAGGAGATTAAGGCCGTAATGGAAGAAATTGGCTTCCCTGTGGGAACCACATTTTCAAGCGAAACAGTTGAGACGGTAAAAAAACGGATCAGCGAGATTAAATCAGAAGCGACAGAGGAATAATCCATGAGACACAAGCACGGATACCGTAAACTGGGACGCACTTCTTCACACCGAAGCGCGCTCTTAAAAAATCTGACCATCGCCATTATTAAAAGCGAAAAGATCGAAACAACGTTGCCTAAAGCAAAAGAGCTTAGAGGCTATGTGGAAAAACTCATCACTAAAGCACTTAAGGGTGACTTTAATGCGCACAGAGCTGTATTTGCAGCCTTGCAAGATAAAGAAACAACAAAAAAACTTGTCGAAGAGATTGCTCCACGCTATAAAGAGCGCAACGGCGGCTATACACGGATTATCAAAACCCGTATGCGTCGTGGCGATGCCGCAGAGATGGCATTTATCGAACTCGTATAAATAGCATACCATAGGGGCAAAGCGCCCCTATGCCTTCTTTACTTTAATCCCTTTCTAGCCTAAATCTTGCTACAATAACTCAATGATCTAGCCGATCGCACCAAAAATTGGGAGAAAATACATGATACCTTTTAGCGACGAAGAGTTATTTCCGGTGGTTGAAAAATCCCTAGAAAAAGTCAAGCCCATGTTGGCCCTTGATGGTGGGGGAATGCAATTGCTTGCGGTGAAAAATGGTCGTGTTTTTGTTCAGCTTCAAGGGGCCTGCAACGGCTGTTCTTCTAGCGGACAAACACTCAAATACGGCATCGAGCGTCAGCTTCGCATCGATATCCATCCAGAAATTGAAGTGATTAACATCGTACCTGGCATGGAAAATGAACTCGAAAGATACGAATGACCACTTACAAAGAGCGTGCCATTGATTGTTTTTATAACAAAGAGTTTCAACGTGCTCTTTTTTATTTTTCCCTTGCTCTAAAGGAAAATCCAGAGGATAAAGAACTTCGTATTTGTGCGATTTTGGCGGATTTGGCTTTGGAGCGTGAAGAAGAGGCGATGTCCTTATTTGAATATTACACCACCAGTGCACGCGGCGAAAGTGAAGAAAACGAAGCCATGCTCGAAGACATCATTGACTCTTTGGAAGTTGGCATGGAAAAGTTACTCTCTTTATTTGAAAGCGAATTTATCGATCAAAAACTTCAAGAAGAAAATGGGATTGTTTATGAGGATTTTATGAGCCTTGTGGAAGAGCAGGGGGATTTTAAAAAAGCCTTTGAAGATATCATGTTTTCCACCAAGGTGCTCATTTCAAGCAAGGAAGATTTTTTACATTTTTTGGATTTGCTCATCGACCATGGGTATATCGAAATGTCTTTACAGTACCTCGAAAGTGCCGTCTCTCTTTTTCCAAACGACACCCAATTCCACTCGCTATTTCGTAAAGCACAAGGGTATTTAAGCTAGTGAAACTCCCTGTTACTCACCCCCAATTTTCTTATATTACCGACTCTTCACTGGCGTGTGATGCCTCCACCGCGTTTGTGCGTACGGCACAAAATGCACACTACGAAGCGGATGCAAAAGAGCGTGGCGCCCCAGCAATACTCACCCCTGCGCTTTGCCACGCACTCCTTGGTATTTCTCCCGAACTTAAAGTGGTTGGTATTACAGGAACCAATGGAAAAACCACTACCGCTGCGGCAATGTATTCGTTCTTGCTTGACTTACATGTAAAGGTTGCCTTGCAAGGAACAAGGGGGTGTATGATTAATGACACCCTCTTTGAGTCACGTAGCCTTACCACGCCACCTATTTTGCAAACGTTGTGGCACATGGGGGAAGCTTCAAAGGCAGGGTGCCGTTATTTCATCATGGAAGTGAGCTCTCATGCTATCGTCCAACAACGCATCGAATCTTTGAACTTCGCCTTGCGCATTTTTACCAATCTTTCGCAAGATCACTTGGATTTTCACGGCTCCATGGAAGCGTACGCTGCAGCAAAAAGTGCTTTTTTTGACACGGAAGGGATGAAGCTCATTAACCGCGATCAGCGCATCTTGCGCTATAACCCTGCCAATACGTTTACGTATGGTGTTGAAGCTCCGGCCGATTTTTCAGTAAAGGCATACAGCCTCACACAAGGTATTCGCGCCGTAGTTGCCTACAAGCAAGAAACCTTTCATGTTGAATCTTCTCTTCAGGGGAATTTTAACCTTTACAACCTCCTTGCTGCGTTGGCGGGCGTGTTTCTATTAGAATCCCCCACAAGCGCGGCTTTGTGCGAGGCGATTGAGGGCTTTGGCGGGGTGAGTGGGCGGATGGAAGTGGTGCATGAAGACCCGCTCGTGATTGTTGATTTTGCCCACACGCCCGATGGTATGGAGAAGGTCCTAGACGCCATGAAGCACCACCAACTCGTGGTCGTCTTTGGCGCAGGCGGAAACCGCGATGCTACTAAGCGCCCGTTGATGGGAAAAGTGGCCAAGCGTTTTGCCAAACGCCTCATTGTCACAAGCGATAACCCGCGCTTTGAAGACCCTAGGAGTATCATTGCACAGATTCTTGGAGGGGTGAATGGGGATGTGGTGGTTGAAGTAGACAGACGTAGTGCCATTGAAGCAGCCCTTGCTTCCTTGCAAGAAGGGGAAGCACTGATGATTTTAGGCAAAGGGGACGAAGAGTACCAAGAAATTGCAGGGGTAAAATACCCTTACGATGACCGTGTGGTGGTACGTGAGTGGTTTAGTGTTCAAAAACACTAAGCACAGTTATGGTAAAATAACCCCTTTTTGAGAGCGTTGTGTTTGAAGAATTTCACAAAACCTCTCTCACGTTAAGGATACACACATGATGTTTGAGATGCTTTACAGCAAAATTCACCGCGCAACGGTGAGCGATGCGAATTTAAATTATGTTGGGTCTATTACGATTGATGCAGCACTGATGGAAACCGCAAAATTGCGGGTGGGTCAAAAGGTAGATATTGTTAATGTCAATAACGGTGAACGGTTTTCAACCTATGTGATTCAAGGGGAGCGAGGCCGAGGCGACATTTGCCTCAACGGTGCGGCTGCAAGAAAGGCGCACGTGGGCGATAAAATCATCATCATTGCCTATGCTTCCATGAATGAAACCGAAGCGGATGCCCATAAGCCCATTGCTATTTTGGTGGATGAGCACAATCGCATTACCGAAGTGAGGGACTTTATCTGATGTTTGATAACCTTGATTTTTCAAAAATGGGTGCGATGTTTGAAGAAGCGCAAAAACATGCCAAAGCGATGGAAGAAGAAGCTGCTAATAAAGAATTTACCGCTAAAAGTGGCGGCGGCATGGTAAAGGTAACGATGAACGGCAAGGGGGAGGTGATTGATATTCACATCGACCCCTCACTTTTGGAAGACAAGGAATCTTTGCAGATTTTGCTCATCAGCTCCATTAACGACGCCAGTGCAATGGTGGAGGAGAACAAAAAACTAGCAGCCACGCAAATGCTTTCACGCTTGGGAGGATTTGGCCATCAAAACTAAACTGCTTGGACTCACGTTGGGATTAGCACTGTGCGCATGGGCACAAGAGGCGCCTACGGTGCAGGACTTTGAAGCATGTTTTAAGCGCAATGCGCCAGCGTATGTGAGCCTTGAAGGGGTGCGTGCCATTGCTATTACGCCCACCCGTGCTGTTTCTTTTGAGCGTCCACGATCTTTTGTCAAATACGACCCTTTTTTAAACCTCTATGTCCTGCGCAGTACGACCCCGCTTTTGCCCGTGCCTCAAAATGAAGAACGGGCGTTAAAACGCGGTGAATGGCTAGCTTCTGTGAGTGCTAAACCTGAAATCTCCATAGGAAAACTTAGTGGCTTAGCCTCGGGCCTTGGGCAAAACGACACCTTTTCTGCAAGCTCTCTTGCGGGCGCCATTGTGACAGGGGTGTGTTGCGATATGTACGGCATAGCAAAAGGGGGCGGTGGCTTTATCGGGAACCGTTATTTAGAACATGCGGTTGCGTACGATGAGGTGTATTATGGGGATGTTGGCGCCCGTTTTATCCAACAAGATGCAGGGATTGTGGTGGCGCAAGTGGACCCCTTTTACGCGAGTGGATTGCGTCAGGGTGATCGCATTGTGCGGGTAGCGCGCGCACAGGTTGGCTCTTTACAACAGTTTCAAGAAACACTTTTATTTGCTCCTAAGAACACAATCTTGCCTGTAGAAGTTGTGCGAGGAGGTCAAAATGTGCAACTTTCTTTACATGTAAGGCCAAAGCGGGTTATTGCTCTAGCGCGCGAGACGTACCTTGAGGCGTTGGGTATGCATTTTGATGGAAACTTAGTTCTCACGCGCGTGGAGACGGGTTCTTGGGCGGCTGCACAGGGGCTTCATGTGGGAGACACCTTGTTGCAGATTAACCGTCAAGCCCTTCGCAATCCCCAAGAAATCCGCACCTTGCTAGGAACGCTGTCTAAAAATGAACCCTATTATATGCTCTTTGATCGCAAAGGATTTCAGTTCTTTGTGACCCTTACCCTTTCCCAACACTAGGATACTGCGTGGAACTTCTAGAACACAATATCGAAACGTTTGAGGCATACTTTTTGGCCAATCTCCCCGTGGCGCCAAGTTTTCACCCGCACTACGAAGAGGCGTTGCAAGCGATGCTCAAAGCTGGGGGCAAACGTTTTCGCCCCATGCTGCTCCTGAAGGTTGTGGAACATTTAGCACCGTTGTTGCTCGAACACGCCTTACCTGTGGCTGCGAGTATTGAGATGCTCCACACCTACTCACTTATTCACGATGACTTGCCTGCGATGGATGATTCCCCTTTGCGCCGCGGCCACCCGACCTTACATGTAAGCCATGATGAAGTGACCGCTATTTTGGTGGGGGATGCCCTTAATACCCATGCGTTTGCGGTGTTGGCGAGGGCGCCGCTAAGTGCATCAGTGCGCATTCGCTTAGTGGAAGCGTTAGCGGTGAGCGCGGGGGCGTGTGGCATGGTGCTAGGCCAAGCGATTGATTGCCATTTTGAAAACAAACCCCTTTCCCTTGAGGCGTTGGAATTTTTGCACACCAACAAAACCGCCAAGCTCATTGCGGCGAGTTTGAAAATGGGAGCGATTGTGGCCAATAGCCCCCAAGCCCTTGAACAAGCCCTTGAAGCCTTTGGCCTTAAGCTTGGATTGTTGTTTCAGATTCAAGATGATGTGATTGATGCAACACAAACACCCCAAGAAGCAGGAAAACCTACGGGAAATGATGGGGTAAAAAACTCTTTTACAAACCTGTTGGGTGTGAAAGAGGCGATGGCACGGCGCGATGCGTTGGCGATGACCTTGTGCGCAGAAGCACGAAGCATTGGTGGTGCGTTAGGTGATGACCTTGCGCGTATTGTAGAAATGTATTTTATTAAAGGAATGTAGATGAGCGAAGAAATGTTACAAAAACAGGCTAACACCATTCGATTTTTAGCAGCAGATATGGTGCAAAAAGCCAACAGTGGCCACCCTGGTGCGCCCATGGGATTAGCAGATATCGTGACTGTTTTGGCCAACCATTTGGTGCACAACCCCAAAGACCCAACCTGGCTAAACCGCGACCGTTTGGTTTTTAGCGGCGGGCACGCTTCGGCACTCATTTACAGTTTTTACCACCTGTGTGGGTACGACATCACGCGTGAAGATTTGAAAGATTTTCGTCAATTTGGCAGTAAAACACCAGGGCACCCCGAATACCACGATGTACCCGGCGTGGAAGTGACAACAGGACCACTTGGCCAAGGTGTAGCCAATGCTGTGGGTTTTGCAATGGCGGCAAAATACGCAGGCAACATTTTAAACTCTGACCAAGCCAATGTTATCGACCACACGGTGTATTGTTTGTGTGGCGATGGAGACTTGCAAGAAGGGATTAGCTACGAAGCATGTTCCTTGGCGGGTTCTTTGGGACTCAATAACCTTGTGCTCATTTATGATTCTAACAACATCACCATCGAGGGTGATACGTCTATCGCGTGGAATGAAGACGTAAAAGCGCGTTTTGAAGCCCAAGGGTGGGCGGTTTCGCGCATCGATGGGCATAATTTTGATGAGATTGAGTTTGTGCTGAGTGAAGCTAAGGAAAAATGCAAACCCTATTTAATCATCGCCGATACGGTCATTGCCAAAGGGGCGTGTGAGCTAGAAGGGAGCCACCATTCCCACGGGGCACCCTTGGGTGAAACAGAAATCGCCAATGCCAAAACCAAATGCGGGTTTGACCCCCAAAAGCATTTTTGGGTAGATGAAGACGTCTTGGCGCGCTTTCGTGTAGCGGTTGAAAAGGGAGACCTTGCTCAGGCTCAGTGGAACGAAAAAATTGCCACCATGCTAAGCGAAGAACAGCGGTTGTTGCTTGAAAGTTTGCAACACCCCGATGTGTCAAAAATCGAATGGCCTACCTACACCCCAGGTTCAGGTGTTGCTACGCGCGACAGTAACGGCCAAATCCTTAACGCCATTGCCAAAGCCCTTCCTGGTTTCATGGGCGGTAGCGCAGACCTTGGCCCTTCTAACAAAAGTGAACTCAAGGGCATGGGCGATTTCCCCCATGGACGTAACATGCACTTTGGCATTCGGGAACACGCCATGGCGGCCATTTGTAATGCCTTTTCGTTGTACGGATTGTTTATTCCTTACAGTGCCACGTTTTTCATCTTTAGCGACTACTTAAAACCTGCTGCAAGGTTGGCAGCCTTGATGGGCTTGAAACACTATTTTATCTGGACGCACGATAGCATTGGTGTGGGAGAAGATGGCCCAACCCATCAGCCCATCGAGCAACTTAGCCAATTTCGCGCCCTTCCAAACTTTTTTGTCTTTCGCCCTGCGGATGCTACGGAAAATGTCAAATCTTGGCAAGTGGCCTTGGCCCGTAAAGCCCCTGCGGCCTTTGTGTGCTCACGCCAAAAATTAGACGTGCTTAAAAACGACCGTGCCTTTGGAGACGTGGAAAATGGCGCCTATTTGCTCAAAGAACGCGAAGGTGCCTCGGTAACGTTGATGGCCAGTGGAAGCGAAGTGATGCTCGCACTCAAGGCAGGATGCGAACTGGAAAAAGCAGGAGTAAAAGCCAACGTGGTGAGTGTGCCGTGTTTTGATTTGTTCAACCTCCAAGAAGCGGCTTACAAGGCCCGCGTGGTGAACCCTAACACCAAAGTACTTGCCATTGAAGCGGCCGCAGGCACCGAATGGTACCGCTACGCCGATGCGGTGATTGGCATGGAAGGTTTTGGGGCCAGTGGAGACGCGGTGAAATTATTTGAACATTTTGGCTTTACGGTCGAAAACATTAAACGCGTAGCACTGGGACTTTAAAATGGCACTTAAGGCGGTTTTTTTTGATTTAGATGGCACCTTGTTAGACACCTTAGAAGACATTGCCACGAGTGCAAATTATGCCCTCCAGACCCACGGCTTGTCGCCCCACCCTGTGGAGGCGTACAAGCTTTTTGTGGGCGAGGGCATGCGTGCTTTGATGCAAAAACTTGCCAGTCCAGACCTTACGGACGCTTTGCTAAAAACCCTTAAAGAGCATTACGCTACCCAGTGGAAAGCAACATCAATGCCCTATGCGGGGATTGAACACTTGCTAAAAACCCTTACATGTAAGGGGATAAAGGTGGGGATTTTATCCAACAAAGCCGACATGTTTGTAGGGGAATGCGTGACGCATTTTTTCCCGCACCTTGCCTTTTGTGGGGTAGCGGGAGAAAAAGAGGGGATTCCACGAAAACCCGATCCTGCGGGACTTTTTGCTCTTTTGGAAAGCTTACATGTAAGCCTTGAAGAGGTGTGCTTTGTGGGAGACACGAAAATCGACATGGAAACCGCCGTGCGCGCAGGCGTGGAGCCTTTGGGTGTGAGTTGGGGTTTTCGCGAGAAAGAAGAGCTAGTAGCCCATGGAGCCAAACACGTGTTTGATGATGCAGGGGCGCTAGAAGCCTATTTGTTAAGCCGACGCTAATGGAGTGGTACCAAGCCGTAGTGCTAGCCCTTGTTCAGGGGCTCACGGAGTTTTTACCCATCTCAAGTTCGGCGCATCTTATTTTAGTCCCCGAATTTTTTCACTGGGAAGACCAAGGACTAGCCTTTGATGTGGCGGTGCATGTGGGTTCTTTGCTTGCGGTATTGGCCTATTTTTGGCGCGATGTGTGGACCTTGCTTCGGGATTGGTCTGTTTCTCTTTGGAAACGCCACGCCACAGGAGAAAGCCCTTTGGCGTGGGCAGTGATTATAGGGACGATTCCCGTGGGTTTGGCGGGGTTGTTTTTGGGCGACGTGGTAGAAATGCTCTTGCGCTCTCCTAGTGTGATTGCCTATGCAACCTTGGGATTTGGATTGTTGCTCTACGTAGCAGACCGCAAGGGTGGAGTGCGAGAACTGGGAGAGTTGACCTTGATGCTTGCCCTTGCTATTGGGGTATTCCAAGCCCTTGCGCTGATTCCTGGTGCGTCCCGTTCGGGCGTGACCATCACCGCAGCGTTGTTGTTTGGGTTTTCACGGGTCAGTGCCGCACGTTTTTCTTTTTTGCTTTCCATCCCGGTGATTGTGTTAGCGGGTGGACTCAAGGGCATGGAACTTTTGACCCTTAAGGAAGGGGTTCAATGGGAAATCTTGGCCTTGGGTGCGGGGGTTTCTGCCTTGAGCGCTTATGGGTGTATCGCTTGGTTTATGGGATTGATTGCAAAGACGTCCATGACCCCTTTTGTGGTGTACCGCTTGGGATTAGGGGCCTTGCTTTTGGGTGTTTTTGGCTTTTGGGCGTAACATCCATCCACCTTTAAAGCCGTTTTAGGTACAATGGGCTTTTTTTAGGACGTTTGCAGGGATTTTTGCAAAATGTTGATAATCCATAGGAAAGTTGTGCATGATTTACGAACACGAAATTCCAGAGGGCAGTAAGCTCTACTTTGGCAAAAGTGCTGCGCTTAAGCGCAAAATAGAAACCTTAGCAAGCGACCAATTGGTGGGGGCGGGGTTTGAAGAAATTATCACGCCTTTTTTCTCCTACCACCAACACCACCAAATCAGTGAAAAAGAGTTGTTACGTTTTTCTGACCACGACAACCATCTTGTCTCCTTGCGCTCAGACAGTACGCTAGACGTGGTGCGGATTGTGACGCGTCGCCTTGGGCGTTCCACCTCTCACAAGCGGTGGTTTTACGTACAGCCTGTGTTTCGCTACCCAAGTTTTGAGTTTTACCAAATTGGCGGGGAGTTGATTGGCGAGGACGATGTAAACACCAGCGTGACATTGATGGGCGATTTGCTTGAAACCCTTACATGTAAGCCGTATTTACAAGTAAGCAATATTGCTATTCCCCGTGCCATTTCAACGATGTTTGACATTCCCTTAGAGGTGCTAAGATCAGGCCACTTGGAAACTTTGTTGCAACACAAAGAACCGTGGTTGAGCGCGCTTGCCACCTTGCAGCACCTTGAGGATATCGATAAGGTCATTGGCTTGGTGCCCGAAGTGCTCAAAGCGCCCTTGGAAGAGATGAAGCGTTTGGCGTATGTCTGCGGACGACACCCGGTGGTACTTGCCCCGTTGTATTATGCAAAAATGCAGTATTATGACCAACTCTTTTTTCGGTTTGTGTACCATAACAAAACCTTAGGAAGCGGCGGATGTTACCAGTTTGAAGGGGAAACTTCAAGCGGATTTGGCGTGCACACAGACGCTATTATAGAAACTTTGATGAGATAGGAAGAGACAATGTCAAAAGCAGATTTGATTGTAGGGATTCAGTGGGGCGATGAGGGAAAAGGGAAGATTGTTGACCGTCTTGCCCAAGAGTATGATGTGGTGTGCCGAAGCCAAGGCGGGCACAATGCAGGCCATACCATCTGGGTCGATGGTGTGCGCTACGCGCTGCATTTGGTACCCTCAGGCGTGCTAAACCCCAAAGCATGCAACATCATCGGCAACGGCGTGGTGTTAAATCCTGCGTCACTCATTGAGGAGATGCGGCAATTTCAAGACCTCGAAGGGCGGCTGTTTATCAGCGATAAAGCCCACCTTAATCTTCCTTACCATGCGTACATTGACCAAGCCAAAGAGCGCTTAAAAGGCGAAAAAGCCATTGGAACAACTGGCAAGGGTATTGGGCCTGCGTATGCAGATAAGATTAGCCGTACAGGACACCGCGTGGGCGAATTGCTTACCCCTGCGTTGTTGTGCGAGAGCATCATGGAAACCCTTGCGTCCCAGCAACCCATTCTTGATGTCCTAGGCGTTAGTTTGCCCTCCAAAGAAGCCTTATTGGAAGAGTTGGAGGGGTATAAAAAGGCCCTAGCCCCCTTTGTTGCCAACACGACACAGATGGTATGGGACGCTCTTGATGCAGGAAAGAGCATGCTTTTAGAAGGCGCACAAGGAACCCTTTTGGATATCGACCACGGTACTTATCCTTTTGTTACCAGTTCCAATACCGTCAGTGCGGGTGCGTGTACAGGGCTTGGGCTAAACCCTAAAGACATTGGTATTGTGACGGGCATTGTGAAAGCGTACACAACACGGGTAGGCCATGGACCTTTTCCTACGGAAGACACCACAGAAGCTGGCACTATTATGGCGGATGTGGGCAAGGAAGTGGGCACCACCACAGGGCGGCGTCGACGGTGCGGATGGTTTGATGCGGTGAGCGTGCGGTACGCGTCGCGCCTTAATGGATGCGACCAATTTGCCCTCATGAAGCTTGATGTGCTAGATGGTTTTAAAACGGTTAAAATCTGCCATGCGTATAAGGTTGATGGCAAGGTGATTGACACGATGCCAAGTTCGCTAGAAAATGTAACACCTGTGTATGAAGAGATGGAAGGATGGGAAAAGGTAGCCGGTGTTCGTACCTTTGATGCCCTTCCTGAAAATGCAAAACGTTACATTCGGCGCATTGAAACCTTGTGCGGTACAAAGGTGGGCATCATTTCAACCTCGCCTGATCGCAACGATACGATTTTACTTTAAAGGCTTGTTGGCACCTTTGGAGAGACAAGGGAGACGGGTGAATGAAAGGAAAGTTTAACGCTATTGCCAAAGTTAAAAAACAACTCCTAGAGGCCAAGGAAGCTGCGCTTATGGAAGCGCGCGCCAAGGCAGCCCGCATTAAAGAAGAGATTGCTTCCATCGAAGAAGCACTCAATGGACAATCTCTTCCCTCCCAAGGAACCTTCCACGATGTCTTACATGTAAAGGCCTTGGGGCAACGGCTCTACCGGCAAAAGCAGATGTTTATTGAAGCCCTTGAAAACGCACAATCTGAAATCAATGAATGCCTTTACCACTACAAAGAAGCGAGGCGGGATTTTGAAAAAATCAAATACCTCGAAGAAGAAGAATACTCAACAATGCTAAAACGGCTAAAAAAAGAGGAGCAACTTACCTTGGATGAGGTGGCGTTGCAACTGTATGCACTAGGAGGAAAAGCGCGATGAAACGAATACTAGGCGTGGTGATTGCGCTTCATGTTGGCCTGTTTGCCCAAGTGGCAGATTGTACGAAGATTTTTGAAGAACGCAAGAGCGAATTACAGCGGGAAGTGGAGCTTATCGACGAAGCCAAACAATCTTTTGAAGCCCTAAGAGCCGCCACTGCCACGCTTTTTACCCAAAAAGAAGAAGCCCTTGCGCGCGAACAAGCGCGTGTGGATAAAGCGCTTGCGCAAATTGCCGAAAAAGAAGCGTCCATCGCCGCTATGGTGGAAGCCAATAAGGAAATTTTAGCGACCATTCAAGGGGTAAAAGAAAACAAACTGCGAGAAACGTACAATAAAATGAAAGACAACGCCGCCGCGGGGATTTTAGAAGCCCTCACGCGCCAAGAGGCAGCTGAGATTTTATTTACCTTGCCCCCTAAAAAAGTTTCGCAAATCCTAGCAAAAATGAACCCTACTGTAGCTTCGGAAGTGACAACCTTGCTAAGCCAAGGCCCTCCCTTTCGCTAAGTCTAAAAAGGGTAGGGGAAAATCTACTAGCGCCACCACACAAAGGAGTACGCCATGGAACACTACAACGAACTCATTCACACGCTAGCCTTGGCGATGGGTGCTTCTTGGGCGAGCGGCATCAATCTTTATGCGACACTGTTGGTATTGGGTATCGGGGCAACCCAAGGGGTTTTGGCTTTACCTCCTGGCCTTGAAGTGCTTGCTAATCCTGTTGTTATTGGGGCAGCAGGACTGATGTATATTGTAGAATTTGTGGCAGATAAAACCCCTGGTGTGGATTCGGCATGGGATGCCATCCATACCTTTGTGCGCATTCCCGCAGGCGCACTTTTGGCCGCAGGGGCTGTGGGAGAAGTAGCACCTGCTATGGCCATCGCCGCGGCGATTGTAGGCGGGGGTATGGCGACGTCTACCCATGCAACCAAGGCAGGCGCTCGGGTGCTGATTAATGCCTCACCCGAACCTTTTAGCAACTGGGGTGCTTCTGTTGGGGAAGACATGCTGGTGTTTGCAGGATTGTGGGCGGCGCTTTACCATCCTACACTTTTCTTGGTATTGTTGCTTGTTTTTATCGGAATAATGGCGTGGGCGTTGCCCAAAATGGTGCGTGGCATCAAGCGCATTTTTGGGTTAATAGGGCGCATGTTGGGGCTTGGAAAAAAGGAATTTTCGCAAGCCAAAGAGAGCCCGTATGCTGCGCTAGAAAAACTTAAACACCTGTGTGATATTGGCGCCATAACCCAAGAAGAATACGATAGAGAAAAGGAAAAAATCCTCCGCACCTCCCCTTAGTCTCAACAGATATTTACCTTTCTTTGGGTAAAATTGGCCAAAATTTACCGAAGGTGACATCATGAAAATCCGAATGCCTCATACCCCCTATATCGCCAGTAAAATCGCTATAGATCTTCTCAATTGCGGGTTCGTGACACTCACTTCTGGGCTTGAGTCAGTGGTGAAATTAGCACAAGAATTTTTAGCTAAAGATGTCCAAAAAGAGCTCTCACTTGAAGAGCGGGTAAACGAAGTGCTAGAAGAAAATGAAGATGATATTGAGTTTATGCAAGTGGACCGCCGCAATATGTTTTGGTTGGTGAAGAAAAAACTGGCAAAAGAGTACGGTGTGATTCTTTCCTATGAAGACCGCTACAACGATGTGGCACACCGCATTTTGGAGTCCGCGTGGAAAGCGGGATTGCTTGAGTATGCTGTCTCAGAAAACCGTGTAAAAAATGTTATTTACAATGCCATTGAGAGTTATTTGAAAAGTTTTGAAGGTATTGAAGATGTGGTGATTGAGCGCATCAGCCACTACAAGCGCAAGCTTGTTCCGGGTTCCGAAGAGTATGAACTGGTATTTGAGCGACTCTATGAAGAAGAATTACGACGCAAGGGGATGTTGCAATGAGTTTAAAGCCCGCATGGATTTATCTGGAAAATGGTGTGTATTTGGAAGCAAAAGCCTTTGGTGCTTCGGGCACACGTGTTGGGGAAATGGTTTTTAACACCTCAATGAGTGGGTACCAAGAAATCATGAGCGATCCAAGTTATGCGGGGCAGTTTGTAGTGTTTACCATGCCAGAGATTGGGATTGTTGGGACCAATGAGGACGATATGGAAAGTGCCAAGGTGCATGCTTCGGGTATGTTGGTACGAAAGATAAACACGCAAGAATCCAATTTTAGAGCTTCTGCTTCTTTGCCCGATTTTTTAGAAGCACAAGACGCCCTTGGCATTTGTGATATCGACACGCGCTATTTGACCAAAATGGTGCGCGATGGGGGCCCAAAGATGATGATCGCCTCGACGGAAATTTCTTCCAAAGAAGAGCTTAAGCGTCTTTTGGAGCGTGCGCCGCGCATTGAAGAGGTGGATTATATTGAAAAAGTGAGTATCAAAGAAGCGTATGTCCATGCTTTTGGAGCGTGGGATGATACTGCGCTTAGTTACAAAAAAGCGTCCAACCACCTTGGTAAAAAAATTGTTGCTATCGATTTTGGTGTCAAGCGCAATATCTTAAACGAACTTTGTGAAGTGGGGTTTGAGGTGGAGGTCGTTCCTTCTACATGTAAAGCCGCAACGTTGATTGCCCGTTATAAAGCAGGAGAGATTGCGGGTGTGTTTCTTTCTAATGGCCCTGGGGATCCGCTGATTTTAACGAAACCCATTGCGCAAATTCAAGAACTGATTGCTGCTAAGG
The DNA here is from genome assembly GCF_059415125.1 of Sulfurospirillum sp. HTRB-L1. Classification (NCBI taxonomy): domain Bacteria; kingdom Pseudomonadati; phylum Campylobacterota; class Epsilonproteobacteria; order Campylobacterales; family Sulfurospirillaceae; genus Sulfurospirillum; species Sulfurospirillum sp. HTRB-L1. The sequence continues at coordinate 48,469 of NZ_JCAHZR010000007.1, forward strand.
TACCGATGTTTGGTATTTGCTTGGGCCACCAACTGCTTTCCATCGCCCATGGCCACCCAACCTACAAGCTTAAATTTGGTCAACACGGAGGCAATCACCCCGTTAAACACAGCACGCGTGGGATTGTTGAGATTACGGCACAAAACCATAATTACAACGTGCCAGATTCTGTCTGTGAGATTGCTGCGGTGACACACATGAACCTGTTTGACAACACCATCGAGGGCCTTGAGTACAACGACGCGCCTATTTTTTCTGTGCAACATCACCCAGAAGCAAGCCCAGGACCACACGAGAGCAAGTATATTTTTCAAACCTTTGCTGAACGACTCTAAGAGGAGTATCCTATCGATGCAGTGAGTCTATATGCCATCATTGGTGTTGCTTTTTTTGGGAGTTTAGGACACTGCATTGGGATGTGTGGCGGGTTTGTTGTGGCCTACACAAGTGCCAAGATAAACCCCAGTGCTTCAGTCCCTTCGCAGCTTCTTGCCCACCTTGTTTACAACCTTGGGCGGGTGACATCGTATGTTTTTTTAGGGATGATTTTTGGGTTTATGGGCAGTGTGATTGCTTTTTCCCCAGTGGTTTTAGGGTACCTCTATTTTTGTGTGGGCATTGTGATGGTGCTCATGGGCCTCTCCTTGATGGGAAAACTCAGGTTCCTGACCTCTCTTGAATCTTCCTTGGCGTCCCATCCGTATGTGCGCACTCTTTTTTCTAAGCTGATTCATACCCCTTCCTTGGGGAGCTTTTACGGGCTTGGGATGCTCAATGGGTTTTTGCCCTGTGGGTTGGTTTATTTTTTTGCTGTCTCGGCCGTGGCAACGGCTTCGTGGTTTTGGGGCGGGGTGGTGATGGCAATTTTTGGCCTCTCGACCGTTCCTGCACTTCTTGGTTTTGGGTACGTGGTCGGGTTTTTAAAGGGCGGCCATTTTCGAGAATTGATGATTAAAATAGCCAGTGTGCTGATTATGGGATACGGCGTTTACATGAGCTATATGGGATTTATGGCAACACAAGGGATGTGATGAAGCTCAAAAAATACCAAGAGGCAATTGAAACAAGCAATATTGTTTCAAAAACCAATATTGATGGCATCATTACCTTTGTTAACGACGAATTTTGCCGTATTTCAGGCTACTCCAAAGAAGAACTGATTGGGGCTAACCACAATATTGTGCGCCACCCTGATGTCTCCAAAGAAACCTTCAAAAAGCTTTGGGATACGATTTTGGCCAAGAAGGTCTACAAGTCCACCGTTAAAAACCAAGCAAAAAATGGTACGACGTTTTATGTCAATACAACCGTGATTCCCATGGTTAATGTGCGGGGCAAGATTGAAGAATTTATCGCAATCCGTTACGATGTGACCGATACGGTAGTGTTAACAGAAGCCCTAAAGCGCAAGGAAGAGGAGCTTGAACAGCTCAATGCCACCTTAGAAGAGCGCGTACAAACCCAAACCATGCAACTTAAAGATTTAAACCGCAACTTGGAGCGGCGTGTGAGTGAGGAAGTGGCCAAAAACCGTGAAAAAGAGCGCTTATTGTTTCGCCAAGCACGCCTTGCCTCCATGGGAGAGATGATTGGCAATATCGCGCACCAGTGGCGCCAACCGCTCTCGGAGCTTGGGATTGACCTGTACAAACTCAAAAAGCTTTTTGGGCAAGAAGACAAGCACGCTTTTTTAGAAACCTATGAGCACGGGAAAGGGGTGATTAAAAAAATGTCCCAAACCATTGAAGATTTTCGGAATTTTTTTAATCCCAATAAACCGCGCGAAGATTTTTACATGAATGCTGTGGTAGAAGATGCTCTGGCTATGCTCAAAGGAACCCTTAAAAGTGAGCAAATTGTGGTGCGTGTTACTTCTGAGGATAAGGTGTTGATAAATGGGTTTAAGAGTGAACTTATTCAAGTGCTCATCAACCTTATCACCAATGCTAAAGATGCCTTTTTGGAAAGCCAATGCGAGCAAAAGTACATTGATATTCATATTGCGCGCTTTGATGGAAGAACCTTGATGCTAAGCGTGCGGGATAACGCAGGCGGAGTCAAGGATGAGATTTTAGAAAAAATCTTTGAACCCTATTTTACAACCAAACAAGCCAGTCTTGGGACGGGCCTTGGGTTGTATATGAGTAAAATGATTATTGAAAACAGCATGAAGGGAAGCATTGAAGTGCTCAATGCTGGCGAGGGAGCTTGTTTCAATATTAAAGTTCCGATAAGATTAGAAGAATAATAGATTATCACCGCGTTGAGGAGTTGTACATGAGTGTAGAGTTTGGCAATTTAAAAAGCCTGGTCGTGTTGTTTGTGGAGGATGAAAATGACATCCGTGAAGCGCTTTCAAGTGCCATTGGCGATGAATTTTCAAAGCTGATTACAGCCCGAGACGGGGAAGACGGCTTGAAAAAATTTAAAAAATACAAACCCGACATTGTAGTAACGGACATTTCGATGCCTATCGTAGACGGGTTGGACATGACCAGAGCCATTAAGGCCATTTCCAAAGAAACCCCTGTGATTATCCTGAGCGCTTTTAGCGAAAAAGAGCGACTACTAAAGGCGATTGATGTAGGGGTGGATAAGTACCTCATTAAACCCATAGACCCCGATGAGCTCATGGAAACGCTTTTACATGTAGCCAAAGAACGGTTTGCAACAAGCGAAGTGATTGACATAGGCAAGGGGTACCAGTTTGATAAGTCAAAACGGGTGCTTGTGTATGAAAATCAAGACATAGGATTGACGAAAAAAGAACTGCTTTTTGTTTCACTTTTAGTGAAGCACTTGGGGACCTTCGTACTGCACGAAGAGATTAAGCGTTCTGTGTGGTCAAATAAAAACGTCAGTGACGCTGCGATTCGTACCTTCATTAAGCGTGTGCGCGAAAAGACAGGCAAAGGGTTTATTAAAAACGTTCCTGGCCTTGGCTACAAAATTGACACGTGAAATAAATCTAAACATTACACACATAATTTAACACAAATTTAATCTTATTAAGCTTGCTTGTATCAAAGTTGTTTTATACTTCTCGAATTATGTGATATTTGCGTGACATAAAAATCTTAGCAGGAGGAATTTAATGCAACCAAGCAGTGCATTGAACTACGACTACACAGTTGCCAAACTGTTCATGTTTGCTTCCATTCTTTTTGGAATCATCGGTATGGTAATTGGTGTATTGATTGCCTATCAAATGGCATTTCCAGAACTGAACTACCTCGCGGGTGAGTATGGTACGTTCAGTCGATTGCGCCCCTTGCATACCAGTGGTGTTATCTTCGGGTTTATGCTCGCGGGTATCTTCTCCACCTGGTACTACATTGGGCAGCGGGTGTTAAAGGTTTCCATGGCCGAATCGCCGTTTTTGATGCGTATCGGAAAGATTCACTTTTGGCTCTATATGGTGGTGATGCTCGTTGCTGTTGTGTCGTTGTTCGCGGGAGTAACAACCTCCAAGGAATACGCAGAGCTTGAGTGGCCACTAGACATTGGTGTTGTTGTCGTGTGGGTACTTTGGGGTGTGAGCATGTTTGGCCTCATCGGGATTCGCCGCGAAAAAGCGCTGTATATTTCGTTGTGGTATTTTATCGCTACCTTTTTGGGTGTGGCGATGCTTTACCTGTTTAACAACATGGCCGTACCTACCTATTTTGTTTCAGGTATGGGAAATTGGTACCATTCGGTTTCCATGTACGCAGGCACCAATGACGCGATGGTACAATGGTGGTACGGACATAACGCCGTTGCCTTCGTCTTTACCGTAGCAATCATTGCGCAGATTTACTACTTCTTGCCAAAAGAATCAGGCCAACCTATCTACTCTTATAAACTCTCTTTGCTTTCATTTTGGGGCTTAATGTTTGTTTATTTGTGGGCAGGAAGTCACCACCTTATCTACTCTACGGTGCCTGATTGGATGCAAACCATGGGCTCCATCTTCTCTATTGTTTTGATTTTGCCTTCTTGGGGTAGTGCGATTAACATGCTCTTAACCATGAAAGGGGAGTGGGGACAGTTAAAATCTAACCCCCTTATCAAGTTTATGATTCTAGCGTCTACATTCTACATGTTTAGTACCATTGAAGGGCCTATCTTGTCTATTAAGTCTGTCAATGCGTTGGCGCACTTTACCGACTGGATTCCAGGTCACGTGCATGATGGTACCTTGGGCTGGGTTGGGTTTATGACCATGGCAGCGATGTTCCATATGGCGCCGCGTATGTTTAAGCGCGAGCTTTACAGTAAGAAACTCATGGAAATCCAATTTTGGGTTCAAACTACAGGTATCGTACTTTATTTTACAAGCATGTGGATTGCAGGAATTACCCAAGGGATGATGTGGCGTGCCACAGACCAATTTGGTAACCTTGCGTATTCTTTCATTGATACAGTGACGGTGTTGTTCCCTTATTATGTGATTCGGGCAACAGGAGGATTGTTGTACCTTGTTGGCTTCTTCATCTTCACTTACAATATGTACAAAACCATGACTGCTGGGAAAGCGCTTGAGCGAGAACCTCAAAATGCTTCGCCCATGGCAGCGTAAAAGGAGGATGGATTATGTTTAGCTGGTTAGAGAAAAACCCTTTCTTTTTCGCCGTCGCCGTTTTTGTTGTGATTGCCTACGCGGGGATTGTGCAAATTGTGCCTCAGTTTGCAGAACAAGCACGTCCTGTGGAAACACGCAAGCCTTACACCGTGCTTGAACTTGCTGGCCGTCATGCGTACATTAAAGACAGTTGTAATGCGTGCCATTCACAGCTGATTCGACCTTTCAAATCTGAAACAGACCGATACGGTAACTACTCTTTGAGTGGAGAGTTTGCCTATGATCGTCCTTTTCTTTGGGGCTCCAAGCGCACAGGGCCTGACCTTATGCGTGTAGGAAATTACCGAACAACCGATTGGCATGAAAACCATATGTGGGATCCCACTTCTGTTGTTCCAGCGTCTATTATGCCTGCATACAAACATATGTTTAAAAACAATGCAGACATTGAAACAGCCTATGCTGAAGCTTTCACCATCAAGCAAGTGTTTAATGTGCCTTACGACACAGAAGGAATGCCTGCACTTGGTACATGGGAAGAGGCGAAGCAACAGGCTTTTGCTGAAGCAAAAGGGGTTGTCGATAACATGCGAAACCAAGATGTTAAAGATGCTTTTGAGCGTGGTGAGATCAAAGAAATTGTGGCGATTATCGCTTACATGAATAGCTTAAAATAAGGCATAAAAATGGAATTGGAAACACTGAAAGAACTTCTTGGGTACGGGTATTTTGCGTTTACTATCCTTCTTGTTTTTGCGATGTACGGGTATGCGTATCACATGTACAAGTCTGAAAAAACAGGGCGGAAGAGTTATGAAAAATATTCTGATATCGCACTCAAAGATGAAATCTATGATGTGCCCGTTGAGTCCTTTTCCAAATAAACGCCAAAAGCGCTAACTACAAAGAGGAGCAGTAAGAATGGAATGGTTTAATTTAAGTGACAATATCAACGTGCTGACACTGCTAGGTTCAGCGGCGATTGTTTTGTTTACGCTGTTCGTTGCAGGAAAATATCTAAAACAAATACGTGACGAAAAAAGCGGGGGCGAGCTAATTGAGCACAATTGGGATGGGATTGGCGAATACAAAAATCCTCTTCCTTTTGGGTGGGCTATCGTCTTTTTATTAACAATCGTTTGGACAATTTGGTACTTTTTGGTGGGGTATCCTCTTAATGCCTATTCTCAACTTGGGGAATACAATGAAGAAGTGCAAGCGCACAATGCTCGGTTTGAGCAAAAATGGGCCAATCCTGACAACGCAACGCTCATGGGGATGGGCGAGGGTGTGTATTTGGTTCAATGTGCACCGTGTCACGGGATTACCGCAGATGGCATGGACAATAAAGCAACCGATTTGACCCAATGGGGTGGCGAAAAAGCTATTGTTGATGTGATTCTTAACGGGGGAAAAGGCCTTGGTTATCCGCTGGGTGAAATGCCTGGAGGATTACTGGATGAAGCGAGTGCAAAAGCAGTGGCAGCCTACATGACCCAAGAGATTTCCCAGACGGCCAAGGGGGCAGATGCTAGCCTTGTTGCCATGGGCGAAGCCCTTTGGCCCACATGCGCCGCGTGCCATGGGGAAGATGGAAAAGGGATGGACAATATGTCGCCTGATTTGACTGTCTATGGCAAGCCAGCCTTCGTTGTTGAAGTGCTAAACCGTGGAAAACATGGTGATATTGGCGATATGCCTGCCTTTAACGATGGTCGACTCTCAGACGTTCAAAAATTGGCCGTTGGCACATACATACTGTCTTTGAGCAAATAAGGAGTAGCAATGGAAAATACAAACAGACACATTTTTTCAATACATGGCATCACTGGAATGTTGATTGCAACCGTGTTGCTCATTAGCATTTTGGTGGGGTTGACATGGTGGGGCATCGTAGCGCAGCAATCTGTGGCAGATAAGCCTTATGTCATCACCGATCCATCCGCGATTAAAATGTTTGACAAAGACAATGCAAAGCTTAAAGTGATAAGGGAGTAGTGTCATGGCAGAACATATGGATAAAATCATTACAGTGGGACTGATTATCACCGCCATTATTTGTGCGTGGGCAGTACTCACTCCTAACGCATTGTTTATCGGTTAATGCAGTTACGTACATGGTGCAGTCGCCTTTGGGCGGCTGCGTTTTTTTTAACCCTTTCTTATGGCGCCCTAAACGCCTCCATGGTCCTTGTTAATGAAGAGATTATCGGAGCGCGGGCGGTTGAGAAGATGAATGCCCTTGGGGAGGAGCTGCGCCAAAAAAGTGGCATCAGCGTTTACGCGGTTGCGGTGAAGTCTTTGGGTGGTAAAGTGATGGCACAGGTGGAATCAGAGCTCCTAGAGAGGCTGGTTTCCCCGTATGTTATCTTGATGCTTTCCCAAGAAGACAAGCAAGTAAACATCCTAACTTCGGGTGGCACGGAAGCTTTTTTTGATAAAGATGCAGTGTTGAGTCCCTACCCGTGGACAGGGACAATTTTGCCCTTGTTAACGACTAAAAAGGGAAGCGATAACTACACAGCAGGTATGCTTAATGGGTATGCGGATATTGTGGAGCAAATTGCAAGTGCCCAAGATATCACGCTAGAAAATGCCATTGGTAGCACCAATAAAAACACCCTCAATATCGTACGGATTATAGTGTATGCTACGCTAGCATGGGCTATTTTACTAGGATTCTATCGAAGGAGAAAATACAAACATGCAAGCAGCAACCCCTAAACAAAAAAAAGAACTCAACCTTTGGCCTCATGCCATTGTTGGCGCAATTATTTTCATTTTTGTTGCGTGCGGTTGGACGGTTAAAATCGCCTTGGATAATCCTGTGGAGTTTGATCAAGCGTACCTTTCCAAATACGACCATGTGGATGGAAGCATTAACGAACTGCGTGCGGGTCAAAAGGTATTTGACGGACATTTTGAAGTAAAGCATCCTCTTTTGAGGGTTGAGATGGACGAGGCAACGCGCCTACCCTTGCAAGTGGTTCGCAAAGCGGACGGTTTGCCTGTGGAAGAGGCACATATTACGCTTTTGTTAACGCGTCCTGATACGAATGCTTTTAACCAAGAGATGGAAGCCACGAAAGCCGAAAATGGTACGTTTTTCTTTGGCCCTGTGGTGCTAGACAAGCCGGGACGTTGGCAGCTTTTGACAAAGATTCAGATTGGAGAATTTGAAGGGTTTGCGACCCATGAGGTGTTTGCAAGCAAGTAAGTTTTTGCTACAATGGCTCACTTATCCTAAGAAAGTGAGCCCATGATCCACATCTTTCCCACAAACCGCGCCATTCGCTCTTTTTATGCCACGTTTGCCTCCCAAGACACCTTACTCCCCAAAGCAATGAGCATCGCCGAGTTTTTTAAAAAAGCTTTGGTTGTTGAAGGAAGGGTACAAGCAGAAGAAGAGATGCGCCTCTTGCTGATGCAACAAGCCGTCACCTTTGACGCCTTTGAAGCACTCAATATTCCCCAACATTTCATGGCTTTTGTGAAAAACGCTTCCTACTTGTTTCGTTTTTTTGAAGAGCTTTGTGCGGAAGAAAAAGGGATAGAAGCCCTCGAAGGGGCGGATGTGTACGCCCAATTTAGCGAGCATTTGGCCCTCTTGGCAAAGGTGCGTGAAAATTATGTGAATGCTTTGGAGGCACGGGGATTGTACGATGCCATCACTTTTTCAACCTGCGCCCATGTGGATGAAACCTTTGTGCTTACATGTAAAGAAATTACCCTGCATTTAGAAGGGTATCTTAGCGGGTTTGAATGGCGGATTTTTGAGGAAATTGGGCGGTTAGTTCCCTTACATGTAAGGCTGGTTGCTACGCCTTATAACCACAAAGTTTTGCGTTATGTGCAAGACAAAGGGGTCAAGATAGCCCAAGGAGAAGTGGTGCAAGTAACGCTAGGGTCGTGGGTCTCGCGCGTTGTTGGCGTTGCCCCCTCTTTGCCTCCCCTTAGTGTTTCGCCCCTGCCTTCGCGCAGTTTGCAAGTGGGGTTTGTGTTTGATTCTGTCGCACGCTTTATGCAAGCAGGGCTAAAGCCCGAAGAGATTGCGGTGGTTTTGCCAGATGAGTCTTTTGTCCCATTGTTGCGCTTGTACGACCGCGAATACGTGCTTAATTATGCCATGGGTAAACCCTTTGAAGCCCTTTCTTTCGTGGTGCGTCTTCGTGCCATGCGCCAAGCCATTAGCCAATCAAACCAAGAGAGCAAGCACAGAATCGCGCGCTTGGGGATTGATGAGAGTGCTTTGGAAGGATGGAAAAAAAGGTGGAAAAAACAGGTAGATTTTCCTACCTTTGTTTCCATGGTAGGCACCTTTGAAGAAGAATCGCCCCAAGTAAAAGAACAAGTACACGAAGCGCTTGGGTGTATGGAGCGGGTATTAGTCGCCGCCCCTGCGTTGTCTTTTGCAGAGGTTTTAACCCTTTTCTTGCGCCGCTTAGAGGGCTTGCGGGTGGATGATGTTACAGGCGGCCCTGTGACGGTTATGGGGGTTTTGGAGACGCGTGGCGTGGCGTATCGGGGGGTGATTGTGCCAGATTTTAACGATGACCTTGTGCCAAGACGCAGTGAAAAAGACCTCTTTCTCTCTTCAATCGTGCGTCACCATGCGGGCTTGCCAGATAAAGAAGACAGGGAGCAATTGCAGCGGTATTTTTACCTACGCCTTTTTACCAACGCTTCTTACGTGGCCATTGGGTATGTGTCCAACGAAGCAAAGCTTCCTTCGCGTTTTTTGCACGCCCTTAATGCAACGCAAAAAACCTACGATGGGCACCTTGGGCGCTTGCTTATGCCTTACGTGCCCGCGCGCGCAAGGAAGGAAGAAGAGGTGGAGGTGGTGCATGACCCTTTTGAAAAACCCCTCTCGGCAACGCGCCTAAAAACCCTCCTTACATGTAAGCGTCGGTACTATTACCGCTACGTGCAACACATCGCCGAGCCTTTGCTCCCTGCGGATATTTTAGAACCCATGGAGGTGGGAAAAGCCTTACATGTAAGCTTGGAAAAGGCGTGTGCCCATGGGCAATTTGGCGCTTCTGAGGCGCTTAATACCAAGATTGTGGCACAAGCGGTAGAGGAGGCATTTGGAAAAAGCACCCTGTGGCGCTTGGAAAAAGAGGTCTGGAAAGAACGGCTTAAAAGCTTTTGTGCCAACGAAGCGGAACGTTATCTTGCAGGGTGGCGTCCGTGGAAATTAGAAGAACGGCTTGAGACAACCTTTGGGGGTGTGCGGCTTGAGGGGGCTATTGACCGCATCGACCGCCATGTGGAGGGGGAGCTTGAAGTGCTTGATTATAAAACAGGAACTACCTTAAAAAGTGGCCCAAAAAGCACCCAAAACATGGTGGATTTTCAAATGCAGTTTTATTTTTTACTTGCCTCGACCCTTGGAGAGGTGGTACGCGTGGGGTATTATGATGTCCTGCAAGGGGCGTGTGTGGAGGAGGAAAAGATGGAAGAAAAACTCGCGCAACTTGTGGCGATTTTGGAGGCGCACCGCCATCTTGGCACCTTTGAAAAAACCGAAAAATTGGCACATTGTACCTATTGTCCTTATGTGCATTTGTGTGCAAGGGGGTAGGGGTGGAGCATAAACTTGCCCTTGAGGCTAGCGCAGGAAGCGGAAAGACGTTTGCCCTGAGTGTGCGGTATGTTGCCTTGGTACTACAAGGGGCGCATCCTTCAAGAATCGTTGCCTTGACCTTTACTAAAAAAGCGGCCAATGAGATGAAAGAGCGGGTGAAAAACACCCTAGAACACCTCGAATCCAAGCCCGCCGAATGCGAAGCGTTAAGTGCCTTGCTTGGGTGTGATATTTCTACAGTGCTGGCGTTGCGAGACCGCGCCTTGCCCATTTTTTGGGATGCTGCCCTTGCGATTGAAACCATCGATGCGTACGTGGCGCGGATTTTGCGGAAATTTTCCTTGCACCATGGGATTTTGCCTGATTTTTCCATCGGGGCACAGCCTGATACGGTTGGCCTTTTGGAACATTTTTTAGAAGCAGTAGAACATGCAGGCAAGATGGCGGCATTGGCAAAATTTTCCGCCTTGCTTCGCCTTTCGCGCAACGATGTCTTTGCCTTGTTTACGGTCTTGTATGAAAAAGAGTGCGAATTAGAGCGCCTTTTTTTCCCACCCACCCCTTACCCCAGTGATGCACCCGTGCTTGATGCGGCGGCGAACATCCGTGATTTTTTAGAAAAAGCCAATGCCTCGCCACGTGCGCGTAGTCCTTTTGAGCCTCGTACCCTGAAAGGGTTGCTTGAAAAAAGCTTTTGGGCGAAGGAGAGTTTGGAATACTGGGATTATAAAAAGCTCTTCACGCCCGAACTTGACGTGCTCTTTGAGGCCCTCAAATGTGCTTATGGGATGTATGCACGCGGGCGCGAAGCGTTTTTGCTGGGAGAACTCATGGCCTTGTTTGAGATCTACAAACAGGTGCGCATTAGCCTGGCAAAAGAGCGCAACGAACTCACCTTTACCGATGTCACCAATGGTGTTTACCGCCTTCTCCACCAAGGGCTTGACCGCGAGTTTTTGTATTTTCGTCTTGATGGGATGGTAGAACATTTGTTGATTGATGAATTTCAAGACACCAACGTAGCCCAATACGAGATTTTGGCACCATTGATTGAAGAAATTGTCTCAGGCGTGGGTGTTAAAGCTGCGCGAAGTTTTTTTTACGTGGGGGATGTGAAGCAGTCGATTTACCGGTTTCGGGGTGGTTCACAAGCGTTATTTTATGAGGCGGCGAAGCGTTTTGATGTGTCCGTGGATGCCCTGCGCACCAATTACCGCAGCAAAGAAGCGGTGGTTACCTTTGTTAATGACGTATTTGGTCCACTTCTTCCCCGTTATATTCCCCAAGCAACGCCCAAAAATGCCAAGGGCGGAAGGGTGGAGGTCGTGTGCGTGGAAGACCCTCTAGAAGGCGTAGTAGAGCGCGTGGGCGCACTCTTGGACGCGGGCGTGGATGCTGATGAGATTGCTGTACTTACCCAAACCAATGCGGATGCTACGGAGGTTAAAGAGGCGTTGCAAGAAGCTTACGAGGGCTTACATGTAAGCACCCACAGTACCTTAAAACTCAAAGACATTCCCTCTGTCCAAGCGTTGATTGAATGCGCAAAGTACAGCTATTTTCGTGCTCCTTTGTTTTGGCACACCACCCAAGCCTTAAGCGTGAGCGACGTTCCCGCACGCGTTTTTTCCTTTGACGCGCCCTTGGAGCATGTTTTTTTGAAAATGGTGGAATATTTGGGGTTAGACGGGTCGAGTTTGCCGCTCATCGCCTTTTTGGAAGCGGTGGCTTCTTATGGGGACATTGAGGCGTTTTTGTTTGACTTGGAGCGTTTTGATGTGGAAGCCCCCACGCAAGAACACTTGGGCGTAAAGGTGTTGACGGTGCACAAATCCAAGGGATTGGAGTTTGGTTACGTGGTAGTGTGCGACCGCTTAAAAGGGGAAAACAACCACAGCGACCCGTTGCTCTTTTCCTACACCGACGCGACTTTAGAGACCATTCATTACGTGCAAAAACAGCGCGAACATGTGGATGCCTCTTACGCGCTGGCCAAAGAAAAGGAGAAAACACGCCAAAAAGAAGACCAGCTCAATGCCCATTACGTGGCATTGACGCGGGGGCGCATGGGACTTGTGGTGGTGCAAAAAGCGCAAAAATCTGTGTTTGATGTGTTGGGATTAACCCCAACGTGTCTTGGTGAAATCATCCCTTCTTTGCCCACGTCTAATGCCGCTTTAGCGCCTTCGCGGGTGCCTTTGAGGCTGCACGCTTTAGGGTCTCAAACCAAACCAAAACACGAAGAAGCGGGGGCTTCCATGGAGGCGCGGCTTTTTGGCCAAGTGTTGCACGAAGCCCTTGAATGGATGCCTGCTTTTTCCCTCGCGTGGGTTGAAAAAGCACTGGAGCGTTTAAAACCCCGCTACGGGGGGATTTTGCCAGAAAGTGCATGGCCTGCCTTGTACGGGCGCCTTGAGCGCTTGGTGTGCGATCCGCGTTTTGTGGCGTTGGTGGAGCTTGGTACGGTGCACAAAGAGCAACCTTTGATGTACCAAGGGGAGCAAAAACAAGTGGACGTGTTGGTGGAAAGCGAAGAAAAAATGGTGGTGATTGACTACAAAAGTGGGCGCGGCGGGCAAGAAGCACACAGGCGCCAAGTGGGCTTGTATAAAGAAGCCATCGGGCGCATTACGGGCAAACCTGTGGAAGCGTGGCTTTTTTATGTGGGCGAAGAACAAATCGATGCAATTAACTTATAAAATGCTGAAATTAAGCTAACTATAAGTATATCTTGATTACAATCACGACTCTTAAAACACATTGGCAAAGGCATAACGTATGACAAAAGTAACCAAGCCACATGAAGTAAAACGAGACTGGATTGTGATTGACGCACAAGGCAAGAAATTTGGTCGTATTTTGACCGAAGTTGCTTCGATTCTTCGCGGAAAACACAAACCTTCGTTTACTCCAAATGTTGATTGTGGGGATTATGTAATCATCATCAACGCAAGCAAGGCAGAATTTAGCGGTAATAAACTGGATGCAAAATTGTATCACCGACACTCTGGCTACTTTGGTAGCACTAAAAGCGAAAAAATGGGCGAACTTTTTGCAAATAACCCTGTTAAGCTTTACAAACTCGCAGTACGCGGCATGCTTCCTAAGACAAACCTAGGACGCGATATGCTTAAAAAACTCAAAGTCTATGCAGGTGGCGAACACCCCCATACGGCCCAAGTTAGCTCGGCAGAAGGAAAATAACGATGGCAAAAATTTATGCAACTGGAAAACGAAAATCAGCTGTCGCTAAAGTTTGGGTAAGCCCAGGTAGCGGTAAGATTGTAGTCAATGGCATGGACCTTAACGCGTGGTTAGGTGGACACGAAGCGATTAAACTTAAAGTGGTTCAACCTTTGCTTGTGACCAAGCAAGAAGCGTCTATGGATATCGTCGCTAACACCTTGGGTGGTGGTTATTCTGCACAAGCAGAAGCACTTCGTCACGGTATTTCTAAAGCCCTTGCGTCTATGGATGCGGACTTTAGAGCACTTCTTAAGCCCAAAGGTCTTCTTACTCGCGACTCACGTGTGGTGGAACGTAAGAAATTTGGTAAGCGCAAAGCACGCCGAAGTCCACAGTTTTCTAAACGTTAATCTCAAAAACCTACAAGCCCCATTTTTTGGGGCTTTCTTCTTCTTTTTCTCTCACTTTTTTCCTTACATGTAAACCCCTTCTTGTATCCGTTTGGTAATTATTTCGCGTTACAATCTCCCCCGAAATTACATTTTTCCAAGGAGTTGTTAATGACACTTTTAAAAAGAACGGTACTCGCTGCTGCGGTTGCCGCTGTCGTTGTTGGTGCTGCCCAAGCGCGTGACCAGATTCGTATTGTTGGATCCTCTACGGTGTATCCTTTTTCAAGTTACGTTGCCGAAGAGTTTGGTGCAACTACAGGTAATGCAACCCCTGTTGTTGAATCTACGGGTACAGGCGGCGGGATGAAAATCTTTTGTGCAGGCAGCGATTTAAATACTCCTGATTTCACCAACGCTTCACGCCCTATGAAACTTTCTGAGTTTGAAGAGTGTAAGAAAAATGGTGTTAACAACATTACAGGTGTGGTGATTGGATTTGACGGTATTTCCATTGCACAAAGCAATACGAATCCAAAACTTAACTTAACACTTGAACAAGTCTTTTTGGCACTTGCCGAAGAAGTACCAAGCAAAGATGGCAAAAGCCTTGTAAAAAACCCTTATAAAAAATGGAGTGACATCGACGCTAGCCTTCCTAACCGCGAAATCAAAATGATTGGCGCTCCTACAACCTCAGGAACCCGTGATGCGTTTGATGAGATGGTAATGGAAGTAGCTTCTAAGAAATTTGAAGCTTACGGAAGCCAAAAAGGTAAATACAAAAAAGTACGTACCGATGGCGTGTTCATTCCTGGTGGCGAAAACGACAACTTGATTGTGCAACGTTTAGTGCAAGATAAAGACGCCGTAGGTTACTTTGGCTACAGCTTCTTGGAAGAAAACCACGACAAAATCAGTGGCGTAACCCTTAATGGTGTTGAGCCAAACTTTGAAAACATTGCTAGTGCTAAATACCCTGTTGCACGTAGCCTTTTCTTCTACGCCAAAGCAGACCATTTTAGTAAAGTAAAAGGCATGGACGCGTACCTTGACTTGTTTGTTAGCGATGCGATGATTGGCAACGATGGCGTTTTGAAAACGATCGGCCTTATTCCTATGCCAGCAGAAAACCTTAAAAAATTGCAAGCTTCTGTCAAAGCACGCACTCTTTTAACAGAAGAAATGGTTAAAAAAGGTGTTGTAACTAAGTAATTCTACGCTTACATGTAAAGGGTTTTCCCTTTACATGTAAGGCACTAAAAGGGCAATTCGTGAGTACACAAACACTCTTTCTCATCTTTTTTGGGGGACTTTTCCCGCTTTTGTTTATCGCCTTTGTCATCGGCAAGGGACGGGCCATTGGCATTCGCGCCAAGGGGCTAAAAATGCACTCTCAGCCCGACCAATACGGTTGGTTTGTCACGCTCTACACAGGACTTCCTGCCATCATGGTGGGGGTTGTAGGGGTATTTTTATCTCTTTTTGGAGTCGCCTCCATTCCACCCCTCATGCTCATCGCCGCCGCACTGGGTTTGGCCGCGTTTTCTTTGTACGTTTTAAGCATGAAAATGAACGAACGCACCAAGGCAAGAGACTTGGTGGAAGGGTTTATTAGGGGGTTGTTGCTTTTAGCGGCTTTGGTTTCCATCATCACCACTTTTGGGATTCTTTTTTCCATTGTCTTTGAAGCCTTTCATTTTTTCCAACGGGAAAGTTTTATTAACTTCTTATTTGGCACCACATGGGAGCCAGACACCGCCTTTTTAGAGGGTGCGGGCCGTAGCCATGAAGACGTGGCGGGTGCTAAATTTGGGGCCGTGCCCATTTTTGCTGGTACCTTTTACATCACTGCCATTGCGATGCTAGTCTCGGTGCCCATTGGGTTGCTTTCCGCGATTTACCTCTCCGAATACGCAAGCGACAAAGCGCGCAACCGTATCAAGCCTGCCTTAGAGATTTTGGCAGGGATTCCTACGGTAGTGTACGGCTTTTTTGCTGCCATCACGGTGGCTCCTCTTATCGTGTCGTTTTTTAGCATGCTTGGCATTCGTGCCTCCTTTGAAAGTGCTTTGGGCGCGGGAATCGTGATGGGGATTATGATTATCCCGATTATCGCTTCCCTTTCCGATGATGTAATCAGTTCCGTGCCTAACAACATTCGCAACGGTTCCATGGCCCTAGGGATGAATAAGGCCGAAACCATTAAATTTGTCGTGCTTCCCTCAGCCATGCCTGGCATCATCGCAGCGGTACTACTAGGCATTTCACGGGCCCTTGGTGAGACGATGATTGTGGTCATGGCCGCAGGGTTAAGGCCAAACCTCACGTGGAATCCGCTAGAAGACATGACGACAGTGACGGTGAAAATTGTCGAAGCCATGGTGGGCGACCAAGCGTTTGACAGTTCCCTTACCCTAGCGGCCTTTGCCCTTGGTTTGGTGTTGTTTGTGGTGACGCTCATCATCAACGTGATTTCAGTGTATCTGATTCGCTCGTTTCACAGAAAATACAAAGTATCCAATCTTTAAGGGCAAACGATGCAAAAGAACGACTATTTTTACATTCCGCAAATCGAAAAACGCAACAAAAAAGCGACGCGCTTTAGGCGCATTGCCGCTACGGCATTGGCAACATCTATCGCCTTTTTGGCCTTTTTTCTTTTTGATATGTTTCGTCAAGGGCTTCCTGCCCTAGAGCAAGCCTATGTTAAGGTTGACGTTTCCATCACAGAACGCACCTTGCAAAATCCCTACGCGGAGTTTGACCGAGAGTCGTTGGCGATTATCTCCCGTGCGTGGGTGCGAGGCTTGCCGCAGATGATTGAAAAGCACCCCGAATGGATAGGCACAACCCAAACCTTGTGGGCCCTTGGAGCGGCAGAAACCGACCAATACATGAAAAACAGGCAACACCGTTTGCGGGAAAATCAAATTGAAATGGTCGAAAAGCTTAGGGCTGATGGCAAGGTTGAACTGCGCTTTAACACCATTTTCTTTTTCACAGGGGATTCAAAGATTCCTGAGAATGCGGGCTTTTTCTCGGCTATCATAGGCTCCATCTTAACCATGCTTGTCACCATGGCCATCGCGGTGCCCATTGGCATCATGACGGCGATTTACCTTGAAGAATTCGCTCCTGATAATCGCTTGACGCAAATTATTGAGGTCAATATCAACAACCTTGCGGCCATTCCTTCCATCTTGTTTGGTTTGCTTGGTCTGGCGATTTTCATCAACTTTTTTGGCGTACCGCGCAGTTCGCCGCTGGTGGGCGGGATGACCTTGGCGCTCATGAGTTTGCCTATCATCATCGTTAGCTCCAAAGCCGCGCTTAAATCCGTGCCCGATTCCATCCGTCAAGCGGGATTTGGCTTGGGGTTGACGCGGTGGCAGATTGTCAAAGACCACGTGCTTCCCATGGCGCTTCCTGGCATGCTCACGGGGTCTATTATCGCCCTTGCCCAAGCTATCGGGGAGACGGCACCACTTATCATGGTGGGGATGATAGCCTTTGTGCCTGACGCAGCCACAAACATCTTTCAAGCGGCAACGGTCATGCCTGCACAGATTTATACATGGTCGGGAATGCCTGAGAAGATGTACGTTGAAAAGACCGCAGCGGGCATCTTGGTGCTACTGACTATCTTGCTTTCGCTCAATACCGTCGCAATCTTTTTGCGCCGCAAATACATGAAAAAATGGTAACGAAGGATAAAAGAATGAAGACAGAGGGTTTACATGTAAAGGTACGTTCGCGCGATTTAAAGCTTTGGTATGGTGACAACCAAGCCCTAAAAGGCGTGAACTTAGATATTTTTGAAAAGAAAATTACTGCCTTTATTGGTCCTTCAGGGTGTGGTAAGTCGACGTACTTGCGCTGCTTAAATCGCATGAATGACTTGATTAGTTCGGTGCGCATCGAAGGCAAGGTGGAGATTGATGAGCACGATATTTACGACCCTAGTGTGGACGTGGTGGCGGTGCGCAAGCGCATCGGGATGGTGTTTCAACAACCCAATCCGTTTCCTAAAAGCATTTATGAAAACATTGCCTATGCGCCCTTGATGCATGATATTGTCAAAAAAGGCCCTGAGTGTGATGAGCTTGTAGAAAAAGCCATTAAGAGTGCGGGATTATGGAACGAAGTCAAAGACAAGCTCAAACAACCTGGCACCGCGCTCTCAGGCGGTCAACAACAGCGTTTGTGCATTGCCCGCGCCATTGCGGTGGAACCTGATGTGATTTTGATGGATGAGCCAACTTCCGCGCTTGATCCTATTTCGACACAAATTATTGAAAATTTGATGGTCGAACTCAAGGAAAAATTTACCATCGTGGTGGTAACCCACAACATGCAACAAGCCGCACGGGTGGCCGATTACACCGCCTTTTTCCACTTGGGCGATTTGATTGAATACGGGGAAACAGAACAAATGTTTGTTAACCCTAAAGAAGACAAAACAGAACAGTACATCACCGGTAAATTTGGGTAAATTGTTTTGGCCAAGGAGATTCCTTTGGCCAAAACACCCCCTCCTCCTCCTTTATATTAAATTCCAAAATGCTTAATAAATAATCATCTCAACACCCCCCTTCCACTCCCTCATTGCGTTACAATTTTAAGATTA
Source organism: Sulfurospirillum sp. HTRB-L1 (assembly GCF_059415125.1). Classification (NCBI taxonomy): domain Bacteria; kingdom Pseudomonadati; phylum Campylobacterota; class Epsilonproteobacteria; order Campylobacterales; family Sulfurospirillaceae; genus Sulfurospirillum; species Sulfurospirillum sp. HTRB-L1. The sequence goes on from NZ_JCAHZR010000007.1 coordinate 66,828, forward strand.
AAATTGAGATTCCCTATAGAATCTTTTTTTTGGCACCATACCAGAAGGAATACAATGAATAATAAAAATTTGCAAGAACGTAAGTTAAAAGTTTTTGCACGGGGTCAAGGAAATGTTTATCCTGTGTTTGTTAAACGGGCGAAAAACGCCGAATTATGGGATGTAGAGGGAAACCGCTACATTGATTTTGGCACGGGCATTGCCGTGTGCAACACCGGCCACAGCCATCCTAAAATCATTGAAGCGGTTAAGGCACAGATTGAGAATTTTAGCCACACGTGTGTGATGGTTAACCCCTATGAAGTCGCGGTTGAGTTGGCAGAGAAGTTGGTCGCCATTGCCCCGGGTGAGAGTGAAAAAAAAGCTATTTTTGTGACAACAGGCGCCGAAGCGGTTGAAAACTGCATCAAAATCGCAAAAGCCTACACGGGAAGAAGGGGTGTTATCGCCTTTAACGGCGGCTTCCATGGCCGAACCAACTTAACCATGGGCCTTACGGGAAAAATCGCCCCGTATAAAGCGGCATTTGGCCCTTTTCCTTCTGACCTTTACCACTTGCCTTTCCCTTCCGCGCTTACGGACACTACGATTGCAGACACCCTAAAAGCCCTTAAAAATTTGTTTAAAGCAGACATTTTGCCAAGCGATGTGGCTGCTATTATCATTGAACCCATCCAAGGCGAGGGCGGGTTTTACCAAGCTCCTGCTGAACTCTTGCGTGAACTGCGCAGTGTGTGTGATGCCTATGGGATTGTTTTGGTTATCGATGAAATACAAACAGGCTTTGGACGCACGGGAAAAATGTTCAACATCGAATACGCAGGCGTAGAGCCTGATTTGATTACTATGGCCAAAGGCATTGCGGGAGGCTATCCCCTTGCGGCAGTCGTGGGTAAAAAAGAGATTATGGATGCGCCCATTCCTGGTGGCCTTGGAGGAACCTATGGCGGGTCACCTGTGGCGTGCGCCGCGGCATTGGCGGTTCTGGACATCATTAAAGAAGAAGACCTCATCGCCCGTTCAAATGCCATTGGGGCATTGTTTCATGCCCGCTTGTCCGCTTTAAAAGAGCGTTTTCCTCAGCACATTAGCGATGTGCGCAACCAAGGCGCCATGATCGCTATTGAGCTAATGTGCGAGGGTGACCCTGAAAAAGCCAACGTGGATTTGACCAAAACGATTATCGCGAAAGCTCCAGCGTTTGGGTTGATTCTTTTGTCGTGCGGCTTTAATGCCAACGTGATTCGCTTCTTGCCAGCCTTAACCATCAGCGACGCATTAGCGCACGAGGGCTTGGACAAGTTTGACGCATTGTTTGAAAGCATCGTGTAGAAATCCAATAAAGGAGGAATGTTCAATTTTTAAAACAGGTGGTTTTTTATTAAACATTAACATTATCAAAAAAAGGAGAGTATTTTACAATGAATCTATTTTCACAGATTAAAAAAGGGGCAGTAGCAACCTTTGTTATCGCACTATTAGGAGTTATGGCAACCGTAGATACGGCGAAGGCGGCACAACACAATTGGAGATTTTCAAATCTTTATGGACGCGGTACGGCCTTTGGTGAGCTTTATGAAAACCTTGCAAAAGAGATTGAAAAACGAACCGATGGCGCCATCAAGGTGCAAGTGCTTTTCTCGGGAGAAGGTGTTGGAACATCGGGATTGCTTAGTGCTACAAAATCGGGGCTTATTACCATGGGAGCGCCTTTTCAATCCATGCATGCGGGTGAATTGCCTGCGGGTGTTGTAGAGATTGGTTTGCCAGGTGGAACGGATAATCCTGAAGAGTTGCACAAGCTCTTTCACGAAGAAGGGTGGGGCGATATTTTAAAACAAGCCTACGGTTCTCAAGGTCTTGTGTGGCTAGAGCCTTACATCCAGCCTCCTGTGTATATCATCACTAAAAACCCTATTAACTCCGTGAAAGACTTTGAAGGGTTAAAAATTAGAGCACCGGGTGCTTATGGTAGATTTTTAAGAAACCTAGGCGCGTCACCTGTGTCATTGGCTTGGAGTGAGATTTATACCAGTTTAGCAACAGGGGTTATCGACGGGTCTATTGGGAGCAATATGATTGACCACCGCGATGGCAACCATGTTGAAGTGGCCAAGTACATGTACAAATTGCCTCTAGCGGGTGCGCAGGTATTGCCCATCGTTGTTAACAGAGCTGCATGGAACAAATTGTCTGATGAGCATAAAAAAGCGGTCTATGAGGCAACCGTCCAACACGCCAAAGAGCAGTTAGAAATGTCAAAAAAATGGGAACAAGAAGCGGTTGCGCAGATGGAAGCCAAAGGATTGCAATGGAGTCCTGAGCCTTCTGAAGCCGATAAAGCGGCATGGAAAACAGCTGGTGCTGGCTTGTGGGATGAGTACGGGTCCAAAGACACGTACAGCAAACAACTCATTGACGTTCTTCGCAAAACGCAAGCGCAATAGTATCTTAAGATGATTGTCCAATCATTGAAAGGGTTTTGCATAGTGGTTGATGCAATCATTATGTGGCTTGGCAAGGGGGCATCGGCATTGATGCCCTTGCTTGCCTTTGTTGTTGTGTATGAAGTCGCCGCGCGGTATGCGTTTAATGCACCCACTATCTGGGCATACGACCTGTCCCTCTTTTTATTTGGTTATATTTCGGCTTTGGGAGGAGCTTATGCGCAACAGAAAAAATCCCACATCACCGTCGATATTCTTTATTTGTCGGTTTCTCCTAGAGCCAAAAATATTTTTAATCTCATCTCTTACGCGTTAGCCATCTTCTTTTTAGCCATCATTTTTTACATGGGAGTTGAAAAGCTTAAGGAAGCTTTGGAGTATGGATTCCGTCGCCAAAGCGAATGGGCTCCGCCTATGTGGCATTTTTGGCTTATGTTGTGCATCGCGAGCACGTTGTTTATCATGCAATTGGTGAGAGATATGGTGACAGAACTCTATCACTTCATAACAGGTTCGCCACTATTGGAAAAGGAGCTTGCGGATGAGTGTTGAGTTGCTTACGGGTGTTTTGTTGTTTTGTATTTTTATCTTCTTTGCCCTAGGGGCCCCTGTTGGCTTGGCCTTGGGCGGCATCGCGATGGCGGTGGGGTATTGGACGTGGGGAGATGGAATTTTTAATGTCATCCCCACAACGGTGGAGTCAACGTTTTTTAGTTTTATCTTGCTTGCCATCCCTCTTTACATTTACATGGGGCAGATTTTAACCCATGCGGGCATCGGGGATGCGATGTTTCGTGCTAGCCAAATGGCCATTGGAAAGATTCGTGGGTCGTTGGCGATTAGCGTTGTGTTTATTTGCTCTATGATTGGAGCGATGGTGGGCATTATTGGTGCGGGCATTATGAGCTCAGGCAGCATCGCCCTAAAGCCCATGCTAGACGCGGGGTATAACCGCCGTTTGGCGCTAGGGACTATCATGGCAGGGGGTGCGCTGGGTATTCTTATTCCCCCAAGCATTCCTATGATTATGTTTGCTGCGTCTACACAAAACTCGGTGGGACGCATGTTTTTGGGCGCAATGATGCCCGCGTTGGTGACAATTATTTTGTTGGTCTTGTATATTGTGGTAAGTTCTTGGCTTAAGCCTGAAAATGCTCCCTTACTGAGCGAAGGAGTGGCCTTGCCTCCGCTGACCAAGAAGGAAAAAATCCGCGTATTGCGAGATGGGTTTTTGTCCATCGGGCTTATTTTTGTCGTGCTTGGCAGTATTATTAGCGGCATCGCTACACCGACAGAATCGGGCGCACTTGGGGTTGCGGGCGCGATTTTATTGGCCATTTTTTTCAAGCGGTTAAAGTTTGATATGTTTCGGATGGTGGGCATTCAAACAACCCTGTTGGTGAGTGTGGCCATGTGGATTATCTTTGGGGCCTCGGTGTTTAGTAACTTTCACTTGCTCATGGGCATCCAAGGGCTTATTGCGGATTTTACGGGCGGATTGGATTTGCCCCCCATTGCCATCATTCTCATGTTTCAAGTGATTATGCTGTTTTTGGGGTTCATCATTGATGAGTTTATTATTGTCTTGATGTGCGCGCCACTGTTTACGCCCATTGCCGTTTCGTTGGGGTATGATCCGATTTGGTTTGGCGTGTTGATGATTATTAATATTTTAATTGCGGTTCAAACGCCCCCTTATGGGTTTGCCCTCTTTTACCTCAAAGGCATCGCCCCGCCTGATATTGGCATGGGGGAGATTTACAAGTCCGTCACGCCCTTCGTTTTGGTGAATTTGACAGTTTTGATACTGTGTATGCTATTTCCAGAGATTGTTTTGTGGTTACCAAATAAGGTTATGGGGTAGAGGAGGCAGAGATGTTTAAAAGTATTTTAGTACCGCTCCACCTAGCGTATGCAGAAAATCACAAAAAATTGTTTGCAGGCGCGTTAAAGGTGCTTGATGAAGAGGGCGGAAACCTTTCGTTGTTGTACGTGAACGAAAACCGTGTGCATGGGTCTGTGTATCCTATCTTGGATGAAGAAAATGAAAAGCACTATAATCACGATGCTTTTAAAAGATTACGAGAAATTGCTAAAGAGCATCAACTCCCTACGGATAAAATCTCCTTTAACATCCGAAACGGTTCGGTGCACCGAGAAATTTTAGAAGAAGCACGCAGGGTAAACGCCGATGCGATTGTGATGATGGCAACCAAGCCGGGCTTGGGAAGCTATTTTATCAGCAGCACCGCCGAGCGGGTCATTCGCCATGCGGCGTGTTCGGTTTTTGTAATTCGCTTAAGCGACTACTAGACTTCTGATAAAGCGACATTATAAAAGCGGTGCATTATAATGTCGCGCAAAAACGTTACATGTAAAGGATAAGAATGCAAAAAATTGAAGTAACTTCTCCGTATGACGGGAGCGTGGTGGGGTCTGTGCCCTTACAAACAACCCAAGAGGTTCAAGCAGCAATCGACTTAGCACACGCGACATTTTTAGACCATAAAAACCATCTTCCCAAACACCAACGGGTAGCGATTTTAGAAAAAATTGTCGCACTGATGAGTGCCCAAGTGGACGCACTGACTAAACTGTGTGCGAGCGAAGGCGGTAAGCCGTGGATGGATTCGCAAGTGGAAGTGCACAGGGCGATTGGTGGGGTGAAATTAGCCATTGAAGCCTTGGGCGCCCAAGAGGGAAAAGAAGTTGCCATGGGCCATACGGCAAGTTCTGTTAATCGCCTCGCCTTTACGTTTCAAGAGCCCATTGGTGTTGTTGCGGCAATTTCCGCTTTTAACCACCCGCTCAATTTGGCCGTGCACCAAGTCATTCCTGCCATTGCGACAGGGTGTTCTGTGATTATTAAACCTGCCACGCAAACCCCGATGTCTGCCCTGCGTTTGATTGAGATTCTAGAAGAAGCGGGCTTGCCAAAAGGCTGGGCGCAAGCGGTGGTGTGTGGAAGAGAGGGTGCCGAGCTTTTGGCCACTTCGCCTAAAATCAACTTTTTGACCTTTATTGGCTCAGGTGCGGTTGGTTGGTATCTTAACTCCAAAGTCGCCCCTGGCACACGGGTTGCGCTAGAGCACGGCGGGGTTGCCCCTGTGATTGTGGAGCCTGATGCGGATGTGGACGAACTGATTCCTTCCATCGGAAAAGGCGGGTTTTACCATGCAGGGCAAGTGTGCGTGTCGGTGCAAAGGGTGTATGTGCATGCGTCTATTTGCGATGAGGTTGCCACAAAGTTGGCCGCGTACGCTTCTAAACTGGTCGTGGGCAATCAACTAGACCCCAAAACCGAAGTAGGCCCGCTTATCAACCCTAAAGAAGTTGATAGGGTGGAAGCGTGGGTGAATGAAGCGGTGGTTCAAGGGGGAAAAATCTTAACGGGCGGCAAGAGGATTTCTGACACATGCTACGCGCCTACGGTGATTCTTAACCCATCAGACAAGGCGCTTGTTTCCACCAAGGAAGTTTTTGCCCCTGTCGTGTGTGTGTATGCGTATGCGGAGATGGAAGAGGCGATTGATAGAGCCAACGCCCTAGAGGTTTCTTTTCAAGCAGCGGTGTTTACTAAAAACATCGACAACGCCCTAAGGGCAGTGAAGCGCCTCAACGCTACAGCGGTAATGGTAAATGACCATACCGCTTTTAGGGTAGATTGGATGCCTTTTGGCGGCGCAAAAGCCTCAGGGCTTGGGATTGGTGGCATTAGTCATTCCATGAAAGACATGACCAACGAAAAGCTTGTGGTTATTAAATCCAGCGTGTTGTAGGTTTTTGTAGCTTTACATGTAAAAGCCCCGTGTGGGAGCTAAAACAGTATACTTACGGTGGCGTTTACATGTAAAGGAAAAACGATGCTTATTCCGTGGAGCTCCTTGGCGTTGATGGTGCTTCCTTTGATGGTGCTTGGGGTTGTTATGGCCCGTTGGGGGTTTTCTCTAAAGCCCCTTGGCGTCGCTTCGGCGCGTATGGTCTTGCAGCTTTTAGCCATTGGGTATGTGCTTGTTTTTTTATTTGAAGCGCCTAGCCCTTGGGTGAGCGTGGGGGTTTTTGGTGTGATGCTTGGGGCTTCGACTTTTATTGCCAAAAGGCACATGAAAGAGCGCGGAGCACGTGCCCTTGGTGCCTTGCTTTTAAGCATTTTCCTTGCCTCGGCTAGTATGCTAGCCTTGGTAATGCACGTTGTTGGTACAATGCCGTGGTACCATCCTCAGTCGTTTATTCCCCTTGCGGGGATGATTGTTGCCTCTAGTATGAACGCGTTGAGCCTTTATGCGGAACGTTTGGCCAGTGAAAGGGAAAAACACCCCTTTGAGGTGGCCAGAAACCGTGCTTTTAACGCCTCGCTTATTCCGCAATTTAACAGTTTTTTGGCCGTAGGGTTAGTGTCACTTCCTGGGATGATGACCGGGCAAATTCTCTCGGGTGTTTCGCCGATGGTGGCGGTGCGGTATCAGATTGTCGTGATGGTCATGATATTGTGCACGGCAGGATTTTCCGTGGTGATTTATACGTTTTTTTCCCAAAAAAGCCGAGGTTAATTCTTTATTTACTTGGGGTTTAGAAGGTGTTTACTCCTGCGGACTATACTTTCAGAGTCCATAGCGACAAACACTCCTTTTTGTAGTACTAAGATTTTTCACCACGCTAGGCATCTGGGTTACCCGCCCCGGATGCCATTTTTTTTGGTACAATCTCCCCCATGAAACCCTTCCTTCTTTTTTTAGCAATCGCCACTTCGCTACTAGCTACTACACTGCATTTGTCTATCCCTGCAAACCCGAGTCGTTTTAATCCCCTTCTTGCCACAGACAGTGCTAGCAGTTCCATTACGCGGTGGCTTTTTAACGGCTTGGTGCGTTATGACAAAGACGGCAATATTGAACCAGAACTTGCCCAAAGCTTTACCTTTCTCTCTCCCACACTGCTCGAATTTCGTTTGCGCCAAGACGTTACGTGGAGTGATGGTACACCCTTTAGCGCTAAAGACGTGCTTTTTACCTACGAAACCATTCTTTCCCCTGAAATTTTTACCCCTTATTCTAGTGGGTTTTCCCATGTAGAATCTGTTGACATGGTGGATGAATTTACCTTACATGTAAGGTATAAATACCCCTATTTCAAGGCGTTGGAAATTTGGATGATGGAAGTGTTGCCGCACCATTTACTAAAAGATGAAAAGGCATTGATGACATCGCGCTTTAACCAAGCTCCCATTGGTACGGGGCCTTATATCCTAGAGACCTTTACGCTTTCTAAAAACATTGTGTTGCGGGCTAACCCCACTTATTTTAAAGGAAAACCAAAGCCTGAGCGCTTGGTATTTCATTTTTTACCCGATAATGCAACCGAATTTATGATGCTCCGCTCTAGAAAACTTGACCTTAGCAGCATCACTCCCTTACAGCACGAACGCCAGTTGGATGCAGGGTTTCACGATTTTTACGCCGTGCATGAGAGTATTGCGCACTCCTATGCGTACGTGGGTTTGAACCTTGAAGACCCGAAATTTCAAGACCTCCGTGTGCGCCAAGCCCTAAGCCTTGCCATTGACCGTCAAGAGTTGGTGGACATTTTACTCTTTGGGCATGGGGAAGTGTGCACAGGCCCCTTTCTCCCCCGCACAAATGCCTTTAATCCTGAGGTAAAAGCCCCTTCCCAAGAGAGTGAAAAGGCCAAAGCCTTACTCGCCCAAGCGGGATACACGGCAGAAAACCCTTTGGAGTTTACCCTGACGACCTCTTCAGGGTCCCGCGCGGCCACCGCAGAAGTGTTGCAATACCAACTGGCAAAAGCGGGAGTAAAGATGCGTATTCGCGTGATGGAGTGGCAAGCCTTTTTAAATACCGTCATTTTGCCTCGCCGTTTTGAAGCCGTGCTGCTTGCGTGGAATTTAGGCCTTAAAAGTGATGCCTACAGCATTTGGCACAGCGAATCTAGGCGCAAAGGTGGGTTTAATTTTGTGGGGTATGCTAATGGGCAGGTGGACGCGCTCATTAAAGAAGCAGAACGCACGGTAGATGATGAAAAGTTTGGGGAAATTTACCGCGAAATTTACCAGCACATTGCGCAAGATGTGCCCTATTTGTTTTTGTATATTCCTAAAACCTTAAGCGTTGTTAATCGCGCCATTGCTCCTGTGGAACCTGCATTTATCGGCATTGCGCACAACCTAGAAGCGTGGGAAAAGCTAGAGAAGTAGCCTTTTAGGGTATAATGAATTGCTTTTTATTTTACCTTAAAGGACGCGTCATGAAAAGAATTGTTATTGCGTTAGTTGCGGCAACTGCCCTTGTCGCCAGTGAGGCTGCCTATGAGTATGAGATTACTCCTACAATCGGCGGTGTAAAACCCGAAGGAAATCTTGGACTTAAAGACCAGCTAAATTATGGGCTACGTTTGGGAAAAAATGTAGATGGATTTATCTTTGACCAAATCGAGTTAGGTATTGAGCACGCTCCGCGTGTGGGCATTAAAGGCTCGGGTTCAAAAACAGACATCACCCGTTATTTTGCCAACATCATCAAAGAATACGATGTGGCGGTAAAAACAAAACTTTACACCCTTGTAGGGGTGGGGTATGAGCACCTAAGCAACAGATTTGACAAGAATCACGATGCTATGTTTGGCCAATACGGAGTAGGCGTAAAATACCAACTCGTCAATGATATGTGGCTCAAAGCAGACGTGCGCCATGCTATCAAGTTTGACTACGGCGCCAATAACCTCTTTTACACCGTAGGTTTAGGAATCCCCTTTGGCCCAAAAGCCACCAAGCCAGCACCCGTAGAGCCAACGCCTGTGGTTGCTCCAGCACCCGCGCCAGAGCCTACACCCATGTCCTTTGCTCCTGTTGTTGAAAAAGATACCGATGGGGATGGTGTGATTGACCGTCTTGATGAGTGCCCTAACACACCTGCGGGGGTTGAAGTGGGAGCTGATGGATGTGCTAAAATGGTGACACTTCGGGTAGCCTTTGACTTTGACGAAGCAAAAGTTCAACCTGAATTTATGCGTGAAATCGAAGAAGTTGCGGACTTTTTGAAAGTGCACGAAGTGTTTACCGTGCGCCTTGAAGGGCATACAGACAGCAAGGGTGCGGAAGCTTATAACCAAAAACTCTCCGAAGAACGTGCTAAAGCTGTAGCTGCAGAGTTGACCCGTTTGGGCGTCAAAGCACACCGCATTACTACCGTAGGTTTTGGTGAAATGCAACCCGTTGCTAGCAATGACACAGAAGAGGGCAGAGCGCTTAATCGCCGTGTTGAGACAAAATTTAAAGACTAGGTAGTGCGATGGAGTTTGAATCAATAGCAACCCTAGCGGGTGTATATGGATTAAAAGTTTTAGGCTCGTTTCTTCTCTTTTTTGTGGGAAAGAAACTTGCCAGCTGGGCTTCCATGCTTGCGACGAAGATGATGGAAAAGGCCAAGGTGGAAATCACCTTGACGCGGTTCTTTTCCAATGTGATTTACGGGCTACTCCTTGTGGTGGTTGCCCTTGCCGCACTCTCTAATGTGGGCATTGAAACCACCTCTTTTGTAGCCGTTTTAGGAGCCGCAGGTTTGGCGGTTGGCCTTGCGTTTAAAGACACCTTTTCCAATGTGGGCGCAGGAGTTTTGCTCGTGGTGTTTCGCCCTTTTAAAGTGGGCGATTTCATCAACGCAGCAGGTGAGTCTGGTACGGTGGAAGAGATTAACCTCTTTAGTACCTTTATGCGCACAGGGGATAATAAACTTATTATTGTTCCCAACGGGCGCATTATCGGGGGAAATATCACAAACTTTTCCGCTAAATCCACACGCCGTGTGGACTTGGTCTTTGGCGTGAGTTACAGCGACGACTTGCTACTCGTAAAAGAAACTTTGCGGGAGACTGTTACTGCAGATGGGCGGGTTTTACAAGACCCTGCTGTGTTTGTTGCGGTTTCAGAACTTGCCGATAGCAGCGTCAATTTTGTCGTGCGCGCTTGGGTCAATAGCCCTGATTATTGGGGGGTCTATTTTGACACCATTGAGCGCGTTAAACTGGCGTTTGATGCCAAAGGCATTACAATTCCCTTCCCTCAAGTGCAACTCCATAAAGACTAACACGGCACGACCCAGACACTTCTGGGTCTATCATACGTTTTTTATGCTCCATAGGTACAATGCCATCTACATGTAAAGGATTTTGTTTGCAGGTTATTTTATTTGATTTAGACGGAACATTGATTGATTCGACCGAGGCAATCATTGGCGGGTTTTGCGCTGCCTTTGAGCGGCATGATCACCCAAAGCCTTTACAAGAAGCCGTGTGCGCCTTGATTGGACATCCTTTGGATGTGATGTTTTCACAACTGGGTGTTGCCCCTGAACAGGTGCAAGGATACGTGAGCGCGTACAAAGAGCATTACCGTGTGGTTTCAAAACCTCAAACAACCTTACTGCCCACTGCGCGTGAGGCCATTGCTCTAGCGCACTCTTTTGCAACCTTGGGCGTTGTGACGACGAAGACAAGCCGATACTCTCGTGAGCTTTTAGAGCACATGGGTGTGATGCACTATTTTGACGTGCTCATTGGGCGAGAAGATGTTACCCATCCCAAACCCCACCCCGAACCCGTTCTTAAAGCACTCGAAGCACTGGGTGCCTCAAAAGCTTCGTCTTGGATGGTAGGTGATACCTGCATGGATATGCTAGCGGCAAAAGAGGCGGGTATTTGTGGTGTGGCGGTGACGTGTGGGTATGGTGCCCTTTCGCACCTGGAAACATGTGCGTCACATGTTACAATTTCACCCATGGAGGCAGTAGAAAAAATCCTGAAATTGAGTAAGAACGATACAATCTGAAACGTATTCTGAAGCTAAATTTCATGATTTTTTCATTTTGTCTCTCTTTAGTGGGACTTAAGAGAGACAAAAGTAGAATAAATTCCATTTCTACATAAGATGAGATCAAAAATACATAATGCAAGGGGAACCTATGGCAAAAGTCATGCGAACGATGGACGGTAACGAGGCAGCAGCACACGCTTCGTACGCCTTTACAGAAGTGGCGGGTATCTACCCGATTACACCTTCTTCTCCAATGGCTGATTATACCGATCTTTGGGCGGCAAAAGGAAAGAAAAACCTTTTTGGTATGCCTGTTAAAGTAGTTGAAATGCAATCCGAGGGTGGCGCGGCTGGCACAGTGCACGGCTCACTCCAAGCGGGAGCACTTACCACAACCTACACGGCTTCTCAAGGCCTTTTACTTAAAATTCCAAACATGTATAAGATTGCAGGCCAGTTGCTTCCAGGCGTCATTCACGTGAGTGCAAGAACCTTGGCAACCCACGCGCTTTCAATTTTTGGTGACCACCAAGACATTTACGCGGCGCGTCAAACAGGCTTTGCGATGCTCTCCACAGGCTCCGTGCAAGAGGTCATGGACCTTGCAGGCGTGGCGCATCTTGCCGCCATTAAAGGACGGGTTCCTTTCTTGCATTTTTTTGACGGGTTCCGCACCTCCCACGAGATTCAAAAAATCGAAGTGATGGATTACGCAGAGTTTGACCGATTGCTTGACAAAGAAGCAGTACAAGCCTTCCGCGATGCCTCCTTAAACCCTGCCTCGCCTAAAACACGCGGTACAGCACAAAACGATGACATCTATTTCCAAGGCCGCGAAGCACAAAATCCTTTCTACGAAGCTATTCCTGATATCGTTTCGGGGTACATGAAAGAGATAACAAAAATCACAGGCCGTGAGTACAAACCTTTTACCTTCTACGGTGCTAAAGATGCGACCCGTGTTGTGGTAGCCATGGGTTCTGTGACGGAATGTTTGCGTGAAACGGTGGATTATTTGGTGGCTAAGGGTGAAAAAGTGGGCTTGATTGTGTGCCACTTGTACCGCCCCTTTAGCGCGAAATACCTCTTTGATATATTGCCTGAGAGTGTTGAGAAAATCGCTGTGCTTGACCGTACCAAAGAAGCAGGTTCTGTGGGCGAACCCCTTTACCTTGACTTGCGCTCGGTGTTTTATGGACGCAAGGACGCTCCTATCATCGTAGGCGGACGTTACGGTCTTTCTTCCAAAGACGTGGACCCTGCGCAAATGCTAGCGGTCTTTAAAAACCTTGAGAGCAATGAACCTAAAAATGGCTTCACTGTGGGCATTAACGATGACGTAACCTTTACCTCGCTTCCTTTGGGTAAGCCCATGAGCCTTGGTGGTGATGACGTGCGCGAATGTCTCTTTTACGGTCTTGGTGCAGACGGTACGGTAGGGGCAAACAAAAACTCTATTAAAATCATCGGCGATAAAACCGACTTGTATGCCCAAGCCTATTTTGCCTATGACTCCAAAAAATCTGGCGGCTACACCCGCTCACACTTGCGCTTTAGCAAGCACCCTATCCGTTCAACCTACCTCGTGTCCAATCCTCATTTTATCGCCTGTTCGGTAGCAGGATACCTTGATATGTACGATGTGATTGGCGGTATTCGCGAGGGTGGTACATTTTTGCTTAACTCCATTTGGGATGCAGATGAGACCCTCAGCCGTATGCCCAACAGCGCGAAAAAAATCTTAGCCGAGCGTAAAGCGAAGTTTTATATCCTCAATGCTACTAAGCTAGCGCGGGAAATCGGCCTAGGCAATCGCACCAATACCATCATGCAATCGGCGTTCTTTAAGCTTGCCGATATTATCGACTACGAACAAGCTCAAACCTACATGAAAGAGTTTGCCCACAAATCTTACATCAGTAAAGGTGAAAAGATTGTAGAGCTTAACTACCAAGCCATCGACCAAGGTGCTAACGGCCTTGAGGAAGTGCCTGTAGACCCAGCATGGGCTAACTTGCCTGAAGAGAGTGACAAGCAAGACGCGTATGTGGGCACAACCTTTGTGGAAAAAATCGCCAAGCCTGTCAACGCCGCCAAGGGGAATGATTTGCCCGTGTCTGTGTTTAAGGGGTACGAAGATGGCTCCTTTGAGCACGGTACAAGCGAATACGAAAAACGCGGTATTGGCGTTATGGTGCCTAAGTGGATTGAAGAAAACTGTATTCAATGTAACCAGTGTGCCTTTGTATGTCCGCACGCGGTCATTCGTCCTTTCCTTATCAACGACCAAGAGATGGCTAGCGCGCCTGTGGGTGTCAAAAACCATGCTATCGAAGCCAAAGGCAAGGAAGTTAAAGGGTACATGTACAAAATCCAAGTTTCCGCACTGGATTGTACGGGATGCGAATTGTGCGCCGAAGCGTGCCCTTCTAAAGAAAAATCTTTAGTCATGGTGCCACTGGGCGAAGAGCTTGAAAAAGGCGAACAAGAAAACGCGGATTATCTGTTTAAAAAAGTGACGTACAAAGACGACGTGGCGGGCAAACCCAATGCGAAAAACATTCAGTTTGCACAACCCTTGTTTGAATTCCACGCCGCATGTCCAGGGTGTGGCGAAACACCGTATTTGACCCTTGCGACGCGTATGTTTGGTGATCGTATGATGATTGCAAACGCGACAGGATGTTCTTCAATCTATGGGGCTTCCGCACCGACAACACCGTACCGCAAAAACGACAAAGGCGAAGGCCCCGCATGGGCAAACTCCTTGTTTGAAGACAATGCGGAGTTTGGTCTAGGGATGGAAGTGGCGGTTGAAACCATGCGTCACCGCATCGAAAACATCATGCACGAAACCCTTGAGAGCGCACCTAACGCCCTAGCGGCCTTGTATAAAGATTGGATTGAGTTTAAAAACGACGGTAAAAAAACCCAAGAAATCAAAGAAAAACTCCTTCCATTGCTAGAAGCCAACCAAAGCGCGCCAGGCGTGAAAGACTTACTAAGCCTCAAAGGCTACTTGGTACGCCGTTCACAGTGGATTGTTGGGGGCGATGGTTGGGCCTATGACATCGGTTATGGCGGCCTTGACCACGTGCTTGCAAGCGGCGAAAACATCAACGTTTTGGTGCTTGATACAGAAGTGTACTCCAACACAGGCGGCCAAAGCTCTAAGTCTTCCCGCGCAGGCTCCATCGCGCAGTTTACTGCCTCAGGTAAGCCGATGCAGAAAAAAGATTTGGGCTACATCGCCATGACGTATGGCAACATTTACGTGGCACAGATTAACTCCAATGCTTCTCAAGCGCAAACCTTTAAAGCCCTTGAAGACGCTGAAGCGTACGACGGACCGTCTTTGGTCATCGCCTACTCGCCGTGTATTGCGCACGGGATTAAAGGCGGCCTTGGACAATCAGGCAACCAAGGGGAGCTAGCGACCAAGTGCGGTTACTGGCCAATCTACACCTACGACCCACGCTTAGAAAAAGAGGGCAAAAACCCCATCAAAATCACAGGCAAAGAGCCAGATTGGGAAGCGTATGAGTCTTTCTTGATGAACGAAGTACGCTATGTTTCGCTCAAAAAATCCAACCCTGTAGAAGCCGACGCCTTGTTTAAGAAAAACAAAGCCGACGCGATGCGTCGTTGGCGACAGCTTTCGCGCTTAGCGAGCCTTGATTACTCCAACGAAGTTGCGGAGTAAGCAAGTTTGGACCAAAACCATCTTTAGGTGGTTTTGGTCCCCCTTACATGTAAACCATTTTCCCCCTTACATGTAAACCATTTTCCCCCTTACATGTAAACCATTTTCCCCCTTACATGTAAACCATTTTCCCCCTTACATGTAAACCATTTTCCCCCAAAGCGATGCTATTTTTCGTAGCACAGATTACAAAATTTATGTAATGAAATTAATTATCAATTAAGTAGTTAACGCTATAATTGACGAAAAATTTCCCAAAGGAGTTTCATGAAACCTGTACATTATTTGGCGAGTGCCTTACTTGTTGGCGCAAGCGCCTTGATGGGCGCTGGCGAAGTAAACCTTTATTCTCACCGCCATTATGACACCGATAGAGCGCTGTACAAAACCTTTGAAACCCAAACGGGTATCAAAGTAAACGTTGTACATGCCAATGCCGAAGAGTTGCTTGCGCGCCTTAAAATCGAAGGGGCAAATTCTCCTGCGGACGTGTTTATCACGGCAGATGTGGGTAACTTGTACGAAGCCAAAGTTGCTGGCGTGCTTCAAACGGTGGAGTCTCAAACCCTTAATGACACTATCCCTGCCCACTTGCGCGACAAAGACGGCCAGTGGTATGGTCTAACCAAGCGCGCGCGGGTCATTGTGTACAACAAAGAAAAGGTAGACCCTGTCACGCTCTCGACGTACGAAGCCCTTGGTGAAGCCAATTTCCCTTACAAAATCGCCACGCGCACTTCGGCTAATGCCTACAACAAATCCCTCATGGGCGCCATGATCGCGCACCATGGTAGCCAAGGCGCACTTGCGTGGGCCAAAGGAGTGGTTGGGAACCTTGCCCGTGACCCCAAAGGAAACGACCGCGACCAGATTCGTGACACCGCTAGTGGTTTGGCCGATGTGGGCATTGCCAATACTTACTACGTGGGACGTTTTATCACTTCCGCTGACCCTGCCGATCAAGAAGTGGCGAAAAAAATCGGTATTTTCTTCCCCAACCAAAAAGACCGTGGCACACACATTAACATCAGTGGTGCTGGCGTAACCGCATCGGCCAAAAACAAAGAAAACGCTATCAAGCTTTTGGAATTTCTCATCAGCCCCCAAGCGCAAGAAAACTTTGCCCATGCCAATTTTGAATACCCCATCAACGCAACAGTACCTTTAAGCCCTGTTGTCAAAGCGTGGGGCGAGTTCAAAGAAGACACCCTTTCTCTCACAACAGTGGGTGAAAACAACGTAGAAGCGGTGAAGGTTTTTCAAGCAGCCCAATGGAAATAACCCGCCTCAAATCCCTTGTCGCCCCACTTTTTGGGGCGATGCTCTCCCTTCCCATTCTTTACCTCCTTTTTTTTGCGCTAGCCAAAGGCTTTTCTCTGGAGGCATTTGCAACCTTAAATTTGGGCACCTATGCAAAAAATACCCTGCTTTTAGTGTTAGGCGTTGGGGCGCTCACCTTTGTTTTGGGAGGCCTTAGTGCGTATTTGGTGGCGAGGTTTACGTTTTTTGGCAGCAGGTTTTTAGGGGCCGCATTGGTTTTGCCCTTGGCCTTGCCCAGTTATGTTGTGGGGTACGCGTATAACGGTGTTTTTGAGTATGCGGGCCTTTTTTCCCAACTCACGGGTCTGGCTTACCGCTTAGATATTTTAACCCTTCAAGGGGTTATCATTATCTTTGGCCTTTCCATGTACCCTTACGTGTTTATCGTCGCGCGCGCAGCATTTTCGGGGCTTTCAAACTCCGTTGATGAGGTTGTCAAACTCCAAGGCATCGGCCCTGTACGCGCGTATTTTCGCGTCTACTTGCCTTTGGTGTACCCGGCGTTTTTTATTGGACTGTTTTTAACCTCCATGGAAGTCATCAGTGATTATGGCACGGTGTTGTATTTTGGGGTGGAAACCTTTAGCGTAGGGATTTTCAAGCAGTGGTTTGGGTATGCGGATTTGCAAGGGGCGGTCAAAATAGCGCTTGTGCTCATGCTTTTTGTGTTTAGCTTCTTGCTCCTAGAGTCGCGCGCCAAGGCACGCATGCGGTACGCTACGGGCAGTTTTAGCGCCAAAACGCTCCAACGCCAACCGCTAGTTGGTGCCAAAGCGTTGGGCGCCTTTGTTTTTTGCGCAGTGTTATTGCTTGTGGCCTTTGTGGTTCCCCTAAGCGTGCTTGGCTACTGGGCTATTTTGGACCCGCACAGTGGCAGTTTGGAATTGTGGCGCTACACCCTTGGGACGCTCTCTATCAATCTTGGCAGTTCCTTGGTGATTATGGTGTGCGCTTTTGTGGTGCTTTTTTTCACCGTAGCCTACAGCACACCCCTTTCTAAGATCGCGTATCGGGTGTCGCTTTTGGGCTATTCTGTTCCTGGTGCGGTGGTGGGGATTGGGGCACTCCTCTTTTTTAGTAGCCTAGATAACGCCTTGGGGCAGTATTGGTTTGGGGGGACGTTTTTTGTGCTCACCTTTGCCTACGTGGTACGCTTTTACCCCGCGGGAGTAGGCACGCTTAATAGCGGGTTTAGCAAGATAACCACAGAGCTTCAAGAGGCGAGCAAACTTTACGCTAGGGGGGAATTTCAGCGGTTGTGGAAGGTGAGTTTTCCCATGGTCAAAGGGGCTTTTGTGGGCGGGTTTTTGATTGTGTTTATTGACATTAGCAAAGAGCTTCCTGCGACGTTATTGTTGCGCCCTTTCAACTTTGACACCCTTGCCACGCGCATTTACGAATTGGCCAGCAATGAAATGCTCCCCGCACTTGGATTGCCCGCTTTGGTATTGCTTTCCATGACAACCGTGGCCGTGTTGCTACTTAATCTTAGGATATTTAAATGAGTCTTTTACATGTAAGGAATCTGGAAAAAACCTTTTGCAACGGTGCAATTTGCGTGGCAAAATCTATCAATTTAGAGATAAACGAAGGGGAAATCTTTACCCTCATGGGCAAAAGCGGTTGCGGAAAAAGCTCTTTGTTGCGCATGATTTGTGGCTTTGAAACGCCCTGTAGTGGAGAGATTGTCTTGGGTGGAAAGACGCTTTTTGCCAAGGGCATTAACCTTGAAACCAAAGAGCGGGAGCTTTCTATCGTGTTTCAAAATTACGCGCTTTTTCCGCACATGAGCGTGGAGGAAAACATCCTCTTTGGGGTTGAAAAAGAGGGCAAAGCACGCGTAGGGGCACTGCTTGAAAAAACAGGCATCACTGCCATTAAAAAACGCCTTCCCCATGAGATAAGCGGAGGACAACAACAGCGCGTGGCCTTGTGCCGTGCCCTGATTCGTCAGCCAAAACTTTTGCTCTTGGATGAGCCTTTTAGTAGCGTAGACAGCGAACTGCGCGCCAGTTTGCGGGATGAGTTAAAACAGATGATTAAAGCCTTTGGTATCACTTCCATTTTTGTGACCCACGACCGCGAAGACGCCTTTCACATGAGCGACCGCGTGGCCCTCATGGCCCAAGGGGAAATCTTGCAAGTGGGCGATGTGGAGACGCTGTATAAATACCCCAAAAACAAAGCCTGTGCCCAATTTTTAGGAAAGATTAATGTCTACGAAAAAGAGGGAAAAGAGGTGATGTTTCGCCCTGCGGATGTACATGTAAACACCAATGGCGCGCTAAAAGGGGAGGTAAAAGAGTGTATTTTTCACGGGTTTTTTTACGTCGTACTCGTACACACGCAAGCAGGAGAGATGACGCTCTTTACCAAAGAACCTCACCTTCTTGCTGCGCCTATCGCCTTTGATGTGCTTAACGGTTAAGCTGTGCGCTTAGGGCTTCGTTGGACTTGACCACTTCGCCACTGCCGTGGATGACATGGGGGATGCACGCCGTGCAAATATGGACGAGTTCGCCCCCCTTGTTGGCTTGAATAAATACCGCGGAGGCGTCCGCGTCACTAGGACGTCCACAGACGTTACACACTTGAATGCCGTTGATTTCCATACTAAATCCTTTGAAAAATTTGGCGTAGTATAGCAAGTTGAACCACCCTAGGCATTGAGGTGCGTCAAGGGTCTTTAGGCGTCTAGGAGCTTTTCTCCCTTGACGACTTGCTTTTTTAATACCGCGATAGACTCTTTTAAATCCTCAATCTCCGCGGGGTCTTTTGCAATCCTAAGTTGCAGTTTAAGCTCGGCGCGTTTTGCCTTGAGTTTGCGTACAAGGTCTAAGATAGCCTCTTTTTTGCTAGAGGTTTCAGGCTCAATGATGCCAAACATTTCTTGAATACGCTCGATAAATTTACGTTTTTTCATGGAGTGCTCCTTTGAGAGGCGAGGTCTTCGTCGCTTTGGGTGATGACTTCGTGGGTGTGCTTGTACAAGGCGTAATTGGTAAATAGGATTTTGGCCATACTGGTAAGATTGCCCGCAATGGCGCTAGCATACGCCGTGTCGTTCATGAGGGAAGTGGCCATGGTGTTGGTGATTTTTTGTTCGCGAATGAGTTTGTCTAAAGAGCGTCCCGAAACGGCGTCAAAGGCTTTGCTTTCTAGCTCAATCTTGCCAAAAAATAGGGTCAGCATCTCCTCTTCTTCCGTGTTGAGCAGTAAATTAATGTGGCGCAGTTGTTTGATGAGGCTCGCGCGAATAAAATTGTACTCTTCGGCAATGTACGCGTTGGATGAGGCGAGGTAGCGGAGCATGTTGGTTTGAAGGTGCTTGGCATCTTTGATGGCTTCGGCTAGGCGTAAGGACGCACGGCGAATCTCCATAATCGCTTCCGTGTCGGCCTCGTTGGCGTTGGTTTGCGCACGCACCGCAAAGGCGATGATTTTGCTGTAAATGGGTTTAAATTTGCGCTCGTACAAATCTTCCATGTCTTTGGGCATGGGGCGGGAACGTTGGGCGATAATTTCTTCAGGGGCGATACCTGAGGTGATGTCACCTGGGCGCACACTTAGGGCGTAAGCGATGAGGCTTTGGCCGTTGATGTAGAGGTGTTTTGTCTCTTTAAAGAGGACTTCTTTGGCCGCATCAGGGAACTCAAGGGTAGCCTCATTGAGGTAGAGCACATCATCTGTGCGCACAAGGGTTTTGGTTTGGGTGGTGATGTAAGTGTCTAAAAACCACACCAGTGTGCGTGTAAAAGGGAGCATCAATGCAATGCCAAGGGTGTTAAAAAGGGTGTGAAATAAGGCAAGCTTGAGGGTAAAATCTCCGGCTTTGATGCCTATCCATGCACTGAGTACCTCTACCATGTCCACCAGTTGGTATATAAACATGATTGCGACAATGCCTGTGGTGAGGTTAAAAATCAGATGGGCGATGGCGAGTTTTCGGCCTTCTATGTTTGCCCCAAGGGCGCCAAGCATGGCCGTGACCGTGGTGCCAACATTGGACCCAATGGCCAAGGCCAAGGCGTTTTCATAGCTGATTTGCCCTGCGGCTAAGGCGGTGATGGTAAGCACCAAGGTGGCGTGAGAAGATTGCATCACAAGGGTAGCAAAGATGCCAATAAGGGTGTAGAAAAAGACACCTTTGAAGCCCGTCATGGCGTATTGGGAAAGATCAAGCGTCTCTTTAAACGCTTCAAACCCTTCTTTCATGTAGTGAATGCCTAAAAACAAAAACCCAAGACCCGCTAGCACGTACCCCAGGCCTTGCAAGGGCTTGTCTTT
Organism: Sulfurospirillum sp. HTRB-L1; assembly: GCF_059415125.1. Classification (NCBI taxonomy): domain Bacteria; kingdom Pseudomonadati; phylum Campylobacterota; class Epsilonproteobacteria; order Campylobacterales; family Sulfurospirillaceae; genus Sulfurospirillum; species Sulfurospirillum sp. HTRB-L1. Next base: position 87,409 of record NZ_JCAHZR010000007.1, read on the forward strand.
GCGGAAAATAAGCATCATGCCAAACACCAACATGGGCATAGCATACACCCCAATGTCCACCTTAAGCCCAAAACCCGCCACCAACCATGCGCCCGTGGTAGTGCCCAAGTTTGCCCCAAAAATGATGCCAATACCCGCACTTAGGGTGATGAGGCCTGCGCTTAAAAAGGAGATAGTAAGGACTGAAACGAGGGAACTTGATTGCATGAGGGTGGTGGTAATGACACCAAACCCAAGGCTTTTGACGAGCTTGTCGGTGGAGCGTTTTAGGATGGTTTCGAGTAGCCCGCCCGAAAAGGCTTTAAAGCCGTTTTCCAAGGAGAGCATACCAAAGAGAAAAATCGCCACGCCTGCACTGATGGTCAAAAAATCCGCACTTTGTGTAAAGGCGTACCCAAGGGCAATCATTACTAAAAAGACGATGGAACGCTTCATGAACACCTCGTTAAATAAGTGGAAAACATCATCATACCGCGTTGCGCTTAAAAAAAGACTTCCGCTAAGACCTTTACATGTAAAAGGAAAATTTACAAGGATTCATCCTCGAAGAGGGCTTCGTGTGTGTGGGTAAACAAGGCTTTATGAATGAGTAAAATTTTGCTCATTTCGAGTAAATTGGTAGCAATGCTAAGGGCATAGGCGGTGTCGTTCATCAGCGACGTGGCCATAGTGCTTGTGATGCGATTTTCACGGATGAGTGCGTCTAGGGAGCGCCCTGAGATGACATCAAACGCCTTAATCTCTTGCGTTACCTTTCCTAGGGCTAAGGCCAAGGTTTCTTCTTCTTGGGTTTCCATGATTTCTTGCAAAAGGCGCAAGTGTTTGATGAGGCTTGTGCGAATAAAGGCGTACTCGTCTTTAATAAACGTATTGGAGCTTGTGAGGTAGCGAAGCATGTTGGGTTGCAAATGTTTGGCATCTTTGATGGCCTCAGCCATGCGTTGGGCCGCACGCCGCACGTCCATGATGCTCAGGGTGTCGGCCTCGTTGGCGTTAGTTTGGGCCCGCACCGCAAAATCGATGATTTTGCTGTAGATGGGTTTAAATTTGCGCGCGTACAACTCTTCGATATTTTTATTCATGGGCTGGGTACGCAAGGCAATCACCTCCTCGGGAGAGAGGGTGGAAGTGAGGTCTTTTGGCGTAATATTGATGGCGTAGGCGAGGATGCTTTGCGCATTGTTAAAGAGGTGCTGGGTTTCTTGAAACAACACCTCTTTAGCCGCTTGGGGCGCATCAAGGGCTGTGTCGCTAAGGTAGATGGCATCGTCTGTGCGTTGCAATAAAGGGTTTTTTAGCACAACAGTAGCCTCTAAAAACTTCACCAAGGGACGAACAAAAGGGAGCATAAGAAGGACACCCATGAGGTTAAACAAGGTGTGAAACAAGGCCAGTTTCAAGGTGTCATCTTCTGGTGCAATACCGACCCAGTGAGAAAGCACGGCCACCACCTCCACCAGTTGGTAGATGAACACTGCCGCAAGGAGGCCTGTGGTGAGGTTGAAGATAAGATGGGCAATCGCAAGGCGTTTGCCTTCGATATTGGAGCCCAAGGAGCCAAGCACGGCTGTGATGGTAGTGCCGATATTGGAGCCAATGGCCAGAGCGAGGGCATTTTCATAACCAATTTGCCCCGTGGAAAGTGCGGTGATGGTGACCACCAAGGAGGCACTTGAAGATTGCATGATGAGGGTGATGAGCACCCCAAAACCGATGTAAATGAAGACACCTTTGTACCCACTGATGGCGTATTGGGTTAAATCCACCACGTCTTTGAAACTTTCAAACCCCTCTTTCATGGTGTGAATGCCCAGAAAAATAAACCCAAGCCCTACTAAAATATACCCCGTGCCTTTGTAAAATTCTTGCTTGCGCAAGATGAAAATCACCCCGAAGGTGAGCATGGGCAGAGCGTAGGCGCCGATATCTACCTTGACCCCAAGGCCTGAGATGAGCCACGCCGTCATCGTGGTGCCAAGGTTCGCCCCAAAAATGATGCCAACCCCCGCTAAGAGCGTGATAAGACCTGCGCTTAAAAAAGAGATGGTAAGGACTGAAACCAGTGAGCTAGATTGCATTAATGCCGTGGCCAATGCACCAAAGGTAACGCTTTTGGTTAGGGTGTTGGTGGAGCGTTTCAAAAGGGTTTCTAAGAGTCCGCCTGAGAAGGTTTTAAAGCCATTTTCCAAAGAAATCATGCCAAATAAAAAGATAGCAACGCCCGCGCTGATGGCCAAAATGGAAGTATGGCGAAAGAAAAGAATTCCCAGTGCCAGAAGCAAAAGTGAAAAAAAGAGTTCGGTGCGTTTCACGTCAGCCTCCTGCGTAGTATAAGAGTGACAATCATACCGCGGACTTGCTTAGAACACAAGGTTCTCTTCAGGTTAAATGAATATAATAACGATTATCAATACAAAGGGGTGGTGATGCAAGTCTTAGTGGTCGGGGCCGATGAAATTCGTCCCATCATAACCGTTCTTGAAGAACTAGGTGCGCGTTCCATTACTCACTGGGATGCACGAAACGAAAACCGGGTCAATCGCAAGTCTATCCCATGTGATACCTCGTGCGTGGTGATGCTAACGTCATTTCTCAACCACAACACCATGAAAAAAATCAAAACCGAAGCCAAAAAACGCGGCATTCCTCTGGTCTGCGCCAAGCGTAGCGTGGGATGTGTGTATAGCGAATACTGCAAAGTTTTTGGTCTTAGTGAAGAGTACGGCTGCAAAAAATAATCCTTACATGTAATTGTTTGGCAATGAAACTCTGCTAACCTTTTAGGGTTTATTTTCCCCCAAAAGGAGAGACATGTCGTCTCGTTCATTGCCACTTATCAAGCGTATTTCATTCGCGCACAGTTTTTTAGCCACAGCGTTTTGTGTTGGGGTGACCTTTGTGTTTGCAGGGCTACTGTTTTACTCTTACTTTCAAGAAGTTGCTGCGTATCAGCGGGCGCAAGCCAGACAAGGCGAAACCCTAAAAAATAACATTCAAAACATCCTACACACCAACACAACCACCCTTGAAAATTTTTCTTCCATGAACCAAGGCGCCTTAGAATTGGTGCAAAGTTACGAAGACATCGCGTTGTTGCGTCAGATTGGTCGAGAGGTGTCGTTGCTAACCTTTCGCCCTAGAGAGGCCCGCAAGATGGAACGTATCGCGAAAGAGCTTCAAGCATGGGCTAGCACCAAAACTGCGCAACACAAGTTTATCGAGGGGATTGCGGGGCAACTAAAGATTCAAGCCATTGCCTTTGAGCAAAGTCCCGACGCACTTAATGCTACAGACATCCAAAAAAGCATTAGCGATATTACGGGCACCGTGATTAACATAGCCCTTGGGTTTAACAGGGCGTTGTTGACACAAATGCAGGAAGTTGGTGGGGGCATTGAGGGGGTTAATGCCTCGCTGCTGGAAAATGAAAAAGACGTGCAAACCCTAGAGATTTCCCGTAAACGCATGGAAGAAAAAGGGGAGCAGATTGTCTTTTTTGGCGTGATTGCCTTTGGCGTTTTGGCCGTTTTGTTAGCGGGCCAAGCATGGCTTATGCGGCTTTTTTCCAAGGATGTTTCCCGCCTTACGCGCTACCTCAAAGAAGTGGTGGCGGGAGAGAAGGTGGATTTGTCCCAACCGTTGCACTTTCACCCCGAGTCAAAAGACGAAACCGATTTTATCTCCCGTTCGTTGCATGAAGTGTTTGAAACCATCAAAACGGTTTTATCCACCGCCCTTAAGGCTTCTGTGCACACGCGTGAATCTTCCAAAGAACTGCGCACCTCTTCGGCCCAGTTGGTACAAACCATCCACGCCCAAAAAAAAGAGATTGATAACCTTGGCGGCATCGCCTCTACCATCGGTGGGGATTTGGATGAGGCTATTGGCTTGGCGCAAGAGACAAGAAACTCCCTTCAAACCAACCAAGACGTCATGCAAGAGTTTGTGGAACACCTCCAAGATGTGGGCAAAACCGTTAGCCTAAGTAGCCAACACCAAAACAGCATCAGCGATAAAATGCACCACCTTTCTAGCCAAACCGAACAAACCAAAGGGGTACTTGGCATCATCGCTGACATCGCCGATCAGACCAATCTTTTGGCCCTTAATGCTGCCATCGAAGCGGCGCGCGCAGGCGAGCATGGGCGGGGGTTTACGGTGGTGGCAGATGAGGTGCGAAAATTGGCCGAGCGTACGCGGGATTCACTAGAAGAGATTGATGCGATTATGATGCTCATGCTGCAAGGCATTCATGCCAATACCCAAGAAGTAGGGACGATTAATGACGAACTTGCGGCCATTGCCACCAAGGCGGAATCACTCATTCAATTTGGCATGCAAACCTCTTCGCAGCTAGAAAATGCCATCGTGGTTTCGTCTAAAGTTGTGGAAATCAACGAGGCCAATGCCAAAAAAACCAAGGCCTTCATGGAAACCATGACGGGCATCATCACCCTCTCAAGTGGCAATGAAACCGAAGGAGAGCGGGTGGCGATGATTGCCTCGGAGATTGCCAATACCTCCAAAGGGTTGCGCGATGCCTTGCAACGGTTTGGGGTGGCGTAATTTTGTGTTACAATGCCCCAAACCAAATGTAGTAAAGGAAAACCTATGCCCCTTTTAGACAGTTTTACCGTTGACCACGTCAAGATGCCAGCCCCTGCTGTGCGCCTCGCTAAGAGCATGAAAACCCCAAGCGGCGACACCATTACCGTGTACGATTTGCGCTTTTGTAAACCCAATCACGACATCATGAGCGGCGAGGGCATTCACACCCTAGAGCACCTTTTTGCGGGCTTTATGCGCAACCACCTCAACTCCGCCCAAGCGGAAATCATCGACCTTTCGCCTATGGGATGCCGCACAGGGTTTTACATGAGCGTCATTGGCAGTCCTAAAGAAGATGCGGTGGTGAAAGCGTGGGAAGCGTCCATGAAAGATGTCTTACATGTAAAGAGCCAAAAAGAGATTCCTGAGCTCAATCTTTACCAGTGTGGCACCTACACCATGCACTCTTTGGAAGACGCCAAAGCGATTGCCACTAAAGTGTTAGAGCAAGGGATTGGAGTGATGGATAACGCAGCGCTCAAGCTTGACCTCTCAAAGGTTTAGAAACGTAAAAATCGCTTCTTTGTGGGTTCCTATCCACCAGATAAACGCAATCCACAAGAAGCTAATCCCTGTTAAAATCCCCACAAAAATCTTTTTTGCCTTCTTGTGCCTAAACGCCATCACGCCAAGCCACGTGCCCAAAAACCCGCCAATAGCCGCGACATAGTAGAGCAAGGCTTCAGGAACGCGCGTGCGTTCATGGCGTGCCGCAAGGGCATCAACGCCCATGAGAATGAAGGCAAAGACCGTCGCTTGCAGCGCGTACCATGCCAACACAGGCAGCACGGGATACGCCCAATTTAGCAAAAAACTCAACCCTGTAAGTCCAAACAAGACCAGCAAACGCATTCCCAGACAACACATGGTGCCTCCTTATAGAAAAGGTCTATTGTAACACAGAAGCTTTGCCTCTTTTACATGTAAACCCCCTTTACATGTAAACCCTTTGGCCGATTTACCCCAAAAGGAGTTTCCATGCAAATCCAAAACGCCCAAGCAGCTTACAATAACCTCAGCTTTAACATCAAAACCAGCTCTGGGGATACCTTGTCCCTTTCTTTGTACGACAACAAAGAGATGACTTATCAAAGCTACACCAAAGACGGCCTTTCGGTGCAAGAATTTTCCCTCTCCCACGCCTACGGTTACGCGTTTTCGTACGAAGGAAATGGCATCGATGCGAACGACCAACGTGAGATTGATGAAGCCCTAAAAGCCCTGCAACCGCGCATTGACGCGTACATTCAAAACGTCCAAGATAGCGGCATTCCAAGCCCAAGAGAAATCCTCAACGAAGCCTTTTCTCTGCGTCAAGACCTCCCCACGCCCAAGGATGAAAACACCAAAGGGTTCTTGCAAAATGGCCTCTTAAAAGCCTTTGATGAAGGGTTGGCGAAATTTTCTCCTCAGGAAAAAATCCTTGAGAGTACCCAAAAGCTTTTTGAAAAGTTATTGGAGCAATTGGAGAGTTTTTCCCTGTACGCCTGAAATCAAACGGTTGCCACTTGTGTGGTATAATGCCCCCTTAAAAAAAGAGAAGTAATGGATTTAGTGCTAGGTATTGCGAAATTTTTTCTGCTAGGAATGTTGGTGTTTGCAGGGGGAATCGTCGTAACCAAGCTACTGGCGCATTTTGTTTCTGGTGCTTCTAAAAAGGACGACGATGACACCCCAACTTCTGCTTGAAGAAATGTTTACCCTTCAGCAAACCCTCAACGATGAAACCAACGGAAAAGGCTGGGAAAACGGCTACAACAAACACGGCAAGCTTATTAGCTGGAAACGCTGCATCCACATGGAATGCGCTGAGCTTATTGACAGTTTCCCTTGGAAACACTGGAAAAACATCGCCCATCCTACCGATTGGGATAACGTTAAAGTCGAAGTGGTGGACATTTGGCATTTTGTCATGAGTCTGCTATTGGAGCATTACCATGCACAAGAAAAAGGCGGCATCGCGCAGTTGGTGGAAGATGTGACCAACACCCAAGGGTTTCGAGATTTTTGCAAAGAAGCGTATGACCCCACGGGATTTAACTTCCTTGAAATCATCAATGACATCGAATCGCTCATTCACATGAACACGGGATTTGATAGCAACTTGTTTGATGGCCTCTTGAAAGAGTATTTTGACCTCTCTTTAAAATGTGGAGTCAACCTTGCAGAGTTGTACCGTTTTTACGTGGCTAAAAATGTCCTCAACCGCTTTCGCCAAGACCACGGTTACAAGGAAGGCACCTATGTGAAAACATGGAATGGCAAGGAAGATAACGAAGTGATGATCGAAATCCTCTCTAGCGCACAGATGAGTATTCCTGAAACCTACGATGCCCTTAAGAAACGTTACGAAAAAGCGCTCACCTCTTAATTGAGCGCTTCTCTCTCTTTCGTTTAACTTAAATTAAACTTCCATTAACTTTTTCTAGGTATAATCCGTCCTTTTTAAAAGGACTTCCATGAGAAACAGTGCCCTTGCACGCTTTTTCTGGATGGTCGGGGTTGTATTTTTAACCGCGCAATGTGCGACTGCTTCGATTATCAAACCGTCTCAAGTTCAAACCCTTGAAATGGTCAAAGAAATTGCTTCTAACTACCCAAACAAACAGGGTGAAACCTTTGAAAAAACCGCCATGGCGATTTGCCTCACTGAGACAAGCGCAGGGGTTTTTAAAATTGGTGACATTGGTAAAGACCCCAATATTTTTAATGCGTCTTTAGGAATTATGCAGGTGCGTCTTCAAACAGCACGGTTTATTGCAGATAAGCTAAACTTACGCGAGATTCAAGAGATGAGCGATGTCAAATTGGTCAATCGCCTCTTGGGCGATGACCGCTTTAACGTGGAAGTGGCCGTGCAGTTTTTGGTGTGGCTTAATGACTACACGAAAGACTATTTTCGCACGGTTAGCCGCTACAATGGCGGCAACAACAACCACCCTTATTACCAACGCGTCATGGCAAACATGAAGCTTATTGGCAAAGAAACCCAGTTGATGGACGACTTAAACTAACGGGTCAGGGTGTTGCGATGCGCTGTTAGCACAGGCAGTACACAAGGTGGATCCGGGCATCAGTGCTAGGCGCTCAAAGGCGATGGGTTCTTTGCACATGCGACATAGCCTACGGCCTTCGTGCTCTATCGCTTGTTCGGCATGTGGGTCTTTGGCTTCGCGCAAAATGGACTCTTCGAGGATTCTTTTTTCCATGATTTCGGCCAAATTAGAGCGCATGCTAGGTGACAGGGAAATAAAAGAACAATCAGACGAGAGCCTTTCTTCCAACGAGAGCTCTTCTTTTGTTCTTTTAATGCGTCTTCCCGGGATACCTTTTTGTCCTTGGTCCATGATTTCTCCCTACATGTAAGCGTTTTGTACTTTTCTTTGCGTTACAATATCCCATCTTGTCTTTAAGGAGCGTTAATGCGACAATACGAAACTTACAAATGCAATAAATGTGGCAATGAAATAGAAGTGCAACACGTGGGCGGGGGAACACTAACCTGTTGTAACGAAGCCATGGCGTGTGTGACCACGAACCTTACCGCGGTTAATCTCATGAAAGCCTTTGCGGGCGAATCCATGGCGCGTAATAAGTACGATTTGTTTGCCGACATGGCCGAAGAAGAAGGCTTGCACCGTATCGCCGTGCATTTTAGAGAAGCTGCGGTCAATGAAATGTGGCACGCTAGGGCAGAGTACAAAGAAGCCAATAAAATGGTTCATGGCTTTGAACTCGACACCACCGCTAAAAACCTTCTCTACGCAGCAGACGGGGAACGGTACGAGCATGAGACCATGTATCCAGACTTTGAAGCCATCGCTAAAGAAGAAGGCCATAGTGCTGTGGCGCGTCTTTTTAGAGCCATTGGCAAGGTGGAAGTGGAGCACGAGCGCGAGTATTTGGAGCTTCGAAAAATGCTTGATGAAGAAGGGTTTTTTGAAAGCGAAGAAGACGACGTGTGGGTATGCGAAGTGTGCGGACACGTACACCGTGGCAAAAAAGCCCCCGCAGCCTGTCCCTTGTGCCGCGTGGGAAAAGAGTACTTTAAGCGGGAATTTTTAGGCTAAATCCCATAACCTTTGTTAAAGACTGAGGTATCTAGCGGGTGGTCTAAATCTAAGGCTTCCCGCTGTTTTTGGCTTACATGTAAGGGTTTTTTACTCCCTTCTTTATCCACACTCACATAGGTAATCACTGCGCTAGTGACATGCACACAAGTTTGGCCATGTTCACTGGTGCGTTCTGCTACCACTTCAACTTGCGTTTGGATGGAGGTGGTGCCCGCTTTCATTATTTTTGCATAACAAGACAACACATCCCCTACACGTACAGGTTCTTTAAAGGTCATGGAATTTACCGCAACGGTAACCACCCGCTCTGCCCCAAGTTCTCTCGTGGCCAAGGCCCCTGCGATGTCAATCTGTGACATAATCCACCCGCCAAAAATATTGCCTGAAGGGTTGGTGTCTTTTGGCATGGCGACAATCTTGATGCGGGGTTCGCCCATTCCGTACATGGTGCTCCTTTTTGGAGGGGATTATAGCATGTTTGGGGGCTTAGGGGAGGGTGAAAGAAAAGGTTGAACCCTCGCCCATGACACTTTCAATCACCAATTCGCTCTCGTGAAGTTTCAAAATGTAATTCACAAGGGCGAGTCCCAATCCCATGGAATTGTCCCACGAGTAGCGATTGGTGCGGTAAAACTTTTTGGTGATGTTGGGAATTTCTTCAGGAGGGATGCCCTCACCCTCATCACGCACCTTACATGTTTTACCCACCACTTCAACGTAGATTTTGTTTTCTGAGTATTTAAGTGCGTTATCTAAAAGGTTGTTAAGGACCATTTCAATCATTGTTGCATCACCGCTTACATGGGCGGTTCCTAGGTGTGTCACGAAGGTGCGGTTTGGGTAGCGGCTAGCAAAAGAGGCGGTCACTTCGCCGGTGAGTTTGCCTAAGTCAAAAGGGGCAAAGGTAGGGGAAAGGTCTCCGTTTTCCAGTTTGGTGGCTAGGGAGAGGCGGTTAATCATAGTGTTAATCTTTTGGCCGTTGGAGACAATCTTGCCTAAAAAACGCTCCCGAATCTCCTGGTCCATGCTTGCATCTTCAAGGAGGGTTTGAGCATACCCCATGATGGAAGCAATGGGGTTTTTAAACTCATGCCCCACTGCGGCGATGATGTCGCTGCGTTGCTTGCTTAAAAGCCGAAGTTTGGCGGTGTGTTTGCGTTTTTGCTTGTCGCGTTTGGAGAGTTTGCTGGCCAAAAGATGGACACGTTCAGAAATCTCTTTAAACTCCTTGGCAAAACCCGCGTTAATGTGCACCTTGTACTCTTTGTTGGCAATGGCATGAAGGCCTTGGCTGAGTTTTAAAAGTTCATGGCGAATGCGCCGGTGGATAAAATAGGAAATCAAAAAGCCAAAAAGAAGCACGGTGAGAAAAATAAGGGCACTTTTGAGCCACAAGGATAAAAAGTTTTCCCGAATCTCTTGGGTGCTCATGCCCAGACGTATAATGAGGGGCGTACCAAGGTAGTTGACCACCTTGGCAACATACAAAAAGTCATTATTGACAGAATCGGAGTAGCGAATGTTGACACCAAAGGGCTCCCTTAGGGCTTGGATGACTTCGGGGCGGTAGCGGTGGTTGTCCATGCCCTCGATGTCTTTGCGGTCGCTCTCAGCCAATACAACACCGTCTATACTAATGAGCGTAACGCGTTTGTGGATACCCCGTTTAATGCTGTGGGCAAAGACGTCTAGGGTTTCTGCATGGGAAGAAAAAGGAAGTTGGAGCTCGATGAGGTTGATGTGGGACTTGAGGGTTTTTTCAAACTCTTGGAGTTGAATCTCTTTGAGTGAAAAGTAGCTCACCAAGGTGGCAAGAACAAGGCCTCCTAAAAAAAGCCCAACAAGCCGTGTGTTGAAATGCTGATGGAGGGTTAGCACAAGGTGTAGCCTACGCCCCAGATGGATTTGATGTAGTTTTTTTCCTTCTCGGGGTCAATCTTTTTTTTCAAACGGTTAATGGCGACATTAACGGTTTTATCTTGGTAAAAGGCTTCTTCTTCCCAGACTTTTTCTAGTAAAAATTCGCGGTTTAAAACGCTGTGCTTGTGGGTAATGAGGGTGTGCAAAAGGTCAAATTCTAGTTTGGTAAGCTCTACACTAACACGCCCTACAAGCACCTCTCGGGTGTCGAGGTTAAGGGTGATGTCGCGGTGAATGAGGGTGCTTGCAGGTGTGCTTCCTGCCCGTTTTAAGATAGCGCGAATCCGCAAAAGCAGTTCGTTCATGTTAAAAGGCTTGGTGAGGTAATCGTCCCCACCCCGCAAAAACCCTTCTTCAATGTTGGTGTCGCTATCCTTGGCCGTGACAAAAATAACAGGAGCGTTGATCCCTTTTTGGCGGAGTTTTTCGACAAATTCACTCCCCTCGGCTCCTGGCAAGTTGCGGTCCACAATCATCGCATCCACCCGCTCTTCTTCTAAAAACTTTTCGACGTTTTTGGTGGAGAGAAATCCTGCTGTTTCAAACCCTGCTTTTTGGAAGTGGTATTCCATGAGCTCTAGCAAATCGGTCTCGTCTTCGATGATTAAGATAGTTTCCCCCATGCCCGCTCCTAATAAACGTCTAATTCCCCGCCAATTTTGGCAAACATCAAGAGTTTGGAAATGTTGACTGACCGATCAGCAATGCGCTCAAGCTTGCGCATGGTACTGAGGATTTGGATGTGGCTGGAGTTAAATTCATTGAGTTTGCTCAGTTCTGAGAGGATATTTTTTTCTAAGATGGCGTAGAGGTCATCGGTTTTACTCTCTTCGACTTGCACCTTGCGGTAAATGGCTTCGATTTCTTCTTTTTGGTTGGTTTCAAAGGCTTTCATGGTGATGGTGATAGCCGCAGTGGCGCTTTTGCACAAGTGCGCGCCGTATTCTTGGCAACTTTGGAAGCAAGCACCGCTTTCCATGAGGGGATGGATGCGTTTGGAAAAGGCTTTGATGTTTTCACTGATGCGTACCATTTCATTGGTGACTTTAAGGTAGGCGACCAATTCGCGCAAATCTGTTGCTTCAGCGCCAAAAAGGGCGAGTGAAGTGACGATTTGGTTGTCGATGTGGTTGCCCTTAGACCCACTGTTTTTTAGCATCAAGCGGGCTGCTTCAAAGCGGGTTATATCGCCCGTTTGAATCCCATGAAGGGCTTTTTCAGCAGCAGTGATGAGGTCTTGGCCTAGGTCAACAAGGAGTTCTCGAATTTCTTGTAGCTTTTGATCGTGTTTAGGTAGCATGGGTGAATCCTTATGGCGTGATAAAGCCCAAATGATAAAGAAAAAAGATTACAGGGTGATTACAAGGGGAAAAATGGGTTATCGCTTCGTAATGGCTCACCGTTATAATGCTCCAACTTTGCTAGTAAGGCGGTTTATATGCTAGACGTTAATGCGCTTATTCAGTCCCGATCTTCGCGGGTGAATTCCTTACCTAAATGGATTTCAAAGCCTATCATCTATGGGCTTAAGAAACTATTTCACCAAGACGAGGTGAACCGGCAATTGGAGCGGATTGGGCATCTGGAAGGGTTTGATTTTATTGAGGCGGTATTGGAGTACTTTAATGTCTCCTACACGGTGTCTAACAAAGAAAAACTGAACATCCCCGTCTCGGGTCGGGTAATTCTCATCGCCAACCATCCCCTTGGCGCGCTAGATGCCCTTTCCTTGCTCATGCTTGTGCGTGAAGTGCGTTCTGATGTGAAAATAGTCGCCAACGAACTCCTCTCGCACATCGACCAGCTTGCTTCCTTGCTTATCCCTGTGGACGCGCTAGGCGGACGCTCTACAAAGGAGCATATCAAGGCCATTTACGGTGCCCTTGAAGAAGAAAATGCCTTGATTATTTTCCCCTCAGGAGAGGTGTCTCGCGCACGGCCTACGGGCGTGAAAGATACCAAGTGGCAAAAAGGGTTTTTGAAGATTGCCAAGAAAACCCAGTCGCCTTTGGTGCCCGTGTTTATTAAAGCGCGCAATTCTTCGTTGTTTTACACCGTTTCGATGATCAGCAAACCCTTGGCTGCACTGCTTTTACCCCATGAGATGTTCACCAAACGTGGGGGTGTGGTGAGTTTTCGGGTGGGGGAAAAGATTCCCCATAAGGTGCTCAAGGAAAACCCCATTGACGATAAGCAAACCTTGCAACTGCTTAAAAAACACCTCTACAGTGTGGGAAAGGGCAAACGGGGCGTATTTAAAACCGAATCGTGCATCGCGCACCCGGAGGAGCGTTCGCGCTTGCGCAAGGAGTTAAAAAAAGCGCAACTTTTGGGAAAAACGAGTGATGGTAAACAGATTTACCTGTTTGATGCCTTTGTGGAATCTGCCCTCATGCGCGAAGTAGGGCGCTTGCGGGAGATGACCTTTCGTATGGTGGAAGAGGGCACGGGCGACAAGCGCGACATTGACACCTTTGACCTTTCGTACCGGCACATTATTTTATGGGACGAGGAAGAGTTGGAAGTGGCGGGGGCGTACCGCATTGGGGAGGGGGCAAAGCTCATGGAAAAAGGGTTTAAAGGGTTTTATGCCAACACCTTGTTTGAGTACACGCCTGCCTTTGAGCCCATCGCCAAAGAGGGCATCGAACTAGGGCGCAGTTTTGTACAGCCGCGCTACTGGGGCTCGCGTGCCTTGGATTATTTGTGGCAGGGCGTGGGGGCGTATTTACGTGCACACCCCGAAGTGAAGTATATGTTTGGCCCGGTGAGTTTGAGTAAAACATACCCACGGGTGGCCCAAGAGATGATGGTCTTTTTTTACAGTTTTTATTTTCCTGCCTTTAAGGAATATGCGCGGCCTAAGACCCCTTTTGTTTTAAAACGCGATGAAAAAGAAGTAGTGGAAAAATCCTTTACATGTAAAGAGTACAAAGAAGATTTTGGACGCTTAAAGCGCCTGCTTCAGGCTATGGATTTAAGCGTGCCTACCTTGTACAAACAGTACAGCGAATTGTGCGAAGAGGGCGGATGCCAGTTTGTTGGGTTCAACGTGGATACCCATTTTGGGGATTGTTTGGACGGGTTTATTGTCGTAGAGATTGCAAAGATTAAGCAGGCCAAAAAAGAACGCTACATGGGTGGAGACGTTCTGCGCTGAGAAATATTGCCCTCCTTGTGAAAATGGTGCTACAATTAAGAAAAATTTCCACAAGGTGGCACGGTGAAAAGACGATGGGCTCTGTTTTTCCTAGCATTGTGCTGTGTGGTTGGCGAGGCAAGAGAGCCCTTGCGTGTGTGCGTAGACCCCGATTGGCCACCCTATGAAGTACTGACTTCTGAGGGGGAGTTTGTAGGAATTGGGGCGGAGCTGTTTGGACTAGTGGCGCAGCGTGCTGGGGTGGCTTACACCATTGTGCCAACCAAAGATTGGGAAGAGAGCCTTGCCTTTTCCCAAGCGGGAAAGTGTGACGCGTTGGCGTTTTTAAACCAAACCCCTGCGCGGGAAGAGTGGCTTGTGTTCACAGCGCCTTATTTTACCGACCCCAACGTCATCATCACCCGCGAATCTCACGAATATATCCCCGATCTCTCCGCCTTTACACACGCTAAGATGGCGTTACCTGCGGGAACAAGCATTGAAGAGCGGGTGCGTCAAGATTTTCCCAACCTGCGCATCATCCCTACGACTTCTGAAAAAGAAGCCTTTGCCTTGGTGGCTTCAGGTGAGGCAGACATGACCTTGCGGTCTTTAATGCTTGGGGTGTACACCATCAAAAAAGAGGGTTGGTTTAACCTCAAAGTTGCTGGCGAAGTCCCCCAATACGCCAACCATTTTCGCATCGGAGTGGGCAAAGGAAAAGAAGCGTTGCGGGATGAGCTTGATGCGGGCATTGCCACCCTAAAGCCTCAAGAAGTACGTGAAATTGCCAATAAACACGTGGCTATCGTGGTGGGAAATAAGGCAGATTATGGCTTGGTTATCAAGGTGCTTGTGGGCTTTGGGCTTTTGTTTTCAGTTGCAACAGTGTGGCTTTGGGCACAACGGCGCACCAATGCAAAACTGACCCAACTTGCCACCCAACTTGCCACCCAACTTCAAGAGCAAAAAGAGATTGAAGCTGCTTTGCGCCAAAGCCAGCAAAGTTACCAAGCGCTGATTGAAGGGGCGCGCGAGGGCATCGTGGTGGCACAAGAGGGTAAAATTGTCTATTCTAACCCCTCTTTTTTAGAAATTGTAGGGTACACGTGGGAAGAGATTGAAAACATCCCTATTGATGCGTATTTGCATGAAAAAGACAAGGCGCGCGCCATGGAAAACCACCACAAACGTCTTGCAGGTGAAGCTCCAGAACAGCGCTACCCTGTGCGCATCATGACCAAGGAAAAGGAGCTGATTTGGGTGGAAATTAGCGGTGCGTTGATTGTGTGGCATGAAAAACCCGCGACGCTAAATTTTGTCGTGGACATCACGGAGCGGGTCAAAAAAGAAGAATTTATGCAGCACATGGCCCAATACGACCAACTCACAGGACTGCCCAACCGCTGGCTTTTAGATGACCGCTTAGACACGGTATTGCTCTCCGCCAAGCGCAGGGGAGACTCTTTTGGGGTGATTTTTGTGGATTTAAACCACTTTAAACCCGTCAACGATACCTACGGCCATGAAATCGGTGATGCACTGCTTGTGGCTGTAGCCAAACGCATCAAGGCGTTGCTACGCGCATCCGACACGGTGGCGCGCGTGGGAGGTGATGAGTATGTGGTGTTGTTGCCCTTAGCGGCGCGTCCAGAGGATGTGGAATTGGTGGCGAAAAAAATTCGCCAAACCCTGTGCAAGCCCTTTGAGCTTTCGGGGCACACCCTCTTGATTTCGTGTTGCGCAGGGGTTGCTTTTTACCCTTTAAATGGTACAACTCGCATGGAGCTGTACCGTTATGCGGACAATGCTATGTATGCGCAAAAGTATGGCCGTGCCTCCTCTTAGCCCAGTGTCCGTCAAAGGTTTTCAATCAAAAACATGTTACAATCATGACATTTTAGTGCACCCTTACTCTTTTTTTGGAGTTCGTGTGCGTGATGGAAGGGGTTAGAGGATGTCGCAGTGGCTAAGCGCAGCGCGGGTGCTTGAAGAAAACACAAAAGAGGGCAATTATTTTGAAGCGCAAAGTGGTATTTATGCACTAAAACGGGTGCAAACTCTCCTTGAGACTGCCTTTCCTCAGATGATGTTTTTGCTAGGTGAACCAGGAAGCGGCAAAAGCTTTATGCTCCACCACTTGAAACGCTTGTACGAAAAAAAGCGTTTGTGTGTCTTGATAGAAAACCCATTTTTAACCCCAGCTCAACTGCTCCAACGGCTTCTTTCGTGCAAAGGGGTGGTGGTTGATTCAAATGACGTGGAGGCCCTGCGGCTCCAAGCGGTGCAAGCTTATGCGGGCGTAGACCACCTCATTATGCTTGATGAAGCCCAACTTATGAGCACACAGTTGCGAGAATTTGTGAGGATTTTAAGCGACAGCAAGGTGTTTTATTTTTTGATTGCTATTCATAAGAAAGAAGGAGAAGAGATGCTCTCCTTGGCCCATTTTCACTCACGCCCCCATCAGGTGATTTATTTGGGAGACTTGCAGCCTGCTGAGTGTATGCCCTACCTTACAAAAGAGTTGCATTCGGTAGGATTTTTTGACGTGGAGGCTCTCCTTAGCAAGCGCCTTGTGGCGGAAGCGTGGCGCTACAGCAAGGGTAATTTTCGCAATTTTAAAAAATGTTTTTACCACCTGTTTTTGTTGCTTGATTACGCCCAAACCCATCAGAAAAAAGAGTTTTTAAAGCCCTCTTTGGTTCTTTTGAGGATGGCTTCCATTCGGGCTCGCGTGCTCGCTTCAGAACTTAATACGGACGATTTTGACCAACTTTTGCACGAGGCGCGGCGTAAGAGCGGGGGCATGGGAAGGGCTGTTACAGCTGCTGTATTTATGCTTGTGGGGGGTGGAATTGTGTGGTATTATGTCCACGCAGTGCTGCTTCCTCCTTCCTCTCAATCACGCGCCAGTACGCCAGTAGCCCCTTTACATGTAGAAGTGCCCAAGCCCATCGTCTCACCCAAAGAAGAAGCTAGTGCGCCCCTTGTTGTGCCCAAGCTTGACCCCCAAGTCCTTGGCGAAGCTCCGGCGGAACCTTTACATGTAGAAGTTCAAATAGAAGTTCAAGTGCAAGAGGTGCAAAGCACTGTGGTGGAAGTTGAAAAGGAGGCACCAGTGCAAACAGATGCGCTAGTGCCTGTGCTTCAAAACCCAAATCTACCACCCCCTTCTTCCTTGCCAAAAACCATCCGCATCCTTCCTTTTAAAGGGGTTTCGGCGGCCTCAGGGCTCAGTGAGGATTCGTAAAAATTTTAAGAGGTACCACACAGGAGACGATGCATGGCATTGATTGATTCAGATAAACCGATTATTCCCTTAAGTAGCGTGGCTCAAATGCTCAGCGCAAAACTACGTACCTTGCGGATGTATGAAGAAAAAGGGCTGCTGCCTGTGCATGAGCATGGAAAAAAACTCTATTCGATTAACGATTTGCGGATGATTGCCTTTGTGCATTACTTGGCGAGTTTTAAAAAGGTTAATGCCAATGGGGTTCGGTTTGTGTTAGAACTGCTTAATGACCACCTAGACGGAGAGCAAAAAGATGCCCTCTTAAGCTCTGTGGAAGAGCTTATTGAGCGGGTATCGCCCAAAGAGATTGAGGGCGAATTTGAAGATTTTTAACCTTTTTTGAGGGTGTGTTTAAAGCTTGCAATGAGGGATTCGGTTTGCATAGCAAGGTAGTTGCGTACCTTGGTTTTGGCCACAGGAGAGAGGTGGAGAGTGAGGATGATTTTTTCATTAATCACATTAAATACCGAAGCCTTTGTTTTGATGGTGGTGATGAGGTTTTTTTGCGTGGGAAGTTGAAAGGTGACCTCTAAAAAATCATTTCCTACGCCCGCTTGTAAAAGACGGCCAATCTGCGCTTGGGTGGTTTTGATGACGATAGACCCCTCTGAAATCGTTCCAAGCTCCCCTTCACAGACGCGTTTTTGCGCATGCAAGGCACTGGCATAAATCTTGCGTTCAGGTTCCACACGCACCCCACTTCGTTCAAATGCGGAGGTTTCCAAAAATTCTAAATTATTGAGCACTAGCAAAGATGCTTTGGTATCGATTTTGGCAATGGAAGCACGGAGGATGTTGGGGATGAGGTCGTGTTGAAGGTGGGTGAAAGATTCATTTTGGTAAAAAGGTAGCTTTGTTTTTTCGACTTCTATAATCAACCTGCCCTCGTTGTATGCAACAATAAGGGAATTTTCTGTGATGGGAATGCCCTTGTAAAGGTTGTGAAGTTTGAGGTGCGGGCGGTTTTTAAAGATAGGCGGCAGGGCATCCTTGCCGTGCTTGTTTTCGTAAAAATTAAAGGCTTTGGTGCCGCAAAAAATCTTTTTTTGGGGGGAGACTTTCGAGAGGACAAAGTGCGAATCTACGCGTTTTAGTAAACTCGCAATAGAATCTTCCGCATCTAGGAGGGTGATGCCAACAGCCTGAATAAGGCCGGGGTACCTTGCTTCGATTTCTCGTTTAATGGTACCAAAAAGCGTTTTGGCATAGTGGATTTTTGTGTCATGCAAGACAATTAAAAACACCCCATCCCCTTGGTGCAACAAGGGGCTCATGGCTGTTTGGATGTGGAGAAAACCAAGGGCATTTTTGAAAGAAAAGGCGTCTTCTAAGTCAATATCCATGGAGAGTTTTGCAAGGCAAATGGTCTGCTTTTCTTCTTTTGCGAGGGTTAGGCTTGCCTCAAGCAACGCGCGCGTAATGTAAGCGTTGATGGCAGTGTTTTTGTCGTCCACGTCGTTTCCTTGACCCATTTAGTGTAGTGCGTTATTATAGCAAGATATTTAAAAAGGACGAGATGTGAAAGACTACGAAAAAGATTTAGAAACCCTTTACATGTACATTACAAAAGAACACCAACGTTTGGGGCAATTGTATGCCGTAGCTGAGGGTGGTGGAAGTGAAGAGGAAAAGGCCTTGTGCCAACAATTCCTTAAGGTTGCAGGGTTAGAGCCAAGGACGGAAAATATTGTCGCGGTGCTAGGTCGGGTTGTGGGCCTGCGGGATGAGAGCTTGGTGCAAGCGTTGGTGCAAGAAGGCAAAAGCGAGGAAGCCATCACCCAAGCAAAACACGCCATGTATGAGGTGGTGCGCCAGTTGTACCATGCCCGCCACGAAGCGGTGTTGTATTTTGTAGAAGACAATGCATTGTTTGACCCTTTTTACCGCCGTTTGTTGTGGGGCGTGCATGAGGTGGGTGTGGCGCTGAGTGCGTGGCAGCCCCGTTGGACGCGCGTGATTATTGAAGGGGTCAATGAACGGCTTAAAAAACGCTACGGCACTACAGGCGCGGTGGTGGCGATGCTTGCCCAAAAAGGGTTGTTGGAAAAAGATGGCGAAGGGGACGCGGACCGTTCTTATTCGGTGTTGGTAGAGGACGGGGAAGGGGGGTATGAGAGCCTTGCGTATGCCAAAGCTTTCCCCGAAGAAGTAGCCGTGGTGGTGGAGGCACTGGAGGGGTTAATCGAAGACCTTGAGGGGTTGGAGGATACCTTATTTGACCAAAAAGAGGCGTGGCTAAGCTATTTTGAAGCCCTGTGCCTTGCCTTTGCGGAAACCGACAATGCCCACCTTATCGCCTTGTGGCGAAACGTGGATCGGGCGTGGATGCACATTACGACGCCGCTGCAAGTGGGACACCCTTTGGAATACTACGAAGACCACTATAAAAAAGCCGTGGCCCTAGAATGGGACGTGCGCTTGTGCAACCCCAAGGCCTTGCGCGAGGTGAAGGTGAAGGCTGCGGTGAAGCGTATGTACGCGCGTGCTTTTGCCCCTTTTTTGACACCGAGCACTCAGGGCATTTACGAAAAAAGTCTGGCCAATTTGGAGCGGGTGCAGTTGTATTTGGGGCGACCTGCCTTGTTTTATGGAGCGGAGCTAAACGGGCTGTTTTCCGCCCAAGTGGTGCCCAACGATGAGGCCGTGAGCCAAGCTTTGGGCAAAAAGATTTTTGCCTTTGCGGATAACGTGCTAGATAGCGCGCGCGCCAAGCCCTTTTTGGAGATTCACCGTGATGTGCTTGGCAAGGCGTTTATGCACGAAGAGCGCACGGTCATGTTTCACCAAGAAGCCCTGTGGCACCGGGTGTATGAGGTGAGTACGATTGGCCATGAGTTTGGCCATGTGCTGTGGATGGATGAGACAACCGAAACGCTGATGAACGGGGATGGGATGTTTAAAAACATCGAAGAATTTAAAGCCACCCTTGGGGGGCTTGTCGCTTTTTTTGACGAAGACGAAGAAGCCTTGCGCGCGCCGTTGTTGCGGGATACCATCAAGCGTTCGGTGGGGCTTATTGGGTGGATGAAAACCCCTGAAGTGCAGCCGTATTATTGCGAAGGGTTGATGCACTTGCACGGGCTTTTTGAAAGCGGTGTATTGCACTTTGATGGAGCCTTACATGTAAGGATGGAACACTACGCAGCAGCAAAGGAGTGGTACCAAGCGTGCTACCAAGCTTTGGGCGAGCATTATGTTGCCAAGCGCTTGGCGGGAGAGTTTTTACACCGCTACGTGGTGCTTGATGAGACGGGCGTGTTTGTGCCCAAAGCCAAAGCCGTGCGGGATTTTGTGGAGTATTATTGGGCGCTTTATTGCCTCAAAGGACGCACCATTGACACGGAGGAAGACCGCGCCGATTGGATGTAATCAGCCTGTGACCATTTCAGGATAAAATGTACCAAAAAACGGGTTGGTACCATGAATTTTGATAAAAAATGGCGCAAGCTTTTGGATGTTGTAGATTACGCGTTTCAGCCCATTGTCAATGCGTACAGTGGGCATGTTTACGCGGTGGAAGCGCTTATTCGCAACGTCCAAGAAGCGGGCTTTGAGAGCATTGATGCGCTTTTTGATACGGCGTACAATGAGCATGTTTTGTTTGAATTAGAGTTAGAACTGCGTTTGATTGCTTTTAAAAAATTTACCCGCATTCCTTTTTACCACGAAATCAAGCTTTTTTATAACCTTGACAACCGCACCACCATGATGCCAGGGTTTAAATCGGGCATGACAGCCCCGTTGCTAGAAGCGTGCGGCCTTAGCAAAGAGTCCATTTGCTTTGAACTTTCCGAAAAACACCAAGACCGCTCTTTTGTGACCATCGACCATTTGACCATGAATATCTACAAACAGCAAGGCTACCGCATGGCGATAGATGACTTTGGCGTGGGGTATTCGGGGCTACAGACCCTTTACAATGCCGAGCCAGATTTCATTAAGATTGACCGCTTTTTTGTGGACGGGATTGCCAGCAGTTCCAAGCGCCGCTTGTTTGTGCAAAGCATCATTGAGATTGCTCAGAGTTTGGGGATTGGGGTGATTGCAGAAGGGGTGGAAACCCGCGAAGATTTCCTTACATGTAGAAACCTTGGGTGCAGTTTGATTCAGGGGTTTTTCATTGCCAAGCCGAGCAAGAAAATCGAACGCTTGTTGCGACGTTATGGGGAGGTAGAGGCCTTATACGAAAAAGAAAAACGCGATGCGCTAGTGAGCAATGGGATTGGAGGTAAAATAGAACGGCTAGATTGTGTCAAAGAAAGCGACAGTTTGCACGCGATGCAAGAGTTTTTCACCAAACACAAACAAGCCAGACTATTGCCCGTGGTGGGGGATGACTTGGCGCCGCGCGGGGTGATTTTGGAAGAGAGTTTAAAAGAATACACCTATTCGCCCTTTGGATGGTCGCTGCTTCAAAATCAAACCAAAGGGTCCTTGAAAAACCTCATTTCCCCTTGCCCAAGTGTGGAGCTAAACGACCCACTGGAAAAGATTTTGCGTATTTATGCCCACAACGAAGGAAGCGAAGGGGTGCTTGTGGCCCAAAATGGCGTGTATGTGGGGTATTTGAGTGCGAAGGTGTTGTTGGATGTGGTGAACGAAAAAAACCTTCTCAATGCCCGCGACCAAAGCCCCCTGACGGGCTTGCTGGGTAACCGTGCCATTAGCGAGTACATTAGCACGGCCCTTATTAAACCAGGCACTTGGGCGCTTGTCTATTTTGATTTGGACAATTTTAAACCTTTTAACGACCATTACGGATTTCGCAACGGCGACCGCGTCATTAAACTCTTAGCAGACATCATCAAAAAAATCTCCAACAAACTAGGCTTTGATGCCCTAGCGGGGCACATTGGTGGGGATGATTTTTTCTTGGGGTGGCGCGTGGAGAGCGGATTTGAACAAGCGGTGGAGGAAGTGCACAATATTGTCGAAAAATTTGGCTTTGATGCCCAGAGTTTTTATTCCAAAGAAGACCGTGAAAAAGGCTATATCTTAGCCAAAGACCGCCACGACCAAGAGCGCAAATTTAGCCTCATCAGTGTGAGCGCGGCAATGCTGATGGTGCACGTGCGCGAGGGAGACACGGTGGATGAAGAGGCCATTACATGGTGTTATGCGGATTTGAAAAAAAGTGCCAAAGCGTGCATCGGTGGCGCCGTGGTGCCCGCCACGCTCTTTTCGCGAGGGCATTTTGGAGAAAATGCTGTTTAAGTGAAAAAGTGCAAAGAAAAGGCTGAAAATTAGGGGGTTTTTAAAGAGGTGGTGGCTGGAGGCGGAATCGAACCGCCGACACGCAGATTTTCAGTCTGCTGCTCTACCGACTGAGCTATCCAGCCACCTAAAATGAAGAAGTGAAATTATACCTTCTAAACTTTAAGATGAGCTTATTTTAGGGCGTTGACATATTCCATAAACAACTCCCCTCGTTCTACGTAGGAGCGAAACTGGTCAAGGCTTGCCGCGGCAGGGGAAAGAAGCCCTACGCCATCGGCAGTAAGCACTGCGTCAATGGCGCTCACCGCCCGCTCAAGGGTGTGGCACGCGTGCGCGTCAAGGCCAAAAGTGTGCGCTAGGGCAAGGAGTTTATCCGTGTTTGCCCCGATGGCGTAAATCCTTACATGTAACGGTTTCATGGCTTCAAAAAGCCGCATTAACTCCACGCCCTTATCGTCCCCGCCCAAAATAATCTCAATTGGCCTATGGGCGTAGCGTTTGAGGGCTTCGATGGTGGCGTCGAGGTTGGTGCCTTTGGTGTCATTGACCCACAAGCGGCCTTTGGCGTCATGGAGTTCTTGGAGCTTGTGGGGGTCTAGGACAAAGGTCTCAAAGGCGTGTGGCGTGATGGTGCCAAACAACACCCGTTGCACCACGAGGGCAAGCAAGGCGTCCATTAAGAAAGGTTCTTGAATGGCCAATGTTTCAAGACCCAAAAACCCCATGAGATCCAAAGAGGTCTCGTAGGAAATGATGTGGGCGTTGGTGGGCGTCGCCGCATAATGCGAGGGCAAGATGGCAACAGAACCCTCGCACATCAGCGCAAGGGGCTTGAGTTTGGCCGCTTCGTACGCTTCCATGCTGCCGTGCCAACTGAGGTGGTCGGGTTTAATGGGAAGCAACACGTACACATCAGGGCGAGCTTGCGTGGTGTAATGCAAGGTAAAAGAGCTGGTTTCTAACACCCACAAGGGCGCATCGCTAGGAAGCTCGGCCAAAGGGGTGCCGATGTTGCCACCGGTTAGTGCACCTTTGTCTTTGAGCAAATGGCCTAGCATTTGGGTGGTGGTGGTTTTGCCGTTGGTGCCACTAATCCACACGGACAAGGGCATGGTGGGGGCAAAATAGTCGTATTCGCTTGTTACATGTAAGGCGTTTTGAATCAGCGCGTGGGTTGGGGGGAACCCAGGACTTGGGATTTCAAGGGTGCTTTGCACAGGGTCAAAAGCAGAAGGGGGAAGCAAGGCATTGCCATAAACGTCCGTTTCTTTACATGTAAAGCTATCGTCGTAAATATCCCAACCACCGCTTTTGGCCAACGCTTGCGTGGTCTTGCCATAACCAAAAAGCGAGCGTTTCATCGCAGTTTAAGAGCCGTAAGGGCGATGAGGTTGGAGAGTAACGCGATAATCCAAAAGCGCACGATGATTTTGTTTTCCGCCCACCCTTTCATCTCAAAATGGTGGTGTATAGGCGCCATGAGAAAGATGCGTTTTTTGCGGGTTTTAAAGCTTCCCACTTGCAAGATGACCGAGACGGTTTCAAGGACAAACACAAATCCGATGAGCAGCAACAGCAATTCGTTTTTAGAGATGATGGCCATGTAGCCAATGATGGCCCCAATGCTAAGGCTTCCTGTGTCGCCCATAAAGACTTCCGCAGGGTAGCAGTTGTACCACAAAAAGCCCATGAGCGCCCCGATGAGCGCGGTGGCAACGATGACCACTTCGCCCGAGCCCATCACCTTTGGCAAAAGCAAATACCCGCCCAAGACTGCGTGGCCGCTAAGGTAAATAAACACGCCAAGGGTGAGCATGGAAAAGATGGAAGGCACGGTGGCAAGGCCATCAAGGCCGTCGGTGAGGTTCACAGCATTGGAAGAAGAGACCATGACAAGCATCCAAAAGAGCAAGCTCATCCACCCTAAATCAAACAAGGGGAACTTGTAAAAAGGGAGGTAAAAATCCGTAGGAATGCCTGTGCCGTATAAGGTAAGCGCGGCGACAATGAGCGCAACGAGGCTTTGTAAGGCGAGTTTGGTTTTTGGGGAAAGGCCGCTTTGGTTGCTGTTTCCGATGATTTTTGCGCTGTCGTCTTTAATGCCAATGGCACCAAAACCCAAGATGCACACGAGGGAAGCCAGGACAAAACCGTTGTCAAGGCGCGCACATAAAAAGATAGCAAAGGTGGCGGTGAGGAGGAAAAAAAGTCCGCCCATGGTGGGGGTGTTGGATTTTTTTTGATGGGTTTTTGGCGCTAAGTCGTAGATGGGTTGGTTGGCCTTGCGACGCTTGGCCCAGCGGATAAATTGGGGCAGCACGATGACGGTACATGTAAAGGATAAAAAGAAGGCGAGCCCTGCACGCACGGTGATGTATTGCAATAAATGAATGGAGTAGTTGTCATAGAGCCAGTAAAACATGTGGATCCTGAAAGGGGTGATTTTGGTTTTTAAAAGCAACAGTTTAGTATACTCTTGCTTAAAACCTTAAAACACGAAAGACGGATGAATGCACCACTCTCATAAAACGATTTTAGTGATTACTGATGGCATTGGCCATAACGAAAACACCGATTTTAACGCCTTTGCTGCCGCTTCAAAACCAACCTACGAGGCACTTTTTGAAACCGTTCCTCACGCACTGATTCGCACAAGTGGCTTAGCAGTGGGGTTGCCAGAAGGGCAAATGGGCAACAGCGAAGTGGGACACATGACCATTGGCAGTGGTCGGATTTTGTACCAAAACTTGGTGAAAATCTCCATGGCGTTGGGGGATGGTTCCCTTAAAAAAAATCCCGCGCTAGTAGAGCTCTTTAAGCGTTGCAATACAATACATGTGGTGGGACTCTTAAGCGATGGTGGGGTGCATTCGCACCTTGAGCACTTTTTGGGTGTGGCAGATTTGGCCATCGGCCAAGGCAAAAAAGTGTGGCTTCACCCCATCACAGATGGCCGCGATGTGAGCCCTAGTTCAGGACTTGGTTTTGTCAAAGGGCTTGAAGCGACCCACCAAGAGGCCATCGCGTCGCTCAGTGGACGCTTTTATGCCATGGACAGAGACAACCGTTGGGAGCGGGTCGAAGCAGCGTACCGCGCCATGGTTAGTGCGCAACCCAAAACAGGAGAAACTCCTAGCCACTACATGGAACGCATGTATGCTGAGGGCATTAGCGATGAATTTATCGAGCCAACGGCTTTTCAGGGCTACGAAGGGATGAAGGAGGGCGATGGGGTGATCTTCATCAATTTCCGCAACGACCGCATGCGTGAGCTTGTGCGTGCGATGGGCGTGGAAGCTTTTCACGAATTTCCACGCTCCTTTGTACCCTTGCATATTGCGACGATGACCCAATACGACAATACCTTTCCTTTTCCTGTGATGTTTGAAGCCTCCGCCCCTTTGCACACCCTAAGTCAAGTGATTGCTAGGGCAGGCCTTTCGCAATTTCACACCGCCGAGACCGAAAAGTACGCCCATGTCACGTTCTTTTTAAACGGGGGCGTGGAAGAGCCTGTAGAGAACGAAACGCGCGTGCTTATTCCAAGCCCAAAGGTCACCACATACGACTTGCAACCCCAAATGAATGCTTCCGAAGTCACAGGGGCGGTGTTGAGTGCCATGGACGCAGCGTATGATTTTATTGTGGTCAATTTTGCCAATGGCGACATGGTGGGCCACACGGGAAATTTTGAAGCGGCCATCAAGGCAGTCGAAGCAGTGGACGCGCAATTGGAAAAGATTGTCAAAAAGGCCCAAGAAAAAGGGTATAACCTTGTCTTAACAAGTGACCATGGCAATTGCGAAGCCATGCAAGATGCTTCGGGCGAGCGCTTGACAAACCACACCTTGTTTGATGTGTATTGTTTTGTGATGGCCCAAGGTGTGCACGAGGTTAGGGCAGGGGGCTTGAGCAACATTGCGCCCACAATTTTAACACTCATGAACCTCCCCATCCCTCAAGAGATGGACGAGGCATTGATTTAACCTAAAGGAGAAACATGCGTTTTACTGGAACTAACGTACTTGTTACAGGTGCAAGCAAAGGAATCGGCGAGGCAATCGCGAAAGAATTGGCCACACAGGGACTTAAGGTGTGGATTAACTACCGCTCTAAGCCTGAGATTGCCGACGCGCTCAAGGCTCAGATCGAAGAAGCAGGCGGAAGGGCGGCGGTGATTGGGTTTGATGTGACCAACGAAGAAGCGTATGTGGAGGCCATTAAAACCATTATCGAAGCCGACGGGGAATTGGCTTATTTGGTCAATAACGCGGGCATTACCAATGACAAATTGGCTATGCGTATGAAAACAGAAGAGTTTACCTCAGTGGTAGAGGCAAACCTAACTTCTGCCTTTGTTGGATGCCGCGAAGCACTCAAGGTGATGAGCAAAAAACGCTTTGGTGCGGTGGTTAACATTGCCTCTATCGTAGGTGAAACGGGCAATGCGGGGCAGGTAAATTACGCCGCTTCTAAAGGCGGGATGATTGCCATGACCAAAAGTTTCGCCCAAGAGGGCGCGGCGCGCAATATTCGCTACAACACGGTCACTCCAGGATTTATCGCCACCGAAATGACAGACAAATTGCCTCAAGAGATTAAAGAAGCCTATACGGCGAAAATTCCCTTGAAGCGTTTTGGCGAACCTAGCGATATCGCCCAAGCGGTTGCCTTTTTGCTCAGCGACCATGCGTCCTATGTAACAGGTGAGGTACTTAAGGTCAATGGCGGCATGTACATGTAAGGAAAATGCACGGCTTTTAAGGTTTTTTTGATAGAATTAGGCAAAATTTTTTAAGGAGTCCCCTATGGCACTACTTGACGAAGTCAAAGAAGTAGTTGTTGAGCAATTAAATGTTAACCCGGATGAAGTGAAATCAGAATCTAAGTTTGTTGAAGACTTGGGCGCAGACTCACTGGATGTTGTTGAGTTGGTAATGGCTTTGGAAGAAAAGTTTGATATTGAAATTCCTGATGCAGACGCTGAGAAAATTATCACCGTTGGTGATGCGCTAAAATACATCGAAGACAACAAGTAGTCTATATTTGGCCCGCTTTGCGGGCATTCCCCCTAACCCCTCGTTTAAGGAGCTTTCATTGAGACGTGTTGTTGTTACTGGAATTGGTATGATAAATTCCCTTGGATTGGATAAGGAGAGTTCTTTTAAGGCTATCGTTGAGGGCAAATGTGGCATTAAAAGCATTACATCGTTTGATACATCCGATCACACTGTTAAGATTGCAGGCGAGATTATCGATTTTGATCCCACGACTGTCATGGATGCAAAAGAGGTAAAAAAAGCCGACCGCTTCATTCAGCTAGGGTTAAAAGCAGCCAAAGAAGCCATGGGCGATGCGGCGATTGCAGACTTTGACCCAGAGCGTTTTGGGGTGAGTTCCGCCTCAGGAATTGGTGGATTACCTACCATTGAAAAAAATGCTATTGTGTTAGAAAGCCGTGGTCCAAGACGCCTTTCGCCCTTTTTTATTCCTTCTGCACTTATTAACATGCTGGGGGGGATGGTGTCGATTGATTATGGCATCAGAGGGCCAAACCTCTCTTCCGTTACCGCGTGTGCGGCAAGTACCCATGCCATTAGCGAAGCGGCAAAAACCATCATGGTAGGTGCGGCCGATAAGATGCTTGTGGTAGGCGCTGAGGCAACCATTTGCGGTGTAGGCGTTGGCGGTTTTGCTGCCATGAAGGCCCTCTCAACACGCAACGATGACCCCTTGCGTGCGTCTCGTCCCTTTGACAAAGACCGCGATGGGTTTGTGATGGGTGAAGGGGCTGCTGCGTTGGTACTTGAAGTATACGAAGATGCCAAAGCCCGTGGAGCGCATATTTACGGTGAATTGGTGGGGTTTGGCGAGAGTGGTGATGCCCACCACATTACGTCCCCGACCCTTGATGGGCCTTTCCGCGCGATGCGTGCTGCACTTGGCATGGCAAAAGTGGAAAAAGTAGACTATATTAACGCCCACGGCACCTCTACGCCGGTGAATGACAAGAATGAAACGGCCGCGGTGAAGGCTCTTTTTGGAACTTCTGTGCCACTTATGAGTTCGACTAAAGGGCAAATTGGCCACTGCTTGGGCGCAGCAGGTGCACTTGAAGCGGTGATTTCTTTGATGGCAATGCGCGATAGCATTCTTCCTCCGACCATCAACTACACGACACCAGACCCCGAGTGCGACCTTGATTATATCCCTAACGAAGCACGGAAGATGAAACTAGATGTTGTGATGAGTAACTCTTTTGGATTTGGCGGAACCAACGGTTCAGTGATTTTCAAGCGGGTTTAAGGAGAAGGTATGGCAATTTATTTAGAATTTGAGCGCAGCATTCAGCAAATTGACGATGAAATCGCCAGTGCTCGCATTAAAGGCGATACCCATGCTGTTGAAATTCTTCAAAAAAACCTCGAAAAAGAGGTTGCCAAAACCTACAAAAACCTCAGTGATTACCAAAAATTACAACTTGCCCGTCACCCTGACCGCCCTTATGCCCTTGATTATATTCGTGCACTTTTAAAAGACGCTTATGAGATTCACGGCGATCGTGCGTTTAGGGATGATGGAGCCATTGTGTGCTACATGGGCTACCTCTCAGAACAAAAGATTATCGTTATTGGTGAGCAAAAAGGGCGTGGTACTAAAAACAAACTCAAGCGCAATTTTGGAATGCCCAATCCCGAGGGCTATCGCAAAGCGTTGCGCGTGGCCAAGATGGCTGAAAAGTTTGATATCCCAGTACTTTTTCTCATTGACACACCCGGTGCGTATCCAGGCATTGGGGCGGAAGAGCGTGGGCAAAGCGAGGCTATTGCACGCAACTTGTATGAACTGAGCGATTTGGAAGTCAAGAGCATCGCTGTGGTCATTGGCGAGGGAGGCAGTGGCGGTGCTTTGGCCATCGGCGTGGCAGACCGTTTTGCCATGATGCGCTACTCGGTCTTTTCGGTGATTTCTCCCGAGGGATGTGCGGCGATTTTATGGAATGACCCCTCAAAACAAGAAAGCGCTACTAAGGCTATGAAGATTACCTCGGAAGATTTAAAGCAGTATAATTTGATTGATGCGGTGATTGAAGAGCCCATTATCGGTGCCCATCGCAATAAAGACGCGGCGGTAAAAGCACTGGGCGAGTATGTGATTGCTTCCTTGGAAGAACTTAATGCTCAGGATAAAGAGACACGGCTGCAAGCGCGTTATGCGCGCATCCTCTCCATGGGTGCCTACGAAGAATAATCCCCTTTAAAAACCATTACATGTAAACCCCATGAAAGAGGTTTACATGTAAGAGAAGTCCTTAGACCTCTCTCCATATCTTTGCTTTCCAAAGGTAGGCAAAGACACTTAGGATGACAAAATATCCCATAATATAAAGCCCTACGCGTTCGCGTTCTGCTTTTTTACTGTCCCCAATACTTTCCATATAATCCACGACTTGCAGTTGAACCTCTTGCTTAAGACCAACGCGGGGCATTGAGGTTCCCTCAAGGTGTTTTTGCGGGTTGTTGATGAAGGTTTCAAGAAACCCGTGTCCACGTGCACGAATCATGGTAGAAAGGTCTGGTGGGATGGTGCCCATGTAGGCCAAAATCGCATCCACTTCTGTTGGCATCTTTTTTCCACCATCGTATTTAATGCCATGGCAGCGCAAACATGCATCATCAAAGACTTCCGCGCCTGTCATGGATGCGGGTGCGATAGACTTTAGGTAAGCCACGATGTCGGCTACTTCTTGGTCAAGGTCGCCCCCTAGGCCATAAAAGCTTGTCATGGGGTGTGGGTTGGTATCGCTAAATTTATGCTCTACCATGAGTGCTTTGGCGGGGTTTTTGATTAAGGCAGCCAAAAAGGTTTCATCATACAAATACCCAGCAGTGCTCAAATCCGGTGGCACGACACCAAAAGAGGCGGAAGCCATTTGATTGTCCATGCCAAAAGGCATGCCCTGAGACTCTAAACCATGGCACCCGACACATCCTGCCATCATGAAAGCTTCTGCGCCACGCGCCGCATCCCCCACTTGGGTGGAAGCTTCTAAATCTTGAAATTGAAAATCAGCAGGTGCGACGGCGGGGTGGAGTTTGGTGTGCGCATATGGCTCAACGCCAATGTAAACCACAGCTGTTAAAAAGACCACCACGGCTAAAATTTTTAATTCTTTCATTAGGCACCTCGTCTTGTTTCATTTTTGGTGATAAAGGGTAGGGCCACAAAAAGAGCAATGAACACGATGGAGGCAAAAAAGCCAACCCATGCGTTAGCACCCGTTGCGGGAAGTTTTCCATACACCGTAAGAACAATCATGTCTGCGATGAGCACCCAAAACCAAATATTAAATTTACCACGTTCGCTTGCAGGAGCAACCACGGGACTCTTGTCCAAAAGGGGAAGTAAGAAAAAGGCCACGTTGGCAAAACCAAAGGCCATCAAGCCAATATCTGCAGCCGAAATGGGTCCAACATCAAAGAAGAAACCACGCAATATTTCATAGCTCCACAAAAAGTACCACTCGGGATAAATGTGCGCAGGGGTTTTCATGGCGTTGGCAGGTTCAAAGTTAATGGGGTCCATGGCAAAGTTAAAATGGAAACTTACCAAATAGAAGAAGA
This sequence comes from Sulfurospirillum sp. HTRB-L1, assembly GCF_059415125.1. NCBI lineage: Bacteria > Pseudomonadati > Campylobacterota > Epsilonproteobacteria > Campylobacterales > Sulfurospirillaceae > Sulfurospirillum > Sulfurospirillum sp. HTRB-L1. The sequence goes on from NZ_JCAHZR010000007.1 coordinate 118,285, forward strand.
AAACCATAAACACTGAGACAACATAAAAGTCTTTAGAGAGAAACATGGGCCAAAAAGGAACCACTTTAGACTCTTTTTTCTTGCCCGCTTTGTACTTTTCTGCTTCTAGGTCAAAGTCAAGCTCTTCGCCCGCTTGGTTACTTACGTGCGGAAGACGTAGGGAGTAAAAGTGAATGACGATAACAAGCATAATGACCAAAGGAAGCAAAAGAACATGGAGCATGAAAAAGCGGGTAAGGGTTGCATCTGCAACAGCAAAGTCCCCTCGAATCCACACAACCAACGCATCTCCAATAACCGGTACCCCACCAAAAAGATTGGTGATAACCTGAGCTGCCCAGTAACTCATTTGGCCCCAAGGAAGCATATAACCGCTAAAGGCTGCTGCAGAAAACATACCAAAAAGCATCATCCCGCTAATCCAAATCACCTCACGCCCTTTTTTGTACGCACCATAATAAATGGCCGTTAGCATGTGGATATAAATCACCAAAAAGGTTGCAGAAGCGGCTACCCCGTGAATGTGTCGCCATAACCATCCGTACGCTACTTCGTGCATGATGGTGTAGTTGACGCTATCAAAGGCTTGATGCACGTCAGGTTTGTAGTACATTAAGAGAAAAATTCCTGAGACAACTAAGAGTAAAAAGAGGGTAATTAACACAACTCCCATTGCCCACAAGAAGTTAATATTTTTTGGAATCCAATATTCTGTCATCAACACTCTACCCAGTGTTCTAACTGCCAATCGTTGGTCAAGCCAGTCCACAATACCGTTTGCTTTTTCAAACTGTGCCATTGGTTATTCTCCTTAGGATGCGCTGCCGGTAAGCTTTGCGTATTCTGGGCCTTCTTCGCCGAGTACGAGCTTTGTACCGTCTATTTTAAATGGAGGGATATCCAGAGGTCGAGGTGGTGGGCCGAACGTATTGACGCCGCTGGCATCAAACACACCGCCGTGGCAAGCACAAAGGAAATCTTGTGTGCGTGGCCTCCAGCTAGGAATACAGCCAAGGTGTGTACACAGGCCAATAACCACGGTGTAATGGGCATCATCAATCACCACATCGCGGCTTGCATTTTTTTCCATTTTCTCATCTTTTTTTAAGATAAAAATGGGTTTCTTTCGCCATTCAAGTGTTCGGATTTCTCCTACCTCCATGGGCGAAAGATCTACGGTTGTAAAACCCGCAGAGATAACACTTGGGAGGGGGTCCCAAGTAGCCTTCATAGCACCTAAGGCAAAGACGCCGCCAACCGCAGCAACCCCGCCGAATGCCATGCCAAGAAAGTCTCGTCTACTTTGCTCAACAGCCATTGTCTTCCTTTCGTAAGTGTTTAAGATTTAGGGGTGATTTTAGCCAACAGATTATTAAACTTTCATTGACTTACGTCATTTTTTCTTGAAATGTCATCAAACTGTTACTATGCTTTTTCCCACTACCCCATCTTATCGCAAAAGTATAGCAAAAAAATGTGCTAAAAAATGGTTATTGATTAAAATTATTTAATGATATTTATTAATCTTTAGAATCCATCTTGATGTAGATATGCAAAATATCAAGGGCTGCTGGCGTCATTCCCCCAATTTGGCTTGCGGCAAAAAGGGTGGAAGGTTTGATGGCATAAAGCTTTTCTTTGATCTCATTGCTTAAGCCACCAATGACGCTAAAATTCATCCCTTCTGGAATTTTAACATCCATTAAAGTACTCATTTTATCGATCTGTTCTTGCTGTTTTTGGATGTAATTTTCATACTTGGCTTCGACGACAATCTGTGCGCACGCCTCGGAAGAAAAATCTTGTGCTTCAAGCAGCAGTAGCGGGAGTTTTTCTACGGTAAAGGTTTTGCGCGCCACGATTTTTTGTAAGCACATGTGGTCTTTGGCGCTCTCTTCGTCCATAGAAGCTAAAAGGGCAGTATTTTCTTTGGAAGGAGAAATAAACCGTTCGTGAAGCAGTTGCAATCCAAGGGCGGTTTGTTCTTTGAGTTTGAGTGTTTTTTTATGACTTTCTTCATCAATAAGACCCAGTTTGTACCCGTAATCCCCAAGGCGCAAAGTGGCATTGTCTTCGCGCAACAACAAGCGGTATTCGGCGCGTGAGGTGAACATGCGGTAAGGTTCTTTGGTGCCCTTGGTGACTAAATCATCAATCATGACCCCGATATACGCTTCGTTGCGGCGCAAGATGAGAGGCTCTTTTTCCTCTAAGCTCAACACGGCATTAATCCCTGCCATCAACCCTTGTGCCGCCGCTTCTTCGTAACCGGTGGTGCCATTGATTTGGCCGGCGCAGTAAAGGCCGCGTACCTTCTTGGTTTCTAGGGTGTGAAAGAGTTGTGTGGGGTTGATGTAGTCGTATTCGATAGCGTACCCATAGCGCACAATCTTGGCATTCTCCATCCCTTTAATGCTGCGTACCATTTCCAGTTGGGTGTCGGGTGGCAAGGAAGTGGTGAGGCCGTTGATGTAGTATTCAGTGGCTTCTAGGGTTTGGGGTTCGATGAAAAGATGGTGGCGTTCTTTGTCACGAAATCGGTTGATTTTATCTTCGATGCTCGGGCAATAACGTGGCCCAGTTCCTTCGATTTGTCCTGTAAAAAGGGGTGCACGGTAAAAATTTCCCTCAATGATACTATGGGTGCGTTCGTTGGTGTAGGTGATGTAGCAGGGCAATTGGGTAGGCGCAAAGTCAGCCTTGTTGGTGCGAAAACTAAACGGCGCAGGAGGGGTGTCGCCAGGTTGAATTTCCATCTTCGAAAAATCAATACTTTTAGCATCAATCCTAGGACAGGTTCCTGTTTTAAGGCGACCCAGTTCTAGGCCAAGGCTTTTGAGTGATTCTGAGAGGTGGTATGCGGCAAATTCGCCCACGCGCCCGGCTTCTTGGCGAAATTCGCCCACGTGAATGAGTCCGCGCAAAAAGGTTCCTGTCGTGAGGATAACTTTGGAGGCGTGGTAGTGGTTTTTAAGATGGGTAATGACCCCCGTGACGCACCCGTCTTTACTGGTGAGGGATTCGGCGATTTCTTGGGCGACGTCGAGGTTTTCGGTGTTAAGAACAAGTGTGCGCATGGCGACGCGGTAGCGGTCCATGTCGATTTGCGCCCGCGAACCGCGCACGGCGGGTCCTTTGGATTCGTTAAGCACACGAAACTGAATCCCCGTGGCATCGGTGGTTAAGCCCATTTGGCCGCCAAGAGCGTCAAGTTCTTTGACCAAATGCCCCTTGGCAAGGCCTCCGATAGCAGGATTGCAGCTTGCGGCTCCGATTTGTTCAGCCAAAATGGTAATAAGAAGGGTTTTTTTCCCCATGCGCGCACTGGCAAGTGCTGCTTCGATGCCTGCGTGTCCGCCGCCTACGACGATAATTTCGTATTTCATGGTAGTTCCTAAAAGATGTTGCTTTATGAGCATTGTGAAGATGCAAAAAATCTCAATGAAGCGCCTAGCCTCTGTGTTTTAAAAGCACCCGTGCTTTGCGTTTGGACGCGGATTATACCACATCTTTGGTATAATGAGCCTTTTGTAAAAAGGGGAAAACCATGTTTACAGGCCTGATTCGAGAAATGGCAAGCGTTGTCTCATTTTCTGGAGAAACCTTGACACTTAAGGCAAAGTATCAACCAAAAATAGGCGACAGTATCGCGGTCAATGGCGCATGCTTAACGGCCATGAGTCTGGGGCAAGGAACCTTTACCGTGGAACTTTCACCCGAAACCCGCGCCCATGTGGCCCATGAAAATTTTAAAGGCCAGGTGCACATTGAGCCTGCGATGCAAGTGGGAGACCGACTCGATGGGCATTTTGTGCAAGGGCACGTGGATGGGATTGGCGAAGTGGTGCGCACTTCCATGCTAGGAAACGCCCTGGAGATGGAAATCGGGATGTCTGCTGAGATGATGGTGTATATGATTCCCAAAGGCAGTGTGGCGATTGATGGGGTGAGTTTGACCATTAACACGGTGCATGAAAAAAGCATTGGACTTACCCTTATCCCCTTGACGCTCAAAGATACCTTGCTTGCTTCGTACCAAGTCAAAAGACGGGTGAATGTGGAGAGTGATATGTTGGTGCGCTCCTTGCACCACATGCTTAATCGCGCCAAACAACAAGGATGGGAAGAGGTGGAGCATTGGATGCGCCTGTATTAGTCCATTTTACAAACCGATACGGCGGAGTGAGCGTTTCGCCATATGCCACCAATAACCTTGCGTTACATGTAAAGGATAATCCCTTACATGTAAAGGAAAACAGACGCCTTACATGTAAGGCACTTTCCTTGCCTCACGTGGCAAGCATGGAACAAGTGCACGGTACGCAAGTGCGTGTGGTTGAGGGGCGGGGTACGCAAACATTTCCCGCGTGTGATGGGCTTATCACCAAAGAAAAAGAGGTGGCTTTGATGGTCTTGGTGGCAGATTGCATTCCTCTATTGCTGCATGACCCTCTCAAAGGAGTCATCGGGGCGTTACATGTAGGCCGCGCGGGTGCCTTTGGTGGCATTGTGCCCCACGCTATTGGCCTATTGCAAACCACCTTTGAAGTGGACCCTGCTTCGTTACATGTACACCTTGGGCCAAGTATTGGGGGGTGTTGTTATGAGATTGGTGGCGAGGCCTTGGCCTTGGCCCAAAAAGAGTTTTCGGCCTACTTAAGTGGGCGTTATTTGAACCTGCGCGCCCTTGTGCAAGACCAATTAGCGCGCTTGGGCGTAGGACATGTGGACGCGGATGCGCCTTGCACGTGTTGCGACGCGCGCTATTTTTCCTACCGACGGGAAGGGGTGACGGGGCGCCAAGCGGGGATTATTATGCAAAGGAGCGGGTGTGGGAAATAAAAAAACCGCCCATCAAACCTACGCCATGGGGGCTTCAAGCGCCCTGCGCGACAAGCTTGAGCAAGGCATTGTGGAAAAAGCGCGCAAATACGATGTGGCTTTGTTTCAAAATCCAGACCTAGCCGCGATGTTGTGTGACACCACCGTGCCTCCTTGTACCCTTTCTTCAAGCGCGTGTAAAGAGGTGGCGAAGGTTTTAGAATGGCTTGTGCAAAGCCAAAATGCTGCCCAACTTAGTAGTGATGGGTAGTCTCTTCTTTAGCCCTTGTAAACCTAGTGACTTCGTATTTTTTCTCGATAAAAGTAAACCTTAAACTAATTTTGAGTAAAATCACGGCTCAATCTCACACACACCAATCCTTGTACGGTTGCAACCTCGGTTGTTAAGGGGTGTGGCGGATAAACCAAAATTCGGGCAAAGCCCACTAAGGAGACATCATGGTAACCATGAAAGACCTGCTAGAATGCGGGGTACACTTCGGACACCAGACACGACGCTGGAATCCAAAAATGAAAAAGTTCATCTTCGGTGAACGCAAAAACATCTACATCATTGACCTTCAAAAAACGTTGCGATACTTTCGCTATACCTACACTGTTGTGCGTGACGCAGCAGCGGAGGGTAAAACCGTATTGTTTGTTGGCACCAAAAAACAAGCCAGCCAAGCCATTAAAGAATACGCTGAAAAATGCGGTATGCCTTATGTAAATCACCGCTGGTTGGGCGGAATGCTCACCAACTTCCAAACCATTAAACAATCTATTCGCAAACTTGAAGTAATTGAAGCAATGGAAGAAGACGGTTCAATCAACCTTTTGACTAAAAAAGAAGCCTTGATGCTTCGCCGTAAAAAAGAGCAATTGCTGAACTACCTTGGCGGTTTGCGCAACATGAAAACCGTGCCTGACATGATTTTTGTTATCGACACCGTGAAAGAAAAAATTGCCGTTCAAGAAGCCAACCGCTTGCACCTTCCTGTGGTTGCCCCCCTTGATACCAACTGTGACCCTGACGTGGTAGATTTCCCTATTCCTGGCAACGATGATGCGATTCGCTCCATCCAACTCTTTTGTAAAGAAATGTGTGAAGCGATTATCGAGGGTAAAGAGATTCGTGCCCAAGACGCAGTGAGTGAAGAGGACGCCGTTGTGAGCGATGATGAGAAAAAAGAGATTATTGACGAAGCAACTTCAGACGAAGAACTTTTTAGTGAAGAAGACGAGACCAAAGGAGACGCGTAATGGCAATTTCTGCAGCAATGGTAAAAGAACTGCGCGAGATGACGGGCGCGGGGATGATGGATTGTAAAAATGCATTGGCTGAAACAGAAGGAAACATGGACAAAGCAGTGGATTTGCTCCGTGAAAAAGGCCTTGGAAAAGCAGCAAAAAAAGCAGACCGTTTAGCAAGCGAAGGCTTGGTGAGCGTAGAAATTTCTGGGGATTGCAAAGTGGCAACCCTGAGTGAAATCAACTCCGAAACTGACTTTGTAGCAAAGAATGAAAACTTTCAAGCATTGACACAAAAAACCACTTCGCATATTCAAGCAAGTGGGTTTTCAACGGTAGAAGAGTTGATGGAGTCTACTATTGGCGGCGTAAACTTTAAAGAGTATTTTAACACGCAAATCGCCACCATTGGTGAAAACTTGGTAGTGCGCCGTTTTGCCACGGTAGTAGCTGGCGAAAATGGCGTAGTAAACGGCTACTTGCACTCCAACGGCAAAGTGGGCGTTATCATCGCAGCAGCATGTGATAGCGAAAAAACCGCGAAAGCAGCGACGGAATTTATCCGAAGCTTGTGTATGCACGCAGCCGCTATGAAACCTCTTTACCTCAGTCACGATGCCCTTGAGCTTGAGTTTGTGGAAAAAGAAACCGTAGCACTGATTGCGGATATTGAAAAAACAAACGAAGAGTACGCACGTCTTGGTAAGCCACTGAAAAAAGTGCCCCAATACGGAAGCCGTTTGCAACTCACAGACGCCATCATGGCGCAAGCGGAAGAGGCTATCAAAGCGGAACTTCGTGCGCAAAACAAGCCTGAGAAGATTTGGGACAAAATTGTTCCTGGTCAACTTGAGCGTTTTATTGCGGACAACACCCAGCTTGACCAACAATTTACCCTCTTAAACCAATTTTACGTGATGGACGATAAAAAAACCATCGCCCAAGTGGTCGCTGAAAAAGCGGCTGAGCTTGGCGGAACAATCCAATTGGTAGAATACGTACGGTTTGAACTTGGTGAAGGTCTTGAGAAAAAACAAGAAGACTTTGCCGCTGAAGTAGCCGCACAGATTGGCTAACCCCCTAGGGGGCGAGATTCTCTCTCGCCCCTTTTTTCCTGAAGGAGAGGTATGGCACTTTTAGAAGCCACGGGTCTCTCACATGCCTTTGACTACCCCCTTTTTAACGACCTTTCTTTTTCCCTAGACCCAACCCAAAGCATGGCGATTGTGGGGGTTAGCGGATGCGGAAAATCCACCCTTTTACACATTTGCTCGACGCTTTTGTCGCCCAATAGCGGTGAAGTGTTTTTTGAGGGCGCGCCCTTGTACGGTTCGCGCGCGCGCAATGCCTTACATGTAAGGCGCGAAAAGCTTGGTATTATCTTCCAATCCCACTACCTTTTTAAGGGTTTTACTGCCAAAGAAAACATCGAACTCTCCGCTTTATTGGCTCAAACCCCCCTTGATGAAGGGTTGCTGGAGCGCTTAGGGATTGCGCATGTGTTGGGGCAAAAAATCGGCGAACTCTCAGGCGGGCAGCAACAACGCGTTTCTATCGCGCGGGTGCTTTCAAAAAAACCTCGGGTTATTTTTGCCGATGAACCTACGGGAAACCTTGATAAAGCAACCGCTCGTGAAGTGATGGACGTGTTGTTTGAATACATCCAATCCCACAATGCCGCGCTGATGCTGGTCACCCACGATGCTGCTTTGGCACAGCGGTGCAACCGTGTTTACGCCTTGGAAAATGCAACACTTGTAAAGCAATAACATGGAATTTGTCCAGTATATGGGAGAGGAAAACGTCATTCGCTTTTTCCTGCTCTTTGTGCGTTTGAGTGGTTTGGTTGCCTTTTTCCCTTTTTTCAACCACATGCGCATTCCTGTTGAAATAAAAACAGCGATGGTGCTGTTTCTAACTATCTTCCTCTTTCCTTACGCGGTTTTGGCTCCCTTTGAACTCACCCTTACGCAACTTGTGTTTGCTGTAGTGATGGAGTTGATGCTCGGATTTATGGCCGGGCTTTTGGTCTATTTGATTTTTGCGATGCTAGAACTTGCCGGGCAACAAATCTCTTTTGTGATGGGCTTTACCATGGCCAACGTGATAGATCCCCAAACGGGCGTGAGTATCCCCTTGATGAGCCAAATGCTAAGCTTGTTGGCGTTGACACTTTTTTTGGCATTTGACGGGCACCATTTGATGCTTTTGTTTTACCACTACTCCCTTGGAGAGCTTCCTTTGGGCGCTTTTTACCCCACCTTAGATATGTGGGAATATATTAGCAAGGGGGTGCTTGGGATGTTTTTATTTGGGTTTATTATCTCTTTTCCCGTTAAGGCCGTCTCCTTGCTTTCTGATTTAATTTTTGGGATGCTGATGAAAACCATGCCCCAGTTTAACTTGCTAGTCGTGGGGTTTCCCATTAAGATTATGCTAGCGTATGTGGTGATGATTGCTGCACTTAGCTCAATAATGGTCGTCTTTAGACGCGAAATTGTTGGCGTCCTCGAAGCATTGCCGTTGGTTTTTTATTAGACTTATTGATGCCTTGGCGGTGTTAATGCAAACGTAATGTTAATTAGACTAAAATTTACGGACTATGTCTTTGTTCGGATACTAGAATCTAGGAGAATCCATGCACCTTCTGCTCATCAATACAAACCCCGCAGTTTCACGTTTAATCGGCTTAAGTGTCCAAAAGTTAGGCTATGAGATTACGGAAGTTTCCGAGATAGACTCTTTGGAAAAGGCACCCTATGGTATCGTGTTTATCGATAGCGATGTGTACAACCCTGCTATGGTGGAAAGAATGCGCCAAGAGGGTTTTTCTACCCATTTTGTCTACGTGGGGCCACGCAATACCCACAAGCCAGAAGGCATGGACTCCCTTTTAGAAAAGCCTTTTTTGCCAACGGATTTTATTGCTATGGTGGAAAGAATCGAAAGCCAACTGAGTGTTGAGGAAGTCATGTTTCCTGAAGATGACGCTTTATTTGAGGGCTTTGAGGAAGACGCAGAAGAGTCAGAAGAAGACGAGGGCTCAGAGATCGACCTAGACGTGCCTGGATTTGCCTTTGAAGAAGAAGAGGAAGACGCGCAAGCGGATGCGTATGAGAGCCTTGCAACACTTGGAAATTTTGATGAAGAGGCCTTTGAGGAGACAAAGACAGCTGCGCCAGAAAAAGAGTCCATTCCTTCCCTTGAGGATGTGGTGGGCGATGAAGAGACGCTCTCTTTTGATGAGGGAGAGGTTTCTTGGGGAGATTCAGGCGTGCTTGATAGCGAAGATGTGAAGGAAGTGCAAGGGCTGCTAGAAAACGATGAAGCGCTTGAAGAGCTCGATTTTGCCGCGCCACTAGATACGTCTATGTTTGAAGATACGTTGGCAGAAGAAGATGAGGATGTGGATGCCTTGCTTGCAGAGATTGAAGGCATGCAAGACACCAAAGAAACACCTCTAGCCCCCCTTGTGTTGGATGAAGAAGAATCTTTGGATGAAGAAGAATCTTTGGATGAAGAAGAATCTTT